>ONDC01000230.1 GCA_900316495.1 uncultured Eubacteriales bacterium
TCGCCGTGGAAACGGATTTCCTTCACGCGCTTGTGAGGCGACAGCGCAAGCTCCGCGCCGATGGCTTCGGGTATGCCGGCGTCTATCGGATTGGCGTCCCCGGCATAGATCTTGCTCATACCGTTCAGTCTGAAGCCGTGCTTTTTCATCATCGCACCCATCATTCCCGGCATATATTCGAGACTCCCGACGCTGTTGACGTACACCACCGGCACGCCGAACGCTTCGACAACCATCTGACACCGCTTGTCGTTTTCGGCGTGTTCGGCTTCCGGTTTTGTCGGATCAGCGGGAGCGCCGTGAGGAAATAATATCAGCGACAGTTCCTCGTCCTTGACGTTTTCATAAAAGTGCTTACGCCTTGAATCATAGCAGATCGCCACGCCCACCTTGCCGAAAGGCGTAGAAATCACACTGCCGAAATCTCCCTGTCGGAATACGGCTGATTCGCCCTCGGATTTGGAAACAAAGCCGCATACACCGTCCGGTCCGGCAATCAGATAACGGTTGTAGTAATGCCCGTCTTCCCGGTCGAGATAGCCTGCGCCGATGAAGGTATGATACTTTTTCGCAACACGCACCGCCCACTCGGAGGTCTCGCGCCCCCTGTCGTCGGCGTATTGCCACATCGCCTGACTTGCCATGTAGCTGCACCGCGACAGCTCCGGCAGCACCACCAGTTCCGGCTCCGGCAGCTTGCTGATCAGTTCTTCGATATAGCTGTCTCTCCGCTCGATACCTTTAATGTCATTGTCGAGTTCCAACGCGAATACTCTCATTTGAATCATTCCTTTACAGTGTCAATAGAATGGTGGCGCGGCTTGAGAAATCTAAGGCTATCGGACAGCATTCCAGAAATTCTTCAATC
This sequence comes from uncultured Eubacteriales bacterium, assembly GCA_900316495.1. Taxonomy (GTDB): domain Bacteria; phylum Bacillota; class Clostridia; order Oscillospirales; family Acutalibacteraceae; genus RUG762. Next base: position 869 of record ONDC01000230.1, read on the forward strand.
CGCAAGAGTTAAGCCCTTCACAGCCTCGCAGAACGCGGCGGGATTGTCAAGAAAGGGCGTATGCCCCGTGTCCGGGATCGTCACTATCCTGACAGAATCAGAATCGGCACTTTCACAATATTCCTTTACCATGTCGGTAGGTGTGATGTAGTCACAATCCCCCTGCACAAAAAGTACCGGGACGTTTTCGGACAGCCTGATTTGATTCAGATCAAAGCCGAAATACATATAGTCAATCAGCTCCGTCTGCGAATCAATGATGTTTTTCGTGCTTGACGCGAAAAGGAACCATCTTGCGTCATTCAGATTAAAATGCGGCGACGTCAGCGCGGTTGTCATCTGCTTCAGCTTCATGCCGGACATTTCTCCCGCCGCCTTTAAATAGCTGCCGGAGGTGATGATCATTTCTTCGAGGTCTTTGATATTGACGTTCTGGATGTCAGACACCTGCTCAAAAGCCGCCGCGAGTTCTCTGAGTCTTTCCGCGTCCCGGGTGTTTCCCTGCCGCTCCGCCAGATCGGCGGCTTTCCGCGCGGAATAAACTTTGCCCTTTGCAAACTGCGTGACCTGACCGACGCCGACATATGCAGCCACATTTTCGGGATGCTGTTCGGTGTATTTCATACCGATGACGGTTCCCCACGACTGCGCCATGATGATGACTTTTTCCTTGTGGAACCGCTTTTTCAGCACTTCGACCGCTTCGTGAATATCCGACAGCAAGTCATCGGGAGAAGCGTTGGCTGCATGAGTATTTTTATAATACGTCCTGCCGCAGCCGCGCTGTTCCAGACAGGCGACGGTAAAATCCTTTTCAAGCTCTCCCTGATAATAATAGTTCATATAGGTCAAAGGAAAGCCGGGACCGCCGTGCAGCCACAGAACGACGGGGTTGTTCAGGTCTTCGCTCCTGATCTGCATAAACTGCTCGATGCCGCCTATTTCCACATAGGCGTCTTCCTGAATGCCGTCCGGCGTATCAATCCGGTAATGACTGCCGTTGACCATGCGGCAAACGCCCAGCACAACGAGCAAAATAATGAAAATACCGAGCAGCACACCAACCGCAACCGACATAATGATTCCAATCCTTTTCAATATACTGAATGGTTTTGAAAGCCCGGATTCATCCCGTGCCT
>ONDC01000227.1:0-662 GCA_900316495.1 uncultured Eubacteriales bacterium
ATCGTACTTGAGCAGCTGAGCAAGCATGGAGGGCTTGGTGAGGTCGTTGATAGCGACGACTTCGTAGCCTTCAGCGCCGAACATCTGTCTGAAAGCGAGACGGCCAATGCGGCCAAATCCATTAATAGCAACTTTTACTGACATGGGAAAGTTACCTCCTAAAGAAAAATTTCTGATAATATAATATCCTATTTTTCCAGAAATTACAAGAGCAACAGCCAAATTTTTTAAAATTTTTTATAATATTTTTTTTCCTCACCTGAATAGGATCTGCGTCGGTTCCGCTTCCGGGTACTTTAACCTCCGGGCCAATCTATACGACGGAGTCCATCGGCGGCAAAACAGGGAATAAAGTTGTGTTATGAGAAATACGGATTTCCCCTTGCCCATTTATCGGTGGGATCCCATCCTGCGTTGCTTTTTTTCTTTTGAGGCAGTTCTTCTACGCTGAGATCAGGGCTGTTGTGGTTTACCACATTCACCTGTGTTCCTTCCGGCAGATTGACATAGATCCAGTTGGCGTCACGCGCGCAAAGCTGGATACTGCCGCCTGTAACTGCCGTTCCGAGGCTCTCGTACTTTCCGCTCATCATGGTCCATGCCCTCTTCTGACTGTATGACAAAGAGCAGATATAATAGTTTTCCTCTTTACTGATCAGGCA
>ONDC01000227.1:712-2060 GCA_900316495.1 uncultured Eubacteriales bacterium
GAATCGAATAGACGCCCTCCTTGGTGGGAGTTTTGTCCGGAGCGCCTGTAGAGCATGTCATAAAGTGGAAGGTATTGGTGTATTTTCCGTTCTCATCCTTTTCATATACCACAATCATCTGATTGCCGGTGTAGACCACCACGTAATAATCGGATTGATAATCAGGATTTAAAATATCATTCGCGTCAGAAGGCGGCGCTTCGGCAGAGGAAATATCGGCGGGTTCCGTCGTCTCTGAACTGACAGCGTTCTCCGCTTCCTCACCAGCGTCGGATCGGGACACGTTGTCTGTCTGGGCGACAGTATCTATCTGATCCATATCGGTAATATCGTCCTTATAGGAGCGCTTTCCTCTGTACACTATCACTGTAAAACACACAAGAATAATGGCCACCACGCAAAGCGCAATTGAAGCAAGCATTACTCTGTTTGACTCGTTTTTTTGTCTGCTCATTTTTATATCCCCATTTTTTCTTCGTTACTAAATCCGTTTTTTTGCAGCCTTCAGCGGACAGTCATAACATCCGTGTTGAAAGAGACAGAAACGGCATATCACACGGTCATTCAAAATGCTTCCGCAATGACTTTGCGATATGCCGGAATCAATATCCTGATCGAATCAGCACACCCTCATCAGAACCAACCGTGAACCCATTCTCCGTCATTATCACCGCCAGCCGTCGTTGTGGTAGTGGCAGCCGCTGTTGTGGTAGTGGTTTGTTGGGCAGTCGTGGATTTTTTACGGCCCGTTGTTGTACTCTTCTTCTTTTTGCTTGAAGACGTTGCTTTCTCTGACGCCTCTGTCGAATCCTCTGTCAATTCCTCGTCCGTCGTCGTGGTAGATTCTTCGGCGGTAGAAGTGGTCATAACCGTCACCTCTGTCGGGATAGTTGCCGGCTCCTGCTTGCCAAAGCCGATATACATCACACCAAATCGGACCAATACAATGCCAATAAACAGCTCCGCAAGCAAAAAAACCGCAATCGTCAAAAGTATTACCTTTAATTTATTCATTACAAAAGCCACTCCTAATTGTCAATGATTTAAAAATTCTCTGAGCTTCCTCAATATTTCCTTATCAGATTCGCTCGGATTTTGTATCGCCGAATATTTGTCATACGCCGCCTGCGCCACCCAATAGAACGATCTCTCTACCGTCTGGGAATAAATGATATGTTCCTCTCCGGTCGTATTGTCAATATAGATCAGGTAGCCTCTGCCGTAAACCGTTTCGCCTGCGTTGATGCTGACCACGCCCGTGTAGAAGCCTGCCGACGCTTTGTTGATCGACGTGCCCTTGCCCGTGCCGGTCGCACCGAGCACGAACGCGGCTTCGTCTGTGCCGATC
>ONDC01000225.1 GCA_900316495.1 uncultured Eubacteriales bacterium
AAAGATCAAGGATATGGACAAGTCAAAATAAGTCTATAGAGTTGGTTGGAGTAAATGATACAAGGAGAGTGCAGGAATGGAAACAGAAAGCACAAGAGCTATCAGCGAAGTAAAGCAAGAGTTACGGCTGAGGGAATGGTCGGAACAGATCGAGAGACAGCAGAGCAGCGGAATGAGCGTAGAACAATGGTGCATTGAAAACGGAATCAAGCCGAAGACGTACTATTACCGATTGAGAAGGGTGCGGGAACAATGCGTTGCGGCACAGCCATCCATCGTACCGATAGCAATGCCAGATGAATGCGGGAATATCCGAATCGAAAAGAACGGAATGAGCATCACACTGCCGTGCGGTGTCGCACCAGAAACCCTGATAGCGTTGGTGCGGGAATTATGTTGAATGATCTGACGACAGGAATGCAAGTGTACATCGTAACAGGGTATTCAGATCTGCGCAAAGGAATAGACGGGCTTGCGACGATCATTCAGGGGCAACTGAATCTTGACCCGTTCAGCAAAAGCCTGTTTTTGTTCTGCGGTAGACGGTGCGACAGAATCAAGGGATTGCTGTGGGAAGGAGACGGATACTTGCTGTTGTACAAGCGACTGGACAACGGACGGTTCCAATGGCCGAGGAACGAAACCGAAGCGAGACTGCTGACAGCGCAGCAAACGAGGTGGCTGCTTGAGGGACTTTCCATTGAACAGTCCAAAGCGATAAAGGCAGGAAAACCGGGAGCGATATACTGATAAAAAAATCTGAAAAAGCCCGTAAATACGGCATTTGCGCTTGCATTTTCACTCGTTTTATGATATAATAGAAACATCATAAAACGAACGGAGGAGCGCAGTATGACAGAGCAGGAAATTCAAAAGTTGATCGCGGATCATACTGCGCTTCGCAATGATTACAAAGAACTTTCCGCAAAATATGCCACGATACAAGAAGAATTTGCGCTCATGCAGCAGCAGATGGACTGGTTGAAAAAGCAGCTGTTCGGACGCAAGACGGAACAGACGTCTGTCATCATGGAAGGCGGCACCCAGCTTTCCATGTTCTCTGATGAGAGCGAACAAAAATCCGAAAAAGCAGAGGAAGCTGTCACCATCGCGGAACACAAGCGCAAGAAAAAGCGCACGCACGATGATTGGATGAGCCATCTGCCGGTGCAGGAAGTCGTTCATGAGGAAGAACATCCGGTTTGCGAAAAGTGCGGTTCAGAAATGAAGGAAATCGGTTCGGACAAAGCATACGATGAATTGGTTTATACACCGGGCAAGTATTTTATCCGCCGTCATATCGTCAAGAGCTACAAATGTCCCAAGTGCGGAGAAAATCCTGAGAACGATGCCAAGAACAAAAAAGACATTGAAAAATGCAATATCCGCCGCGCCGAATATCCCAGACCGATGATTCCGGGAAGCTTCTGTTCGCCGGAATTACTGGCGCATATCATCTACGAAAAATACGCCAAAGCCGTACCGCTGTACCGTCAGGAAAGCGATCATGTCAAATTGGGTAGACGTTGCCGCAAAGGATTGGTTCATGCCGATCAGGGAGAATATGCATGAACTGCTGCTCCTGGGCGAGGTGATTCACGGGGACGAATCGCGCATTCAGGTGCTGCATGAGGACGGCAGAAGGCCGACGAGTAAGTCGCAGATGTGGGTATACTGCAACGGCAAGATGAACGACCGCAACATCATTGTCTTTGAGTACCAGCCGACGCGGAGCGGAGAGCATCCGCGCAACTTTCTCCGCGATTACAGCGGATATATGCTATGCGACGGGCTCGATTCCTACAACGCGGTGGAAGGGGCAAAACGCTGCGGCTGCTGGACACACACACGGAGGAAGTTCGTGGAGTGTCTGCCGAAGGACAAAGCCCTGCACGAAACGTCGGTTGCGGCGAAGGCAGTGGGTTTCTGCGACCGGATCTACCATGAGGAAAACCTGCTGGAGGATATGACAGCGGAAGAGAGATACAAACAGCGTCTTGTGAAGGTCAAGCCCTTGCTGGATGCCTTTTTCGCATGGCTTGAAACGGTATCCGTCACTGGCAGCGGTAAATTATCCCAAGCCGTGAATTACGCGCTGAACGAAAGAAAGTATCTCTATACATTTTTGGAAAATGGCAATGTGCCGATTGACAACAACCGCGTCGAGTTATTCCGTCGTTGCAACTGCTCAGGCTAACGGTCTGGATACGGAAGCCTATCTCACGGAATTGTTTTCCAAACCCGCCGGAACACTTTTGATGCCTTGGAGGACTGAAAATGACGCTCAAATCTGAAGATGCAGCGCTGTTCTATGAATTGTTTTTGCCTCTGCTCAACTATGTTAATCACCATTATTACGTTACCGAGGATATTGACTTTACCGGCAAAAGAGTCGAGGCGGCGAAGGCAATGGAGGTAGCTCGCTTCTTATGGGAACAACCTTCTATCATTGACGATTATATCAACGAAAACATTTTTCCTCTGGAGGAAATGGACATTCTTTCAAACTGGAAGCACTGCATTCCGGGAAGATTTATCATTGAACGTCATTTAAAAAAGGGTTCCATTTTTATTTCGACAAAAGGCGAAAGTGTTTACCTTGTCAACGGTATTATTGACAGCTGGGAAGATATGTTATTTGGCGTTCCAACGCCGATCATCACTTCAAAGACCGCATTATTACCGATGGGCTGGTATCAGTGATACCTGTCCGCTTCGGAGGAAACTATACCCGTTCGTTCAAAGATATTTACATGACCGCCAAACGCAATGGCTCCATTATTAAATCCATATAGTTCACCGCGCCGGATGATTTTCCTGAGACCATCCGGTGCGGTTTTCTTTTTCTTCATCGCGGTTTATTTGACGCTTAC
>ONDC01000223.1 GCA_900316495.1 uncultured Eubacteriales bacterium
GACTCCCAGCGCCTTATCATTCTCGGAAAAGAAAAGCGGAGTCTTGCCTTCTGCCGATATTTTTTCGGCATTGATCACGAGAGAATCGGGAATAGCGGCAAATTCCGCGATATACTTCGCATTTCCCCCAGCAAGTGTCCTGCCATCGAGCGACGCGGTCAACCCGCTGCCCGGTACGGCGCGGAAATCACTCACTTCCGCAGAGGAAATCCTCTTTTCCTTTGCGGCTTCTATAACAGCCGCCGAAAGAGGATGTTCGCTTTTGCTCTCAAGCGCAGAGGCTTTTTCAAGAAGGTATTCGGGAGAAATACCCTCCGCAGGCAGAATATCTGTCACCTTCGGATGTCCTTGCGTGATCGTTCCCGTTTTATCAAGCGCTATTATTCGCACCTCGCCCGTCCTTTCCAGTGACGCGGCGGTTTTAAAGAGAATTCCGTTCTTTGCGCCCACGCCATTGCCCACCATGATCGCGACAGGCGTGGCAAGGCCAAGCGCACAGGGGCAGCTGATCACAAGCACGGATATTCCTCTCGCCAGCGCAAAACCAACGCTTTCACCGACGATCAGCCACGCGGCAACCGTTACCAGAGCAATGGCAATGACGGTCGGAACAAATATCCCCGAAACGCGGTCTGCGATCTTTGCAATAGGGGCTTTGGTGGCAGCGGCCTCACTCACCATCTTGATGATGCGTGAAAGTGTGGTGTCCTCCCCTACTCCGGTCGCTTCACATCGTATATACCCGGACTGATTCACTGTTCCTGTGGAAACAGCGTCACCCGGCAGCTTGTCAACAGGAATGCTCTCGCCGGTCAGTGCCGATTCATCCACCGCACTGCCGCCTTCCAGCACTACGCCGTCCACAGGGATGTTCTCTCCCGGTCGCACAGCAAAAATATCTCCACGGCGCACCCGAGCGATAGGAACAGTGATCTCCTCACCGTCCTTCACCAGTACGGCTGTTTTGGGAGCCAGCTTCATGAGTCCGCGCAGCGCATCCGTTGTTTTTCCCTTGGAACGGGCTTCCAGCATCTTCCCGACCGTTATCAGGGCAAGTATCATAGCCGCCGATTCAAAATAGAATTCATGCATATAGCCCGCCGCATTCTCGAAATGACCCTTTGACTGCTCGGCAGTCATGGCAAACAGGGCATACGTGCTGTAGACAAAAGACGCGCCTGAGCCGAGGGCGACAAGAGTGTCCATATTCGGGGCACGATGAATCAGTCCCTTGAATCCGCTCACAAAGAATTTCTGATTGATCACCATGACAATGGCCGCAAGAAGCAGCTGAACCAGTCCCATCGCAACGTGATTGTTTTCAAAGAAGGACGGCAGTGGGAAGCCTCCCATCATATGCCCCATGGAAAAATACATCAGCACAAGCAGGAATCCCACAGAGGCAATCAGCCTGCGCCTGAGAAGCGGCGTCTCTCTGTCGGCAAGCAGATCTTCTTCCGACAGAGCAGTCGCCTCGGAAGCGGCAGACATTTCGCTGCTTTTGACCGACGCACCGTAGCCCGCATTCCGCACGGCTTCGATGATCGCGTCATGTGATGCGCTTCCCTCCACGCCCATGGAATTGGTGAGAAGGCTCACCGAGCAGGACGTCACGCCCTCCACCTGGGACACGGCTTTTTCCACCCTTGCGCTGCACGCCGCTCATCAGCTTTCTCAGCACTTCAACCAGCTCATCAATTACTTCATCCTTGCCCTCCCGTATATCATTTGCAACACACGTTCGGATATGATTGGCGAGCAATTCCTTATTGAATGCATTCAGAGCCGCATTCACTGCGGCAACCTGCGTCAGAATATCCGGGCAATAGGCATTCTTTTCCAGCATTCCCTTTATGCCGCGAACCTGCCCTTCTATGCGGTTGAGCCGATTGACCAGGCTTTTGTACTCCGCGTCTGAGCGCTTTTTGGTTCTGCGCTCGTGACAGCAGCAAGATGCATCGGGATTCTGATTGAGAGTATTGTCTTTGTCCAAAACTGTCACCTCGTAATGACTGAATGACTCTATATTGATTATATACCCCTATAGGGTATTTGTCAAGGTTCAAGAGCAAAATCGGCAAGAAAAATACCCGGTCACAGACGGAAAAAGTTTTCCGTCTGTGACCGGGTATCCATACTCTATCGGTTTATACTCTCTCAGAAGATATAATTTTCCGGCGCAGCGGTGAAGGAGCAGATGACGGCCGTCGCGTTTTGCAGATAAAACACTTCCATTTTGCCGTCGTCCTCGCTGTACAGGGAGCGAAGCTCGGGATTGGCTTCCAGCATGGCGGTTTT
>ONDC01000221.1 GCA_900316495.1 uncultured Eubacteriales bacterium
ATAGAAGCTGAATCAACACCATAATTCCGGCAACAATCCAGCCGATCATCTTAAACGTTCCGCTGCTGTCATCGGCGCCGATACCATAAAAGATCGCCAGCACCATCGCGGCAAAGGGAATTACGGCAAAAAACAGCGCAATAATGCGTGAAAATCTCCATTTTGTCTTTGCCTTTTTATCAACTCTCTGAAATTCCATATTGCATGACTCCTTTTGGATAGTTTTCACGGAATATTATAGAACAGTAAGTGATTAATGTCAATTAACGATATGTAAAATCGGACTATGATTAGCGGCTCGCAGCTATGTAATTTGCTTTTTTATATATTCTACCCTTCTGACACTTTACTTTTTTAATAGTTGTGCTACAATAAGAATATCAAATTATCGCATTGGGTGAACAAATCAAAATGCCTGTTTTACAATTTGCCGTTCCGCAGGAGAACGACGGGATTTCCGTCTACAACTTCCTGCGGGCAAAATGCGGCGTTTCCTACCGCCTCATCAAAAAGCTCAAGCGCGTGCCGATGGGCATTACCGCCAACGGGATTCACATCCGCACCATCGACCCGCTGCACGGCGGCGATTTTGTGCAGCTCAATATCCCCGACGACGAAAACCCCACCGCGCCTGTCGAACTGCCCATCGACATTCTCTACGAGGACGAACACATCGCCGTGCTCAACAAGCCCCCCCACATGCCGGTGCATCCCGCGCGGGAGCATGTTGCGGACACGCTGGCAAACGCGTTTTCCGCGCACCTCATGCGAAACGGCGAGCCGAACGCCGCTTTCCGGGTGATCAACCGGCTCGACCGCGACACCAGCGGTCTGGTGCTGACCGCCAAGAACAGCCACGCAGCCTCTCTACCGACAAGGTCTACTACGCCATCTGTCAGGGCACGCTGACAGGAAGCGGCACCATCGACGCGCCTATCCGGATCATGGAAGGACACGGCATACAGCGCGAGGTCGGCGAAGGCGGCGTCCGCGCCGTCACGCACTGGCAGACGTTGAAGAATTTTACAGTCACCGCCTCTGACGAAAAAAGATACGAGCTTACACTGTTGAAAATTCACCTTGAAACGGGACGCACACATCAGATACGAGTACATTTCACGTCGCTCGGCATGCCGCTTGCCGGTGACGATATGTACGGCGGCTCCCGCGACCTGATGGAACGTCAGGCTCTCCACTGTGGGCAGCTCGACTTCTTCCACCCGATCACGGGAGAAAAAATGCATTTTGCCATTCCGCTCCCGGAGGATATGGCGGCGCTTTGCGGGGAGAATCCACTATGAAGAAATACCATTCCATTCTGAATGCCGTCATTCTGGCGGGAATCATACTCCTGTTCCTCGGACTTTTCTACCTGGTAATAAAGGCGGGCATCCCTTACCAGGATCCCACTCCCGCCATGCAGATGCGTTACGCCGTCAACATGGAAATCGGAGATACACTGACAAAGATCGGCGCGGGGATGACGCTGACAGGCGCGGCATTGAAATTCATTCTGTCACGCATACGACGAGCCATTCCCGACAAAAAGCATTGAATCTATGATATTTTTCAAAGAAAGGATTTTTACCATGAAAAACCACATCCGCACATCAAAAAGAATCCTCTGTCTTGCGCTCTCGCTGCTGATGGCCGTTTCCATCACGGCCTGCGGCGGGGACGACAACGCGGCAAGCAGCTCCGCGCTGGACGAAGCCGCTTCGCTGACTCTCACAAAGGAAGAGCTTCCCGTCATCGACGGTGCGCTCGCGCTGGCTCCCTACTATGAAGCCATGACCGCCAAGCTGCTGGGAATCGACGTCGAGGAAGCCCGCACGCTGGTGTTGTGCAGCAACACCCCCGCCGCCTACCAGAATCTCACCGACAAAAAGGTCGATATGATCTTCTGCGCCATGCCCTCCGACGAACAGGTCGAAACCGCCAAGCAGGCCGGCGTCACCTTTGAATACCACACCATTCTCAACGGCGGCTTTGTGTTCTTTGTCAACAAGGACAACCCCGTCAAAAGCCTGACCAAAAAGCAGCTTCAGGACATCTACCGCGGCAAGATCAAGAATTGGAAGGAGCTTGGCGGCGACGACGTGGAGATCATTCCCTACCAGCGCAACGAGGGTTCCGGCAGCCAGACCGGGCTTTACCGCTTCCTGCTGCCGAAATCGGCGGTAATGAAGGCGCCCACCGAGCTTGCCATCGGCGATATGGGCGATATTGTGGACGCGGTCGCCCATTATGACAACGCCAAGGGCGCGATCGGCTATTCCTATTATTATTACGTGTCGAGTATGCACTACACCGATCAGATCAAGCTGCTGGGCGTGGACGGCGTGATTCCCTCCGACGAAACCATTTCGGACGGCAGCTATCCCATGATCAACCAGTCGCAGATCGTCATACGCGACGATACGCCGGAGGACAGCGTAGTGCGGAAGATCATCGCGTGGTGCCAGAGCGAGGAAGGCGCGAAATTAGCGGAGGAAAACGGCTATGTCGCAAACCGTATGTAAATTCGTCAGCCTGCTCACCGCCTGCGCCCTGCTT
>ONDC01000220.1 GCA_900316495.1 uncultured Eubacteriales bacterium
ACCGATTCATTTGACATTACCACCCCCGCCATAACGAACTTCGGCAGCTTTTACGGGGAACAGAAGCACATTGTGGACGTCTGTATTATTACCTTTTCAAGGGAAATATTTAACAGCGTATTAAAGAGCTTCCGCTGCGAACAGATCGCTGCCATTTGCGCATGCAACGGAACGACGCCCCTCTACCGATTCACGCATGACGGCATGGCAATCGGCATTTACCTTTCCCCCCTCGGCTCGACGATGGCGGCACAGTTCTGCATAGAATCCAACTGGCTCATCGGCGCGACAAAGTATATCATGTTCGGCTCTGCAGGCAGTCTGGACAGAGATGTGACCAACGGCAGGTTTGTCATTCCCACCTACGCCTACCGCGACGAGGGAATGTCCTATCATTACGCTCCGCCCTCCGATTACATCTTCATCAGGAATCACGATAAGCTCGCGGCGATTTTTCGCAGGCTTGCCGGCGTACAGGCGGTATGTGACTTCACGGGACTGGAGCTGTACGATTTTCTTGTGACAGGCGACGTGCTTTCGGAGGACGAATACCGCGTGGAAGAGCTGAGCGACGCCAATCACAACATGGACAAATTCTACATCGCGCTGGAAATCGCAAAGGCAATAGGGTAAACCAAGCCATAATAATGATATAGAAAAAGCATCCATACCATTTTGAAAAGAAAAAAATCGCGGCGGGTCGGACTACAAAAGTACGACCTGCCGCGATTTGAATTTTGAAACAAAACAGTATACGCGTGATGAATTAGCAGAAGTAAACGTCCATAGCGACGGATTCCTCGCCGGCAACGATGTATGCCTTGCTCTCGTCGGGCTTAACATAGATCTTGACATCCTTGTCCTCGCCGACAGTCAGCTTTGCGTTCTTGACGATCTCGTCAACAGCAACCTGTACGCCGCCGAACTCGATGAAAACTTCAGCCTTTGCCGCTGCCTTAACTTCTTCCTTGGCTTCGACTTTCTCGGCCTTGGCGGGAGCCTTCTTAGCGGGAGCTTTCTTAGCTGCGGGCTTCTTAGCGGGAGCCTCAACTGCTTCCTCGACTGCTGCGACCTCTGCCTTTACTTCTTCCTTGACTTCCTTGACCTCTGCCGCTGCGGCAGCTGTTTTCTTTGCACGTGCCATTTTTGGTTACCCCTTTCGGATATTTTTTTTCGTAAAATTGACGCTGATAAGCAGTAGCTTTATCAACTTACAGGGATATTATACACCTATTTTTCTCAAATGTCAAACTTATACAAAATAATTTTTAATATTTGTAGTCATCTACAAAAAATTAATCAAAAGAGTGGGATTTATGATTGAATATTGATTAAAAATGACGGTCAGAATCGGCTTTTTCGCAACCAAAATGAGGTTACGCCTCTTCCTCGGCAGGTTCTGCATCAGCGTTTTTCTTTATAAACTCAAGCCTGTAGCCGTGTACATACAGCTCCAGCATTGCCCCGATAAAAGAATAAAGCAGGTTATGCGCCCAGCTTATGCTGCCCATTGTAATATGGTCAACCACAATAAGCAAAACATAAAAGCCAACATAAGCGTATATATAATGACGCAGCAAGGTACCTAACTTTTTGTTGCGGATATGCCACATCAGACTGCGGAACATCAGGACTAACGCCGTCACTATGAACATAGCGGAAAAAATCAGAAACAGCGTTCCGACTGCATAATACGCCTTGCCTATAATTCCTCTCCTGACAAGCGATACCATAACGAGGAAAAACAGCGCGGCGAATATACCGCCAGCCTGATTGATGTACTTGAACAGCTTCATTTGACAGTCTCCTTTTTTTCAAAATCCTCACTCAGCAGCCCATAATGAGCCACGTCATAATATACGCCGTCCTTCATGATCTCCTGACGGGCGATTCCCTCAAATTCAAATCCCAATTTATCCAGCACCCTGCGGGACGCGGCATTTTCAACCATGCATACCGCGCCTACGCGGTTCAGCTCCAATCTTCCGAAGGCGTATTCAAGGATAACCCTTCCCGCCTCGGTAGCAATGCCCTTGTTCCACATTTCCGGATGAATATAATAGGCAAGCGTCGCGTGACGGCACCGGCTGTTGACATTGACAATACCTATGTTGCCGATCAAACGGTCGGTGCCGTTGGACGTTCCGGTTCTCCGGCAATTCGCGTTGAATTTGATCCACCAGCGTGCGTGGGATACGTCAAATTCCCGCTGGATATTGTAGGTTGTGCGGTAAATCTCGTCCCGGGCGGTCATGTCGGAGAGCGCCTGCGCGTCGCTTGTTCTGTACGCCCTGAGATAGATCCTTTCGCCCGTCAGTCTGCCGCTCTTCCACATGTCACTCACCACCACAAACGCTGATATTTGTT
>ONDC01000217.1 GCA_900316495.1 uncultured Eubacteriales bacterium
CTGCTTTTTTTTTTTTTCTGTTGACTTTTTCTAAAAAAATGTTTAGAATAGAGGTATACACAACAGATAAACTAATATTGGAGGTTGTTGTTATGAAAAATAAGAACTTAATGTGGATTATCGGTATTGTATCCTTTTTCGCTGCTGTTTCCGCCGCGCTCACCGCGTTTTTGATTGTGAAGGACAAGCAGAAAAAGGATGACGAGGAACTGATGGAGTACCTTGACAATTCCATTGAATAAGAGACAGTCGCATCGGGCGGTATAGCGTGCTATCGTGCTATACTGCCCGTTGTTTTTTGATGACGGGATAGGAGGATAAGGATGATCGAACAGGAGCTGGAGCGTCTGCTGGGCGACGCGAGAAAGGACAAAAGCTTGAAGGCGGCGCTTGCCGCGACCAGAAATACAGAGAATCCCGTGGAGGATTTCTGTGCCTTCGCGCGGGACAGAGGATATGACATCACCGCGGGAGAGCTGTTTACCATGGGGCTGACGGCAAATGACGCCAAGCTGCGCAGCGTCAACGGAGGCGGTGTCAATCCCATCGACGGCTGGGACGACGCCTATGAGCAGTTTTTTGCGGAACTGATGTGGGGAGGCGGCGGAAAACAGGTGGATTAATTACAGGCAACCTCTAAAAATTCCTTACCGCGCATAAGCACGAAATCTTCACGGCATAATCTTGCCAAAACTCCTTGAAATACGTCAGTATTCCTGCGGAGTTTTGACAACATTCTGCCATAAATCTTCCGCACTTCTGCTGGAAAAATCCAAGCTCTCCTTTTTCAATCATGATTTAGTCCTTCCAGACGATCTCGTCCTCGACAAAGCCTTCCTTCTTCTTTTTCGCGATCACGATCTTCGCGATGAAGCCGCTGGCGAAAACGAGCACGGAAACCGCCCAGCCCGCCAGGATCTGCGCCCAGATGGGATAGCCGCCGTAGCTGCCGCCGTTGAAGGCGAAGAGGGTGACCATGTTCCAGACGAACAGCGCCGTCAGAAGCAGGGGCGAAATGTACTTGATGGAGACGGTAAACCACGCAAGCGGCATTTTGAAGCGCTTGGCGTTGCGGTTGACCTCATCGAGCACCTTGCGCAGGCTGAAGGTCCAGCCGATGGCGATACACTCGAGAATACCGATGACAATGAGGTTGATCTGATTCGTCCAGTTGTCGACAATATCCAGCCACGCAAGACCCGCCTGAGTGATGAAAAGCAGCGAAATCAGACCGGAGATCGCGCAGATCGCGATGGTAACGGTCTTGGGCTTGATGTGGAACTTGTCGGAAACCGCTGCCGAGATACCCTCCACGATCGAGAACGCGGAGTCGATGGCGAGCGTAATAAGCATCAGGTAGAAAATCGCGCCGAAAACCGCGTTGATGACGCCGTTGCCGGTCAGGTTGACGATCGCCGTGGGGTAGATGAAGAACGCGGTGCCGATGCCGCTGGCGGAGATGTCGCCGAGCATTCCCGTTCCGCCCATGGTGGAGAACATCACGATACCCGAGAGTACGCTGACCGCCATATCAGAGAAGGCGATGATCATCGCGTCCGCTGCAACATCCGCGTCGTCGCCCACATAGGAGCCGTAAGCGAACATGATCGCCATCATGATCGACAGGCTGTAGAACACCTGTCCGACCGCGTCGACCCAGAGCGAGGGATCAGAGAACGCGCTCACGTCGGGGATGAACAGCATGGCAATACCGTCCATAGCGCCGGGCATGGTGCAGCCCTTGATCGCCATGATCAGGAGGAGCGCAACAGGTGCGAATACGGTGAATTTGACGACCTTTCCCACAGAGCTTGCGCCGTTGCGGATGCAGTAGAAAATCAGTCCCCACGCGATCAGCAGGCACACCAGGACGATGCCGGGAATGTCGTAGCCCTCGATCGCCATTGTTGTCTGCGTCAGCTGCGTGAACAGCCCAGCGGCTGCCTCGTTGTTGCCCGTCATACCGGCGAACTGCCACGAGTTCACGAACATCAGGATAACCCAGGCGAACACCACCGAGTAGTAGCACACGATGACGAACGCGTTGGACGTCGCCGCCCAGCCGACGAATTCCCACTTCCTGCCGATACCGCGCATGGATTCGATCGCGCCGCGCCTGAACTTTCTTGCGATGGCGATCTCCATCATCAGAAGCGGAATGCCCATCAGCAGCATCGCCAGCAGATAAACTACCAGAAATGTGCCGCCGCCGTGCTTCGCCGCAAGTCCCGGGAAGCGCCACGCGTTGCCCAATCCGACCGCCGAACCGATGGCGGCGAGGATAAAGGTGAGGCGTGAGCTCCACATACCTCTTTTTTCCATAATTCTATCTCTCCTTTTAATTGTTCCGCTTTCAAGAGGGGAAAGCGGACATTAAACAACATTATAGCATAAAAACTATATGTTGTGCAATATCTATATTGAAAAAATTGTCTGAAAAGATTATAATAGCAGTGAAAAAACGCAAGCGCATACAAAAAGGAGGACATTGAATGAAAACCATTATCGTATATTACTCTCTCGGCGGCTTTACAAAATCCCTGGCGGAAAAGCTCGCCGC
>ONDC01000215.1 GCA_900316495.1 uncultured Eubacteriales bacterium
TGATAGTCCGGCGCGTCCTCGCAGAAGTATTTGAGCGAAGTCAAAGCCCTTTCACAAAGCTGCACTTCGTCAAAGATAATCAGCGTCTTTTCGCGGACAATGGTCTGTCCCGCAATATGCGACAGAATGGGAATCAGGTACGCCGGACTGATGTCCTCGTCGAAGGTGGCGTTGAGCTTGGGATTGGTTTCAAAATTGAAATAGGCGACGTTTTCATATTGGGCGCGTCCGAATGCCAGCAGCGAATAGGTTTTGCCGACCTGCCTTGCGCCTTGCAATATCAAGGGCTTGCGGTGCGGACTCTGCCGCCATTCCTCCAGATAATTCATGATCTTTCTATACACTTATCATTCCCCCGAAAGATATTCTTTAGGTTCTGATAATAGTATAGCAGATATTCGTGCAAATATCAACTTGTTTTGATTAAATATTTGCACTGAATTACATGAATATTTTTAGAGCAGCAGCGTAAACCGACGTTATTCATTAATCTTGGTAGACATCAGCTTGTACAGCGAGGTGTTGGTCGGGAACTGATTGACGAACGGAACAAGAGAGCTGCCGACTTTCAGCAAGCCCTGTCCGGGTCCGACATTCTCCATGAAGCTGCGCTGGGTGTTGGAGATGTTGAGCAGTTCCGCCAGCCTGTCCATGTCGTTCCCGCTCTGATTGAGCATGACGAGCAGTTCGCTGTTGGAGAGCATGGTTCGCGCCGTGTGGCTTTGCAGCAGGTCTTCTACGTTCTGCGTGATGCCGGTGCAGAACGCGCCGTATTTGCGGACGCGCTTCCACAGTGTGTGCAGGAAATTCGCGGAATACTCGTTCTGGAACATCAGGTAAATTTCGTCGATGAAAATATAGGTGTTTCTCTTGCGCTTGCGGTTGCGCGTGATGCGATTGAGAATGCTGTCAAGGACGATCAGCATACCCGCGCTCTGGAGGTTCTTACCCAACTCGTGAATGTCGTAGCACACCACATGATTGTTGGTGTTGACGTTGGTCTGATGGGCGAAGGTGTTCATGTTGCCGATGGCGTACATCTCAATATCCACCGCGAGATCGTGTGCCTCAGGCTCCTTCTGTTTCAAAAGCTGTTCATAAAAATCCTGCAAGGTCGGCGGTTCGCCGCAGTAATTCCCCTGCTTGTAATAGCGATAGGTCGCGGTGGTGCAGCGGTCGATGATGGATTTCTCCTTTGCGCCGAGATGTCTGTCCTCGACCAGCAGCTCGCAGAGCGACATGAGGAATTCCGATTTCAGGATAACG
Source organism: uncultured Eubacteriales bacterium (assembly GCA_900316495.1). Classification (GTDB taxonomy): domain Bacteria; phylum Bacillota; class Clostridia; order Oscillospirales; family Acutalibacteraceae; genus RUG762. The sequence goes on from ONDC01000215.1 coordinate 1,267, forward strand.
GGGTTCGCTCCGTCGCCGTAGTTGGCGTTCATATCCATCGCGTTGATGTGGTGGTCGCTGGTGGAGGACAGCATGATTGCCTCGCCGTCCATCGCCTTGACCAGCGGGGAATATTCTCTCTCAGGGTCAATGAAAATATAATCCGCATTCGGGTCTGCCAGAATCAGCCCGACAAATTCATTCTTGCAGATAAAGGACTTGCCGGAACCGGACACGCCGAGAATCATGGCGTTGCCGTTGAGCAGGTTGCGACGGTTGATGACGATCAGATTTTTGCTGATGGGATTCTGCCCGAAATACACGCCGTTGGTGTGACAGATTTCCTGTGCGCGGAAGGGCGTGAAAATAGAAAGGCTGTCGGTGGTCAGGGTGCGAACCGCGTCAATTTTTCTTACGCCGTAGGGCAGCGCGGTGTTGAGCGCGTCCATCTGCTGATATTTCAGCCGCGCCAGCCGGGATGTGCCGGTTCCGGAAAGAATCGCGGCGGTGTCGCTGTCAAGCTGCTGTTTGCTGTCGGCGGTATGCACAATGGTAATCACCACCAGCATCATTCTCTGATCGTTGGTGGTGATGTCATTCAGAAACTCCTCCGTCTCCGTGCGCTGCTGCATCATATCAAAGGGGATCATGGCGGAGAAGTTGTTGTTCTCGTTCTGCCTGCGCTGCCAGTTGGCGATATTCGTATCAATGCCAAGCAGCTTGTTTTCGACTTCCTCAATGGAGAGCATGAGATTCCGGTTGAGTTCGCAGAGATTGGCGATCAGCTCGTCGTTAATGCGGTTGGCGTAGTCCTTCAGATAGAGAACGCGCCCGTAGCGGTCGCCGAATTTGAAATAATCGGAGAAAAATTCAAAGCTGTCGGGGACAACCGCGTCGCGGAAATCATGCCCGCGCCTCATAAATTCCCTCATATTGAAGCGGAACTGCGTTTCTTCTCCGGGATGAAAGAAATCGTGCAGGAGCCTGAGACGCTGCTCCGCGTTCAGTTCCTCACAGGTGGAACCGATCTGCCTGAACTGCGCGAAGAGAGAAGCAAACACGCGGGCAAAATACAGACGCGCTTCCTCTATGCTTCTCTTACACTCCGAAACGGTGACGTACTTTTCCTGCATAATAGAATTGGCACTCTCGGCTTTGTCGAGCAGCATACGGTTGTATTCGCGGCGGTAGGAATCCAGTCCGTCGTCCCGCATATCCAGAAGAATCCTGCCGGTGAAATCGTCCATATTCATGCGGCGGTTGTTGATGGTGATCTTGCTGGTCGCGCCCACGTCAAAGGAATTGAGGATTTTCGCGTACTGCGCGGTCATCATCGCTTTTTCCTCATCGCTTGCGGAGGAATAATTCACGTCGTCAAAACGGAACATCTTGCTGTACTTGTTCTTGCCGACAAGGAAAATGCCGTCCTCCCAGATTCGCTTGACCGGAATGACGTCCTGCACCGAT
>ONDC01000214.1 GCA_900316495.1 uncultured Eubacteriales bacterium
TGTGTTCATTAAAAACCTCCGATTTATGGGTCTTCCGGGAGTTTTGTCCTTTTGTCACAATTGTCCCTTTACTTATAAATTCTGTACTTATTGAAATATAAATAAAGAAGATATTAAATTTTGCCTTTCTTATGTTTTCGGACAAAAAGGACAAAAACCGGAAACCGCGTATTTATGCCCCCTGACGGCTTCAACTTTTGTCATTTAAGGCTGTGACGAAACGGTGACAAAAGGACAAAAGTCCGTCAAAGGATTGACCGTGTATCTCGGAAGCGGCGGTCGACCGTTTCCGCTTGCCTTGGAAGGCTGCGCCGCGATATATCCGTAATCCTCCAGGAAGTCCAGGACGGGTTGAATCTCCGCCACGGTTTTGAATGTGCGGCAGAATCGCATCGCTGTACGCCTGTCGAATTCTTTCAGCCCGCGCTCCGCGATCATTTTCAGGATTTTCCCGGCGTTGGCGGTCATGGCGTCCTCCGGCAGCGCGGAAAATGCCGCCTGTGCATGGCTGAGAAAATACCTGCCCAGCGAGATGGCCTTCTCCATCGTACCGCCCTGTACAACGAGCGGCGGCGGGGTTTCAAGGAAATCATGCCCGATATACATTTCCGCACGGCAAAGCAGCCCCGCTATTCGCAGCGTGTTGCCCACCAGCTTTCCCGCCCAGTCGGCAAACTCGGCGTATTCCTTTATCAGCTTCGGCTCCACTTCCTCCGCAAAGGCGGTCAGCAGACTGTCCGCGCCCTCAGAGAGTGTGATGGTGTCCGGCTTGTCAGGGTATTCGTCATCCAGAAGGTTGGTCAGAAGAAGCTCATAGCGGCGGTAGGCCTCGTCAGGAATGGGATTGCTCTTATGTTTCCGGCTGCCCACAAAGGAATCGGGCATACAGTAGAGAAACCGCGCGGTCAGACCTCTGCCCCTGAAGGTGGCGTTGCTGAGAACATCCGATATCACGCGCGGCTGCGCCATCAGCAGGATCGTCAATGCCGGGTTCATAATGCTCTCGCTCTCTCTTCCGACGCGGTCGACGCGGATGGGATCGCCCGAATAGCCTTTCAGCATGACGTCAATGTTGACGTTCTTGGTGTATATGCCGGCGAGGGTGTCAAAGATACCGCCTTCGCTGGAAATCAGCGCCGCTCTGCCTTGATTGGCGGAAATGACCGATACCAGCTTTTCCGTGGTGACGTCGTCGACATACAGCTGCAGCGGCTGTTCCTCCCGGAAATCCGCCACTTCCTGCGCGATCCGCTCCATCTCCTCCGGACTTGCCTTTCCCTTTGCCACCTGTTCCTCAAGGGCTTTCTGCCTGCGCTCCAGCACGCGCTTCTGCATCTTGCTGCTCTCGAAACGCCCGGCGTTCTGCCGGTTGTAATTTACCTCATATTCATTGACGGGTTTCAGCATAAGGTGCTGCACGGCGGACTTTCGTTCGGAAGGCGGCGCTATGGCAAGCACATAGGTGTTGAGCGGCTCTGACCAGTCGGCTTTTCCCTGAACGCGGTACTTTCCCTGCAGGCATACCGACAGCATGGATAGCGCAATGACGCCCGCCATATCGATCGGCGTCTGGGTGCTTTCCGCCACCGCTTCGGCGTAATCGGCGATGTCCTTCGGCAGGGCGTCTATCGGGAAGGCCGCTGTTCTGCATTTGCTCAGCGGAATCGGCGCGTCCCACGATTCCGGATTCTCCGCATTGTAAAGCGCCGGCGGAACATATCCGGGCTGGTCGGCGATTTTCCGGTAGTATTTATTGGCGCTGCGCCAGATCGACCCAAGTTCTTCTTCCTCCAGCGGAGGACGGCATCTCTCCGCCATCTTGCGGAAATAGGCGCGGGAATCCTCTGTGTTGCCGTAGCGTTTCAGGGAACGCAGCGCGCATCTGAACATAGTGGCGTTCCGGCTGCCCTCGCGGATTTCGCTGTCCATTCCGGCGAAGGAATCCTCATCGAGAAACATGGAGAGATTGAGGACGCCCGGCTGATACCAGACGTCGGCGCCGGGATTGCCGAAAAAGAACCTTCCCGCTCGATAAAGAAGATGATGTGGTATTTCGGTCTCGGCGATTTGCCGTCCTTCGGCTTCATGTGATTGCGGCTGGTATAGATCAGCATTTCCACATCGGGGAACGCGCGGATAATATCTTCCTTTGCTATCCAGTCGGCGGGGTCTTCCGAGTGGGTGTTATCGCAGTCTGTCACAAGTGTGTCGGTGTAGCGGAAATTCAATCCGCTGCGGTAATTATCCTTGAAGCAGATGAAGGTGTGGTCATTGGCAATCACTTTTTTGAGCGTTTCGGTATCCGTCACGGTAGCAGCGTCGGGATAAAGGCAGTTTTTCTCGCTGCCGCAGCACTTCGCCGCCCATATCTGCAGGTGGAATGTTTTGTTCACGCCGTTACCTCCTCGCAATTCT
>ONDC01000213.1 GCA_900316495.1 uncultured Eubacteriales bacterium
AAAGGCGGATTCATTCTCTGTGAACGGGATCATCGCCGTCGGGGCAGGTGAGGTCGTGGACGGCAAAAAGCATTTAACGCCCAGATAAGCCGTGAACGCGATGCCGATTACATAGATCACCGTGACAATAATCCTGACTGTGAGAGATTTTTTGTTATTATCCTTCATCGCGCTTTCTCCTCACTTTCACCAAAGCCCACTCCGCGGCGTAAATCAGCGCCACGCCGACGGCATAGCAAACAATATCCCCGAAGTCCGCCGATGAGCCAAGAAGGATCCCCAGTAGGCTGCCTTTCGGAATACCCAACAGCCCACACAGATTGAAATACTGCAAGACCTCCGCCAAAATCCCCAGCCCGCCGACCGCAGCCGGGAGCCAGATACAGCGCCGTACATAAAAAATCCGCACAAAGCAGTAGATAAGCGGAATGACCAGAACGTCCCCGACGTAAGCCCGAAGAAAGCCGTGACCAAATCTGCCAATCAATATTTCAACCGCCAGCAGCGCCGCAAAGCAGCACAGAGCAAGCCATCTCTTGTTTTTCTTTCTCATATTTTTTTCCAGCGCCGAAGGCGCTCATTCATTATTCATTATTAAGTCTTCAGTTTTCAGTTAGCGGCGCGAACGCGCAGCGCTTCAGTCCCACCAGAAGTACCAGTATGGGGAATGGGTAAGACCGGCAGCGAGAGTGGCGAGGTTGTTGCGCTCACCGTATTGGACGAGGCGGTCTTCGCAGAAGGAAAAAAATTCCTTCGCGAGGGCGTAGGACTCGTCGCGGTCGGTCGGCGGGGCGGAAACACAAAATTCCAGCTCGTCGGAAGTGACACAGCAGATCACGGCGCGGTATTTTTCATACCAGCGCTTGGCGACGGAAAGCATTTCCTTCGGCGCGGGGCATTCATTCCAGCCCCCCATCGGAAGCCACGCGGCAAGCTGCCACGGCGCGGCGGCAGGAATTTTCGCCAGAAGCACCTCTCGCGAGAGGGCGGTCACTCTGTATTTGGTAAACTGTACGTCTACAAAGGAGCCGTAAACGGGAATCACGTCGTCAAAGAGGATTTTCCGATTTTCCCATACGTTTCTGCGGAAACGCTCATCCCGCAGCATCCCGGCAACCCATTCCTCCCCGGCGCGGAAGAAATCATCCGCGTCGCTGTCGGTGCATTTCTCGATGAGATCATCGCGGAATGCCGCAATTGTTTTCCTGTCTTCGTCGGACAAGGCGTCGCCTTCGGGAAATGCGACGCCCGCGTTGTCAAGCAGCGTCTCGATAAGGTTGTCGCTGACCGACACCAGCACGGGAAAAATATTTTCCCCGGCACATTGGCTTTGCGCCTCCTCAAATAACTTCCGCACCTCGTCCGGATCGGTTCCCGCCGGAATGTGCCGACATTCGCAGCCGAGAAACTGCCCGATCAGCCTGCTCTCACGGCTGGGTTCGGTATGGATTTCTTTGGCTGCGATATTTCTGCCGAATAATTTTTTAAACATTCATTATTCTTCCTCTGTGCCGTTCTCTCCCAGCAGCCTGTCCAGTCCCGCAAAGCCCTCAAAGGCAGCGACGGTTTCATTCAGACGTGCCATCGTGTCGTTGATGCCCATGTCGTAAAGCGATTCGATGATGCCGGTGTCGATGGTGACCTCGGTCTGTTCGCCGGATTCCATATTTTTGAGCTTCACAATGCCCGATTCAAGTTCGCTGTCGCCGATAACGACGGTATACTTCGCGCCAAGCTTGTTGGCGTATTTCATCTGCGCCTTGACGGAACGGTTGTTGAGGTCAGTCTCGGCGGAAAAGCCCTCGGCGCGGAGCTTTGAACAAAGCTCCATGCACTTGACAACCGCCGCATCGCCCATGGGCGCGAGATAGATCATGGTCTTTTCCGGCTCGGGATAGGCGGCATTCTGCGCGTCCATGACGAGCATGACCCTTTCCAGACCCATGCCGAAGCCAAGGGAGGGCGTATCGGGACCTCCTAACTGCTTGAAAAGCCCGTCATAACGTCCGCCGCCGCAGATGGTGGACTGCGCGCCGAGGTCGGAGGAAACAAATTCAAAC
>ONDC01000212.1 GCA_900316495.1 uncultured Eubacteriales bacterium
ATGAATAAACAGGAGGAATCAGCACGCATGGAAATTTTACGGTGTGAACATCTTACCAAAATCTACGGAGCGGGAGAAACCCAAGTGACCGCGCTTGACGACGTATCCTTTTCGGTGGAAAAGGGCGAATTTGTCTCGGTCATAGGTCCGTCGGGAAGCGGCAAGTCAACCCTGCTGCATATTCTGGGAGGTGTAGACAAACCCACGTCCGGAAAGGTATTCATCGACGGCACGGATATGCACGCGCTGAAAGAAGACGGGCTCGCCGTCTTCCGCCGCCGTCAGATCGGCCTGGTGTATCAGTTCTACAACCTCATGCCGGTACTCAACGTAGAGGAAAACATCGCCCTGCCGCATTTGCTCGACGGACGTGAACTCGACAGGGAGCGTCTGGATTCCATTATTGAGCATCTCGGTCTGACTGACCGCCGGTATAACCTTCCGAGTCAGCTCTCCGGCGGACAGCAGCAACGGGTTTCCATCGGACGCGCTCTCTACAGTCACCCTGCCGTTCTTCTCTGTGACGAGCCGACAGGCAATCTTGACCGCAAGACCGGCGAGGAAATTGTCGGGCTGCTCAAGGAATCCAACCGCAGCCAGAAACAAACCCTCATTCTCATCACGCATGATGAAGCGCTTGCGATGCAAGCCGACCGCATTCTCTATCTGGAGGACGGAAAAATCGTGAAGAACGAAGTCCTTCGTCATCAGATCTGACAGAAGGAGGAAGAAACCCTTGAACAACAAGAAAATCATCTTTCACGTCACGCGGCAGTATATGAAACGCAACAAGGGACGCACCGCCGTCACATTTACGGGTATCGCGCTGATGGTGATGCTCATGACCTGCGTCTTTGTGGGCAAGGATACGGTGCTGCGTTATCTGGAAAAAGTGGCTTCGCTGCGTTCGGGAAGCTGGCACATGACGGTGTACGATATCCACGCGGAGGATTTATCTGTCATCAAGGAGATTGACGAAGCGGACAAAATCGGATTTATTTGTCGTCAGGGATTCACTGATTATCCTGCGTCTGCCAACAAAGACAGACCATATCTCGAAGTCAAAGCCTATGCGCCTGTCGCTTTTGACCTGCTTGGAATTCATGTGACGAAGGGACGGCTGCCGGAGAACGAAAAGGAAATCATCATCTCCGAAACAGCGTTGACAGACGGTTCTTCCGTCAAGATCGGCGACGTGATGCAGGCGAAATTCTTTGACCGCTCCATCACCGGCATCAATCCGGAGCTTTCGGAGAGTGTCTTTCCCTATTTCGGAGTTTCGGTAAAATACGGCGAAACCGTCGACGTCCCGCTGAACTTCCCCTATTACCCTGAAAACGACGATTTCCGTCAGAATAAGGAATACCGCGGAACTTCCGGAACCTACACGGTGGTGGGATTCATGGAACCTCCGGCTTTTGAAAGTGAAGGCAGCGCTGGCTATCCTGCCATCACAATTCTACCGGACAATGCGGTGCTGACCGGCGGCGAAACATGGAACGCCGTCATGACCTTTCGCAACACCGATGCCACAATTCCCGTTAAGGGGCGCATTGAAGCAGCCACCTCCTGTTCTACCGAAACAAACGATATGGTGCTGTCATTTTCCGCAAACGGTTCGGATTCCGTCATCAGCGGCATTACCGTCTTTATCGAAGTCTTTTTTGTCGTGCTGATTATTGCCGCGTCGCTGATTCTGATTTACAATGTCTTCCAGATGTCCTTCCGCGAACGCACCAAATATTTGGGTATGCTGTCTTCCGTAGGCGCGACAGGACGTCAGAAGCGGTTCAGCGTCTATTACGAAGCTGCCGTTCTGCTGGCGGCCGCGCTGCCGACAGGCATATTGCTCGGTATGGGCGTCATCAAGGTCGGATTGCTGCTGCTTAAGCCGCACCTCAACACGCTGATAGAGATTTTTCAGGCGGGACGGTTCGATGATATTCCCGTGACGCTGTCTGTCAATGTCAACAATCTCCTTCTTGTAGCAGCTTTCAGCATATTTACTGTCATGCTGTCCGCGCTGATTCCCGCCGTCAAGATGGGGAAAATCGGTCCTGTAGAGAGCATTCGGGGCAACGTCAACGGAACGCGCCGGCTGCCGCACCTGACACGCGGCATTGTGCGGAGTATCGCGGTGTTCGGTATGCTGACCGCTGTCACGCTTTACGGTGCGCAGTCGGTCATCCGTGTGGTCAATACCAAGCTGAGAACCAATGATTTTCTTTTCAACATGACAGGCTACGATTATGTGCTGATCAGCGACTCGTATCATGATGAGCTTTATCAGAGTACCGTGGAGCGCATTGCCAAGGACAGCGCGGTGACACAGACCAAGGAAATAGCGGATTATAGCTTCGGAGTCGATCTGAGCGGCAGCCTACTGAGCGACGAATATATGCAGGCGTATGAGGAAATCATACGCGCTTATGTCCCCTCGGATGAGGCATATGTGAAGGAACTGCTGCAAAATGAAAGAGACTATTCTCATTGGGTTATGATGTTTGGCATGGAAGACGAAGATTTCAAAAAACTCGCCGCGGCAGGCGACGCGGATGAATCCATCGCCAATGACCCTTCCCGTCCCGCTGTCCTTCTGTATCGCAAGGTGGAGCTGTCCACTGATAATATAATAATTTCGGGATATGAAGCGGATTATCATTTTCATGAGGTGCAGAACGCTTTCCGGTGCGCTGTCGGGGATGAACTGCCGTTGATTGTGGAAAGCAGCGAAGGGAATAAAAATGTTTCCCTGGCTGTGGCGGGATTTCTTGATGAAGCCGATTTAGCGCCCTATTTCAGCGTGCACAGTGAAAAACCGTTCGCCGTCGTCAACCGGAGTGCCGCCGCGCTGATCGAGCAAGCGGCGAAAACGGTCGAAGAGCAGACGGTAAACAACGGCTATAAGTATTATCTTTTCGGCTTAAAGGACGGCGAGGGAGCCTCCTTGCTGAAAGAACTCTCCCGGAAGGAGGAGCAGGGGAACGGAGTGTATCATATTGTCTCCTATGACGCTATCAACGGAGAAAAAGGATTTTATGGCGCTATCGTGAGCATCATCCGCATTCTCGCCTACTGCTTCACCGCTCTGATTTCAATGGTGTGTCTGCTCAATCTCTGGCATTCCGTCAAAGGACGGGCGGTGGAACGCCGGCGCGAAATCGCCATGCTGCGCTCGATGGGCATGACCAACCGGCAGCTTCGCCGTATGCTGGCGA
>ONDC01000211.1 GCA_900316495.1 uncultured Eubacteriales bacterium
GGCATCGGTGACGACCTTGGCGACCACATCGTCATTTTTGAATTTTCGCGCCGAGCGGCCTTCCACGACCTTGTAGCCGGGAAATTGCACGCCGCGCAGCGCCTGCGACAGGGCGTATTCCTTGACGTCGCTCACCCACGCGGCAAGCTCGTCGGCGCGGTCGAGAATGGCGGCGGTTTCGGTTTCGGAAAGCGTGTCCGGCGGCGCAAATTCGTACCGCGCCATGCGGAGATTTTCCTCGGCGCGTCTGCGGCAGACCGCCTTTGCCTTGCAGAAGCGGCACCAGTCGCCGCAGGCAAATTCGCCGCCGCCGTCATAGGCGAGCTTCGCCTTTTCGACAAGCTCCCCGGCAGCCCAATCAAGCAAGCTGTCCTTGGCAACGATCGACGTGCTGATGTTGCCGAGACGCGGTTGGAAGATGGTCATGCTGACCGTGCTGACGTCATACAGGCAGTCGAACATTTCTAAAGCGCCGATGGCGTACAGCATCATCTGGGGATTTTCGTCCGCGCTGACCTCCACGCCCTTGCCGTACTTGAAGTCGATGATGTGCAGGATTCCGTCCGCGATGATGACGCAGTCGGCGGTGCCGAAGCCATCCGGGACATAACGGGAGAAATCCACCCGCTGCTCGATCAGCACGACCGGATCGGAGCAGGTATCCTTTACCAATGCGATTTTTTCCGCAATATAGGCGGCGTACTGGTCGGCACATTCCTCCATCTCGGCGTTGTACCATGTGAGATTTTCGGTCGGGTCGGCTGCCGCCATGCCGAGCAGTTTTTTCAGTTTATACTCGCACAGGCTGTGGGCGTCGCTCCCTTCGGCGGCGTAATCGCTGCCCCTGTCCGGGAAGCTCTCGCCCAGCCGTACAGAAGGCGGACAGTGCAGCCACCGGTGGGAAGCCGACGCGGAGAGAAGCGCGTGTCTTTCAGCCGGCATTTCCCAGCACCTCCGCTTCCTTCACGATGGCGGCGTAATGCTTCGGGTCCGCCGCCGAAAGCCTGTCCGCGCCGTACCTGCCGAGCAGTTCCCTGACTTCACTGGTGAAGCCGGCGCGCGCCTTCTCCGCGAGGATTGCTCTGACTTCCTCCAATGTCGGCTGCTTTTCGGCGGGCTGTTCGGGTGTGGCTTCTTCCGCTTCGCCCGAACCGAATACCGAAAAGAGCCGGTCGGCGATTTCGTTAATGGCGGCCGCCATGTCGCGGAGTTCCTGGATGGTGCTTTGCATTTCGCTGGTCTTGCTCATGGTGGGTTTCTCCTTTCTGGTTTTTCAGGCTGAGTCTTGTCAGATTCCTTGCCAGTCGCATGGAAACGACGCTGATGGCCGTGAGAACATCGATCAGTTCTTCATCGGCGGTTTGGGTAGAAATTACGGTGTCCGTCATGCTTTCACTCCTTTCAGAAGGGCTGATTTTTTACCCCTCTCACTTCTTACTGGAGAAAAAACGGCAAAGTGGTCCGCTTTTTTTTGAAAAATTCTGAAATTTTTTTATTTTTTTATTCGTAGTATTTTTTCAGCCTTGCTTTCAGATATTTTTGAACCCGGCTCCATTTTCTCTTGAATGTGGAACGCGGTATTCCCATCATTTCCGCCGCTTCTCTCTCGGAGTATTGCATCAGAAGCTCGCAGATCTGTCTGCGCTCCGGTTCGAGGTGTTCAAGTTCCTCGTAAAGCGCATCGAGCAGTTCCATATCCGTGATAATTTCTTCTAATGGCGAGGCTTCGTCCGCAATCGCGTTCTCAAGCATAAGATCATCGCCTTCCTCTTCGTCAACGGCGCCGTCAAAAGAAATCTGGTTTCCCGCCGTGTAAAATTCACAGCCTTGACACACTCCGTCGCATTTCCAGATATCTGATTTGCGGCAGCGGCATTGACCGTGTCGCTGTGCATACTCATGGGTGCGCCAGATAGGGCGGTAATACTCGTAGTAGATTTCCTCGCTGACCTCTACCCATTGTCCGCTGACAGGGATGAAGAATTTTTTGTCTTTGTTTGTCATCGTATTTCCTCCGTTCGATTGTCGTGGAACGGAGGAAACATCGTGTCAGCCGCAAAAAGGGTATAGCAAACAAACCGCCTACCGACGAAGA
>ONDC01000210.1 GCA_900316495.1 uncultured Eubacteriales bacterium
CGGCTCCCCTCTTCCCCAGAATCGACATAGAAAAGGAAATCGCAGAGCTTGACGCGCTGACCGAGGCAAGCAAGAAGGCTGCCGAAGCCCCCGCAAAACCGAAGTTTGAGGTGGAAGGAATAGCAACTCAGATCGGCATTGAGGATTTTGGCAAGGTAGATCTCAGAGTGGCTAAAATCGTGGAATGCGAGCCTGTCAAACGCTCCAAAAAGCTGCTCAAGCTCACTCTTGACGATGGAACAGGCACTCCCAGAACGGTCGCAAGCGGCATTGCTCAGTGGTACAAGCCGGATGACCTCAAGAACAGAAGCGTTGTCGTCGTTGCCAACCTGAAGCCAGCCAAGCTCTGCGGCGTGGAAAGCAACGGCATGATTCTTTCCGCCGACAACGGACTTGACCCGGACGGTAAAGAGGACGTCAAGGTGATTTTTGTAGACGGAATCAATCCCGGCGCCAAGATTCATTAGACCGTATCGGGCGCGTTATCACCTGATTCATCTGCTTTGTGAAGGAGGTTTGCTATGGGGTTAGTGATTGCGCTGCTGATTCTGTTTTTTATCATCGGCATCTGCGAGCAGGTGTATTTTTACCGTAAAATTCTGGGCGCTGTCCGCTATTTCGCCGGGGGGCTATCCAGGCGGAACACCCATCTCGTCACAGTGGGGATTTTCCTTCTGACGCTGCTACCGGCGGCATTCGCGTTTCTGAAATGGTTTATCATTGAAATGCACATCGCCGCGTTCCTGCTGCTGAGCGACCTGACGGCTGTCATTGTCAGGGAGATCCGCAAAAGGAAGGTCTTTACCTATCCCGGCTGGCTGAAACCCGTTTACAGAACCGGCGCCGCCGCTTTCCTGCTGACGTTCGCCGTTGTCTGCTACGGAAAATACAATATGCATCACATTGTCCGCACCGAATACGACGTGAACGTGAACAAGCCTCTCGCGAGGGAGTATACAATCGCGCTGATTGCGGACGTGCATGCCGGTCTGTCACTTGACCCCGAACGTCTGCGGGAAATTGTCGTCACCATTGAAGAGGATTCACCCGACTTTGTCATCCTGTGCGGCGATGTAGTGGACGAGCTTTCCACAACGCAGCAGATGTCCGACGCGTTTGCCGTTCTGGGTACCTTTCATACCCGCCTCGGCACTTATTATGTCTACGGCAATCACGACAAAAGCAGAACCGGAACGGACGGCAGATTCACCAACATGCAGTTAGCCGAGACCATCCGCCAAAACCGCATTGAGATTCTGGAGGATCACGCGGTGCTCTTTAACGACGATCTCGTGTTCGTCGGACGCGTGGATAAAATGGAGCGTTCCGCCGGGGGCGGCAAGAGCATTGAACAGATTCTGACGGGCGTTGACAAATCAAAGGTCATCCTTGTCGCCGACCACCAGCCGAACGACTATGAAGCGCTTCGCAAGGCGGGCTGCGATCTGGTCGTGTCGGGACATACCCACGGCGGACAGATTTTCCCCTTCGGGCTTTTCAGCGAGCTGATCAGAGCCAACGACATGACCTACGGTTATCAGAAATTCGGGAACCTCCATGCCATCGTGACATCCGGTCTTGCCGGATGGGGCTTCGACATGCGTACCGAGCATCATTCCGAATATGTCATCGTCCACCTTCGGGGAAACAATTGAAAAAGAAAAGTGTGCCGGTGAATCCCTTGCGGGAATCGCTGACACACTTTTTTTCGATGATAATGCTTGATGAGGAAAGTAGAATTACACGGACTTGATCTTCGCCTTGGTGCCGACCTGAATCAGCCGGACAATCACCGGACTGAGCAGCATATTGACCGCAAGCTCAAAGAGGAAGTTGAAGCCAACAAGTCCGACGATCATGAACACAAAGACATTCGTGCCTGCCGCCCATGTTTTCAGGGTGTCCATAAAGAACACGACCGAGCCAAGCAGGAAGAGACCTGTGTTGACAACCGGACAGGTGAAGGCGGCGGCAATCACGGCAAGCGTAACGTTCTTTTTTTCCAACGCCTTGTAAACCACACCCGCAAGGAGTCCCGCGAGCGTTCCCTTGAGCAGCACCGTGATGATAGTGCCGGCAAAATTCGCCTGATAGAAA
>ONDC01000209.1 GCA_900316495.1 uncultured Eubacteriales bacterium
GGTCAAGCAACTGTTTGGCTTTCCCGGCGTTCTCTATCTCGTCGGGGAAGATACCCAGTTTTTCAAGCGCGGCAACCTGTTTGTCACTCGGCGGCGCCATTTCCCAGCCGAAGGACGGCTCATAATTGGCAAGGTCTTCCGCCTGAATCGACATCTCAAATTGCAGCGGGTCGACCAGCTTGCGCTTGCGGTGCTTCATCTCTTCCAGTTGCTTTGCCAGGGCGCTTTCTCTCTGTGCCACCACGTCCTCACAGGCTTGCTTTTCGGCATCTTCAATGTCAATGGGACAACCCGCAGCCTCCGCAAGCTGCTGCGTCATCTTTTCCGCGATTTCTTCGCTTTCGCAGATCAGGTGCGCCGGACGGCATAATTCGTGCCGTTCCGTGTGCCAGAGGAAATCGAGCAGCAGCAGGTCTTCCTTGCCCTCGCAAAGCCTTGTCCCGCGTCCCACCATCTGGCAGTAAAGGGAGCGCACCTTTGTCGGGCGCAGTACCACAATGCAGTCCACCGATGGGCAGTCCCAGCCTTCCGTCAGCAGCATGGAATTGCACAGGACATTGTATTTTCCCGCGTCGAAATCCTTCAGAATCTGCTCTCTGTCGGGGCTGTTGCCGTTGACCTCGGCGGCATGAAATCCGGCTTCATTCAGAATGTCGCGGAATTTCTGCGACGTTTTGACCAGCGGAAGAAACACCACTGTTTTCCGCTTTTCGCAGTATTTCTTCATTTCTTCCGCTATCTGGAATAAATACGGTTCCAAAGCGCAGTCCACGTCGGATGCCTTGTAATCTCCCGACTGAATGGCGACGCCGCTCAAGTCCAGCTTTAAAGGGATGGTCACCGCCTTGATCGGCGACAGGTACCCTTCCTTGATTGCCTTGGGAAGCGTGTATTCGTATGCCAGACTGTCGAACACTTCGCCGAGGTTCTTTCTGTCTCCGCGGTCAGGCGTCGCGGTTACGCCCAGCACCTGCGCTTCAGCAAAGTGCCGGAGAATCTTCTGGTAGCTCTCTGACAGGCTGTGATGCGCCTCGTCAATGATGATAGTGCTGAAATAATCCGGCTTAAATTGTGCCAGCCGCTTTTCGCGCATGAGCGTCTGGACAGAGCCGACCGTGACGCGGAACCAGCTGCCAAGACAGCTCTCTTCCGCTTTTTCCATTGAGCAGCCAAGACCTGTGGATTTTTTCAGTTTGTCAGCCGCCTGATCGAGCAGCTCCCCGCGGTGCGCCAGAATCAGCACCCGCCGACCCTGACGCACACATTCCTCGGTAACGCTGGCAAATACGATTGTCTTTCCGCAGCCGGTAGGGAGCACCAGCAGCGTCTTCTGAAACCCCTGTTCCCACTGTCCGAGGATAGCGTCCCGCGCTTCCTGCTGATAGGGTCGAAGTGTCATATTGTTCATCCAAACATCCCCACTGTATATTGCTTGGCAGGTGCGGTTGTTGTAGATTCGTAGTATTTCTTGATTTCGTTGGTCTGACCGTCCTCGCCGTTTTGCTTCTTATACGGGCGAATGCCGACCTTGCAGCGCCCCTTTGCGCCGAGTACCGCCTGCCAGTTCATACGAACCTTTTCACCTTTTTGCTTCTGTCCGATAGCGCAGAAGAACTGCGACAGTTTCCATTCCATTTTGGTGTGAAGTAGCAGATTTTCGGTGATGGTGGTGGATTTACCGTCTCCGGACAATCTGATGGTGAGAATCGCCATATTGCAGGGCGGCAGTTTGTCCGACCCTTTGCTTCTGCCGCGCTCGAATTGGGTTACTTCAAAGTCATAATCGCCTTCGGGCAGCAGTTCATATTCGCCGCCGTCATCCTCTATGCTGTCGTTCCAATCAAGTTCTCTTTCGTCCATTATCCATTATCCTCCTTAAAACGGTAAGTCTCTGTTATTGGAAATCTTTGCGAAAACCTGTCCCCATGCTGCGATCAGGCAGCCGTCAATGAAATCGGGATCATAATTCGTGATGGGGGTGTTATACGGGAAGTATCCCACCTGTGAAACCGCCAGACGGATTTCCTCTTCGTCCACTTCGTTCTCCCGCATGAGATCGGCAAGTGCTTTCGGAATGCCGTCGGGAATGTGGATAGGTTTGTTT
>ONDC01000208.1 GCA_900316495.1 uncultured Eubacteriales bacterium
ATTGCGGCTCACCATCATGTCCTCCATCGCGCAGGAGGAAAGCCGCCGCACGTCCGAGCGCGTCAAATGGGGACACCGCCGCCGCATGGAACAGGGCGTAGTCTTCGGGCGGGATATGCTGGGCTACGACGTGCGCAGCGGCGAGCTTCACATCAACGAAGAAGGCGCGGAAATCGTGCGGCTGATCTTCCACAAGTACCTTGACGAAGGCAAGGGAACCCACGTCATCGCCCACGAGCTGCGTGAAGCGGGCATCCGCACCTCCACCTACATGAAGGAATGGTCGTACACCGTCATTCTCCGCATATTGAAAAATGAAAAATACTGCGGCGATCTGGTGCAGCAAAAGACCTTCACTCCCGACTATCTCACCCATGGCAAGAAATACAACCGCGGCGAAATGGAATTTGTCACCATCCGCGACCACCACGAGCCGATCATCTCCAGAGAGATCTTCGAAGCGACACAGCGGGAGATCGAAAGGCGGCACGAACTTCACGCATCCAAAAACGGCTTTGCCAACCGCTACGCGATGTCGGGCAAAATCATCTGCGGGGAATGCGGTTCCACCTTCGTCCATATCCAGCGCACGGCGGGCAACGGTTCGCCCTACGAAGTCTGGCGGTGTATCAGAAGACAGCGGGAAGGCGGCAAAAAGCGCGTCCTCGGAAACGGCGATGAAGTAGGCTGCGGCTGCTGCAACCTTCACGACCGCGACATCCGCGACATTCTGCAATATGTGGTCGGGCAGGTCATGCGGGACAGGGAAAGCCTGCTGCAAAGCGTTCTCGGCACGGTGAGCGACGTGCTGCAATCCTGTTCGGAGAAGGGCAACGCCGACTACTTCGAGAGCGAGCTGCAAAAGATCGAGGGCAAAAAACAAAAGCTGCTGGATATGTGTCTGTCGGGCGATATAGAAACGACAGAATACAAGAAAGGGATTCAGCGGCTGAATGAAGAACAGCTCACCCTTCAGGAAAAACTGGCAAAAGAAAAAGCCCGCGCACAACTGCTGGCGGACAAGACCAAACTCATGGACGATATCAGCGGCTACATTCATTCCCTCTCTGCCGGTGAAGAATGGGATGACACCTTCTACCGTAACATCGTTGACAAAATCGTGGTTCACGCCGACCGGACGATTGACGTTCATCTGAAATGCGTTCCCGAAAAATGGCAGGCGAGAATCTTGCAGGGAAAAGTTGAAATCGAGAAATACAACAGGGAAAATAATGAAAATAACGAAGAAAATCACGGTAACGGCGAGAATGACGAAAAAATGATAAATCAAGGGGACTCGGAGCCGATGTCTGTGAGAATTCCCTTTAATTCCGCGTACGGCATGGCGTAGCGCTGGCTGAGATAGCGCATGGACGCGCCGAGTTCACCGTCAGGTCCACCGTATGCCAAAAGTTATATTGGTGATTATGCTAAAATATCAACACTCGTTAAACAAAAATCCCCCTGCCGGCTCGCGGTGGTGCAGTGAGCCGACAGGGGGATAATTTGTTGAGCGAATTCAATCGCTCTGGTGATATTATATCACGCTAACGTGAAGTTTGTAAACTATAATTTGAGAAAAATTTCAGTTTCCGTCATTTTTCTTTCCGAGCAATTGCCGAATGACCTTATCGATGATCGCAGGGTACTTCACGCCCATCAGGGAAACATTCTCCAAAATGGAAAGCGCCTCATTGCAGACCAGCGCCACGATGGCGCCCGTGCGGAGGACGCCATGCAGTCCCGCCATCAGGTCAAGGCGGTAGGCGACCAGCACCACCAGCAGCATAGAGCCTTTTCTGCATAAGCCCTTCAGCCCGATGCGAGATTCCAGCGCGCCAGTTTCGGTTTTTGGGGATCGGTGGAATACACCCGCGACAGTCAACCCGGTTGTCCAGTCCGCCGCCATGAAAATGATCAATGTAATAATTGCAGCGTCCCAGCCCCCGATAAGCGCCGTAATAAACGCGCCTACGGCAGTGATAAAGGACGCTTTTTCAATGTTCATGTTCATCTTCACTTCACCTCCTTCTTCAGTGCCGCTTTAGTCTTTGGACCTACAACCCCGTCCTGCGCGAGTTTGTGCTTCTTCTGGAATGTCAGCACCGCCGCCTTAGTCAGCGGTCCGAATCTGCCGTCCATTTTCAGTCCGGCTTTCGCCGCCTGATTGAGATGCCACTGCAACCACTT
>ONDC01000207.1 GCA_900316495.1 uncultured Eubacteriales bacterium
CCAGGTTGACTAATTTCCGCTGAATCCATTTTCTTTCGATTTCGCGGATCAACAGCAAATCCGAACGAAGCCTGACCGGAGCCGGGCGGCTCCGTGTCAGACCAACCATTCTTGAATAATCGGCATTTCGTCCATTGCCGGCTGCAAAGCCGGCAATGGACAGGAATATCTTTTGTTTTCGCAAGCGGCGGAACGGCGTGTTCTGTGCGGCGTTCCGATGTTTGCAAAAGCAAAATAAGTCCGTGTGGAGTCAGCGAACGAACGTGAGCGTTATCTTCCGGCGCGCGAGCGCTCCACAACTCCACACTCCACCTGTCAGCCCGCCAACCTGTTGGCATGGCTGACGTGCCACACTATTTTTTCGAAGGGAGGCGGCTTGCGCTATGAACAAAGGCAAAAAGAAGCTGTCCATTTTGTTATTGATACTGCTTCTGCTGGGGCTGTTAACTGCGGCGGTTCTTGCGAGTCGTTTAGGCAATCTGAACAAAAAGAAGGATGACGGTACTGTCACCATCCCCATCGGGGATGACGCGAAGAAGGTCAGTGAAGACGATGAGGATGCGCCGCTTGAAGCCGAGATCAAGGTAGAGAGCGAAGGAAGCATTTTCCGCGTGTCCTATGATACGGGCAGAGTGACAGTGTTTTCGAGCAATGGAGAGAAGCTCGTTGCTCCAGGCACTAAATGGAATTATAAGTTCAAGCTGATCAACACCAAGAATACGACGCTTGATTATGAGCTTTATGTGTCCGCAACGGTGGAGGGTCTTGAGGATCAGAGTCTTCTTCCTATAACAGCGCGTCTGAAGGGACCCGAAAAATGGGTTGTCGGCGGCGCGAAGGAATACGTTCCTCTTCTTGACGTCAATAAGATCAGGGACGTTGGCGTGCTTGCGGCGGATCATTCCGCCAGCTATTCCTTCGGTTGGCAGTGGCCTTTTGAGGGTGATGATGAGCTTGACACCATGCTCGGCAATATGACAGTTGAAGAACCAATCAGGGTGAAAATCCTTATCTGGGTTTATGCCTGGACAGACGAAATTCCCGACAAGCCCGGCGGAGATCCGCCTTCACCGCCCACAGGCGACGATTTCAACATCGGTCTTTGGATGAGCGTGATGATCATTTCTCTGTTTGTCTTTGTGGCGGTCTTAGGGAGAGACAAAAAAAAGCGCTTCTGTGCGCGGGAAGCCATTCTGATGCCCTCCGGAGCGAATGAGGATCAGCGGGAATAGCGGATGCGAAATAATAATCAGAAAAGCCGATTAAAGATTTCCCCGTTGCGCATCCTGGTGATTGTGCTGTCGGGGCTGTTGACAGGACTTAGCCTTTACATGATCAATGCGAG
Source organism: uncultured Eubacteriales bacterium (assembly GCA_900316495.1). Classification (GTDB taxonomy): domain Bacteria; phylum Bacillota; class Clostridia; order Oscillospirales; family Acutalibacteraceae; genus RUG762. The sequence continues at coordinate 1,346 of ONDC01000207.1, forward strand.
CGTGATAGCCGGAAATTCCATTCCGATGCCATTTGGCTTTGGCGCGGGCGTGGTGCTTTCCGGCAGCATGGAACCGGCTCTGAGCGTGGATGATCTGATCCTCGTGCGAAGGGCGGACTCCTATTTCGTCGGCGATGTGGTGGTGTACCACGGCGGCAGGATGCCCGTCGTTCACCGCATTGTGTTTGCGGACGAAAAGACGGTGATTACCCAAGGCGACGCGAACAACGCGCCTGATGAACCGATCTCCCCTTCTGACATTGACGGAAGGGTGGTCGGCAGTCTGCCAAAAGCGGGCGTGGTCGTGGCTTTCATGCGCACGCCGACCGGAGCGCTGCTGATCGCGGGCATGGCACTGTTGCTTCTTTGGCTTTCCTTCCAAAGGGAGCAGCAGCAGAGCGACCGCCAGATAGCGGAAATCAAGGCGGAAATAGAAAGACTTCGCGGCAGTCAGCAGAACAGGGAACCATCGAATGAATCATCAGAGGATCAAGATTTATAATAGAAAGCTGGTGCAGGCATATGCAAAAAATCGGAAAAACGAATCGAAACGGTTCCGGCATTCTTTCCGTCGCTGTGGCGATCCTGCTGTGTACGACACTATTGACAGGTCATGTGATCTCCGGTACAATGGCGAAATATGTGACACAGGGAACCGCGGACTCAGGTAGCGCAAGGGTCGCTTCTTTCAGTGTCGCCGCGACGGGTGACAATGCTCCTCTTTCCCTGAGCGTCGGGGAAACCGTGACTTATACCATTACGCTGAACAATCAATCCGAGGTTGCCGTGAAACCAATCGTGAGCGTTACCTTTACAAGCGACATCAGCAACTATCTTGTCGTTAAATTAAAATAATCATGAAGCATCGTCCGTGAGCGCCGACGGAAAAACGCTGACGTGGTCAGATGTGAGCGAGATGAATCCGGGAGAGACAGGGACTCAGCTGCCGTTGACGATCACAACCGACGCGGCACTTCCGGGACAGCTTTCCGGTGTGAACAGCGACAGCTACACCGGCAGCTTCCCCTTTGACACGCAGGTTACGTTTGTACAAATTGACTGAGGGGGCGAGGTATCTTGAATAAGACAAACAAAAAGGCCTATGAAAAAAACAGAATCCTGCCCCTTGTTGCGATCGCGGTTTCTGCGGTTGCTCTGGTAACGGCAGCTGTGTCGGTTGCCACCTCCGGCACAAAGGCAAAGTATACAAAGGCGGTCACGACACGGCAGGTGGCGCTTACCGTCAACGCAAATCTTGCCGCTTCCCTGGAGGTCAAGGAGCATCAGCTCACCGGGGATTATTATGATGAATATGAGCTTAGCTCTGATACACTGGTGGAAAGTAACGCGTATGTACTCATGCCGGGCGTGAGTATTCCGAAGGACCCGAAGGTATATGTGACCGGCAAGACCTCCATACCCGCTTATCTGTATGTTGAGGTGGTGGATTCCACCTACCTTGTAACGTCAGGAGAAAATGCGGCTTTCGTTTATTCTCTGACCGGTGACTGGACGAAGCTCACGGAAGTAACGGGAAAGAACGGCGGCGAAGTGTACGTGTACAACACCGTTCTGCAAACCGAGGGAGAAAACGTTCAGGATTTTGAAATACCGATCCTTACGGGTAACACCATTACGGTCACGGAGAAGCTGAACATGGGCAGCGATTATCCCGGCACCCTGACGTTCTACGCCTACATGGCGCAGAAGGTCGACGCGCAAGATCAGGAAACGACATTCAGAACCGCGTTTTAATAATGATTTGAGGAATTTATATAGATAAGGGAGATGATTGAGTTGAAAAGAATAACCGTGCTTAAAAGAAAAATGAAAAAGAAGCTGACGGTTAGAACGCT
>ONDC01000205.1 GCA_900316495.1 uncultured Eubacteriales bacterium
CGCTCCCGCATGGCCGCTTCGCCGTGAAGGTAGGCGCGTGTGTTCGCCGTGCGGAGCGCCATTTCCGCGTAGCTGGCGATATTGACCCGCCTGCCGTCGCGGTATTCGATGCAGTTGAGTCCGGCTTGGAGAAATTTCTTGTTCGCCATATCGACCGCCTGCCAGAGCGTACCGGCTCCGGCATTGTAGAAAACCTGCGCGCCGAAGATAATGCCTCGATACTGGTCGTTCGCCATTCGCAGCGCGGCAGCGGTCGCTTTTGTCATGGATTTCTGGGTTTCGGTGACAAGGGCATTCATTTTGCGCTTGTTCATGCGGAAGAATTCGCCGTTCTGCGTGTTCTTCGGGCGGTAGGCGGTATACCCTTTGCGGATCGCGGAGAGAATCACCTGCTCCTGCGTGGCTTCGCCGGTGTCGTAGGCCTCCTGCATCGCGTCCTCTATCTTCTGCTCGATCACCGGGTAAATGCCCTTGAATTTGTCGGCGTTCTCCCGCTTGTATTCCCGCAAGCCCGAGAGCATATCCGCTTGCCATTGCGACCATGAAAAATACTCCCGCTGCTCCTGGGCGATATGCCGCAGCATATTGCGGCGCATGGAGTCGATGAGGTAATCCTCTATGACGGCAAAGGCTTCGGAGAGGTTGTAATCAGCCAATCATCCCACCTGCCCCGAACAAATCAGACTGTAAAGACGGCTCCTGCCCTTCGGTCAAGCCCTGCTCCGCCTTGATTCTGGCGGCTTCTTCCCTTTTCCATTCAGCGGTGCGGGTGTCGCCGTACAGCTCGTCAAGCATCGTTTCCACGCTCATCAAGCCGAATTGCCGTGCCTTGCCGCAGGTCTCCACCTGGGATTCAAACGAAGGGTTGGCGTATTCGCCAAAGGGAATTTCCACCTTGTCGGCAATATCGCTGACCGGGCGTTTGTAGAAGGTGTCGTAGGCTTTGAAAATGCTGTCAATCAATTTGGGGAGAACGTCTTGCAACGTCGCGACAATGGAATTGCGGGTGTATAATGTCGCCTTCTCCTTCTCGCGCTGGGCTTCGGCGTTGTCGAGTTTCTTGACGTCAATTCCCAGCGTCGCGGGCGAGATCAATCCCTGTAAGCATAAGTCCAGCGCGGTGATGTAGGTGCCGAGGTAGCTGTCCACCGGAATGGAGGGCTGCACGGTTTCAATGTGCGGCGCGACGCCCTCCACCATGACCGACTGCGTGGCGATATAGGCGTTGTCGAAGGGGTTCGGCTGGAGGACTGCCCCTGTGCGCGGGTCGCGCGGGAGCATATTCTCGGGAATGTATTCCTTCGTGCGCCCTTTCCGCAGCGCGTCAAGCCATTGGGACCAGCATTCGTCCAGCGCGTCGAAGGAATCGCATTTGTCGTCAAAAATTGACTTGCCGCGACCGTTCCACCGGGAGGATTTAAAGAATTTCAGCGGAATTGCCATAGTGAATCCCCCGGCGTATTCCACGCGTTCGGATAATTTCGCGGTCTGGGGGATGGAATTCAGCGGCACTTCACGGCTGCCGGAATACAATTTGCTTTCGAGAAATCCCTTTCCGTAGGTTTCATGCAGCTCGTATTCCCTGCCGTCGTGCGTGTAATGGGAATGAAAGACGATGGCTTTCAGCCGTCCGCGTTCCCGCTCGAATTCAACACTGTCGCCCGGCACATATTCAATAATCGGGAATTGGCTGATAGCCGTGTCGAAGGAAATTTTGAAAGCGCCGTCGCCGACAATCAGGGTTTCCGCGACCGCTTCGCCCAGCAGGTTTGGAAAAGCGTTCTCCGCGGCAATATCCTTCCACGCGTCGGTCAGAGCGGGAGGGAGAATAATATCATTCATATCAGTCAATACAATATCGGTCAGCCTGTCCACGATAATCGCCGGGAGCCCGGTGTGCAATTTCCGTATGTCCATGCCGACTGTCGGAACGGCTGACCAGAATTTCGTCCGGTCGGTGTCAAGCTGACGGTACATCTCGGCTAATTCCTCCGGGCTGCCCCGGTACCAGATTCTGTTTTTAATGGCGTTGCTCCGGCGGTCAAGCCGTTCCGTGATGTAGATGGTATTGGGTGACGCCGGCTGAATCCGCAGGAAGGAGCGGATGCCGTTTCTTATACTGTCAATGATTTTCACCTTCTTTTCCTCCGATCTTGCCCTTGTAGGGGATGAATGCGTATTGCACGCTGTTGATCATGTGGTCGTTGCCGTCCTCCGGCGTGTTATCGTGGTCTTC
>ONDC01000204.1 GCA_900316495.1 uncultured Eubacteriales bacterium
GGACTCGACGCGTCGGGCTGGTACTCCCTCTCTCCGTCAAGGATCGTGATATTGTAGGCGGCGATCACGGTCGCTTCGCTGTCCGTCTCGTCCGAGACGTCGTCCGGCTCGGGGAATTTCCGGCTCACATCCACCGCCTCGGCGGATGCGCCCTCGGGCATCATGCCGTACAGGGTGACGGTCGTGTCCGCGCCGCTGCCGTCAGGACAGAGCGAAAGGCTCTGGTGACAAAGCTCGATGGTGCCCGGATCGTATCCCTCCGGTTGGATGACGTCATCCGGTGCGGCGTTGATATACAGATGTCCGTAAGTATCGTCCGGGAGGGAAGCCGTCTCGGAATGCAAATCGGTCCCTGACACATTGCCGTTTTCCTCCGTGCCCGCGTTGACGCCCGCGAGAGAGCCGCCGAAGGACAGGAACGTCACGGAAAGCAGGATGCAGACCAGCAGCAGCAGCGGAATCACCGCTTTGGCAAGCCTGCGTTGCGGGTCGGCTTTTCTTCCGGAGGTGAACCGGGAATGCCGGCTGCCGGATGCTTCATAAGCGTATTCATTTGGCTTGTTTTTCACTTCTCATTCCTCCATTTCACTATCATTTTTTGACATGCGCCATTAGCTACCATATCTGTAATCAATCAATATAATGCTACAATTATCACATATTCACTATTATTATATCATATTCTGATTATAACTTCAACCTCCATATATGTATAGTTTACTAAAAATATGTAAAAAGTTAGGTGATGTTACACCGATTTAATTTGGCAATAATTAACAAAATCGTTGAAAATGATACAGAAATGGCGTTATGCGTCGGCCTTATTTGTGCGGAACAAGACGGTATGTGCCGCGGGTATGAGTGCTTTTTTTTCATTGAAGGAAATTTCTTATCAAAATGAGCAGGATGCCCTGCAGAAGGGCGTTTCCGGCGATGCCGCGCCGTGAGAACGCGCCTTCGGTCGGTGAGGAGGGGTGAACATGAATCCGACAAAAAATAAGGCAAATTTTTTTGATTTTTCTATGGAAATTTGCAAAAACATATGGTATAATCATGATGATTAAGAGGGTGTGCTGTGCAGCTTTTTGCTGCGGGGCATATGATGATGGAAAGGACAGTTGTATATGATCAAAAAGATTTCTGTGTTATTGCTTGCGGCTGCGCTGTTGTTCAGCGTTACGGCGTGCTCCATGCCCGACGCTATTTTTTCCGACGGCGTCAACTCCGGCGGGGAGGATGTCGTGGAGAGAGACCCTGCCGATCTTTTCAGCTTTATGTTTAAGCTGGGAGAATACGATCTGGCGCTTCCCCTTAATTACGGCGTTCTGTCGACAAGGGGCTGGAAAATCTCGGAGGCGACCGAAACCGCCGCGGAGGAGCAACCCGCCGCCGACGCGGATGTCAGGGTCTATACCGCCGATTCGCTGCTGGAGCCGGGCGAGTATTCCGACTATCTTCCCCTCGCCAAGGGCGATTCGATGATCAGTGCCAGATTCTGCAATGTGGACAATAATCAGAAGGCGATTTCCGAATGCAAGGTCGTCGGCATCATGCTGGACGCGGAATTCGGGAATGTTCCCTCTCTGATGCTGCACACGGACGATCTTTCCGTCGGCAGCAGGTATGCGGACGTCGTTGACTTCTGCGGCAAGCCGTCCTATATTGAGAAAAGACTTGCTTCCACCGGCGAGCTGGTTGCCATCAACGACGTGGAATTCATCGAGACCGAGGAAGATACCGTCTCCACGCTGTTTTACAGGCTTGGGGATCACTCCTTCCTCTCCTTTGAGATGGGCGAGGTAAACGGCGTGAAGGACGCTGTGGTGAATGTCACGATAGAAAACGACACGGAGCCGTACAAGCCCTACGACTACACGAGGGAATTCAAGTACAAGTCCGACAGCATCGATCTTTACAAGAACCCCAGTCTGCTGGGAAAGCAATATACCGATTTTGCCTACAAATATGAGGGCAATCTCTACACGCTGCCCATGCCGGTTCGCGAGCTGCTTGACGACGGCTGGGAATTTGTCAGCGGCTACGGCGAGCGCATTCCCATGGGGACCACAGCCGACGGTCTGATCATGCGCAAGGGCAATACGGCGCTCAGAATGATGGTGCATAATTACGATACCAAATACGCCCACACCGCCGTCAACTGCTATGCCGTCAGCATGGAGGCCTGTCTGACCGGTCCGAATGTGAACATTCTGCTGTTCAAGGGCGTTACCCTCGGCAATCAATGCGCCCGCGCATGATATGTATGAAGTCCCCGACATGCCCGGCTGTTATATTGAAAAGACGGTCGGCGAGGAATTCACGGTGTATTCCTGCGTAATGCCTGATGACGTTCCGACCATAACGCTTCCCGTTTCCATCACGGATATTGGCGACACCGGCGCGGAGCTGCTTGGAAACGTCAGAAAGCACATCGACATTTACATCGACAACAGCACCCACCATATCTTCAGGTTCTATCTCCAGAATTGTCCTGAGTACGTCGTTGACGAAGCCAAGATCATTGAAGAACAGATGGAGGCGCAGCGCAAGAAGGAAAAGGAAGAGTGGGAAAAGCAGCAGAAGGAACAGAATAACGGCTGATTCTGACTGAAAACTCACAATTACGGCAATGAAGTCCCCGGCGCGGAAAACGCGTCGGGGACTTTTGTTCTGATACGGCAACGGGTACAAAAATAGTCTTAATTCAGCGCTTTACTTTGGAAATATGGTAAAATAATTGATTGCTTTTGTATGTTCCCTTGACTTTACCGAGTATTTTCATTATACTTTGTTAAATTAATGATTTACGCAGAAAGGAACGATAAACAATGTTCAAGACGCCGTTTGTCACACTCGAACAGCTCAAGGAGATAGAAAAGACCTATCCCACGCCTTATCACATCTACGATGAAAAGGGCATCCGCGAAAACGCGCGCCGTTTGTACAAGGCGTTTGCGTGGAACGAGGGCTTCAAGGAGTACTTCGCTGTCAAGGCGACGCCCAACCCCTATATCATGAAGATTCTTGCCGAGGAGGGCTGCGGCTCCGACTGTTCGTCCTATACCGAGCTGCTGCTTGCCAAATCCATCGGCAACACCGGCAGCGAGATCATGTTTTCCTCCAACACCACGCCGCCGGAGGATTTCGCGCTTGCCCGTGAGCTTGGCGCGATCATCAACCTCGACGACATTACGCACATCGAATTTTTAGAGAAGGTCGCCGGCATTCCCGACACCATCTGCTGCCGCTTCAATCCCGGCGGCTACTTCGAGCTTGGCACGGATATCATGGACAATCCCGGCGAAGCGAAGTACGGCATGACCCACGAACAGATCATCAAGGCTTACAAAATACTGATGGAAAAGGGCGTGAAGCACTTCGGCATTCACAGCTTCCTCGCCAGCAACACCGTCACCAACGACTACTACCCCGAGCTGGCGCGTCAGCTCTTTGAATTGGCGGTGGAGCTGAAGGAAAAGACCGGCGCTTCGATTGAATTCATCAATCTCTCCGGCGGCATAGGCATTCCCTACCGTCCGTCGCAGGAGGCGAACGACATTTTTGTCATCGGCAAGGGCGTGCACAAGTATTTCGACGAGATTCTTGTCCCGGCTGGAATGGGAAATGTCGCCATTTATACCGAGCTTGGCAGATATATGCTGGCGCCCTACGGTCATCTGGTTACCAAGGCAATTCACCGCAAGGAAACCTACAAGCACTACATCGGCGTGGACGCCTGCGCCTGCAACCTCATGCGTCCGGCGATGTACGGCGCGTATCACTACATTTCGGTCATGGGCAAGGACGAACACGGCAAGAGAACCATCTACGACGTGACCGGCTCCCTCTGCGAGAACAACGACAAATTCGCCGTTGACCGCGATCTTCCGGTGATTGACATCGGCGACTTCCTTGTGATTCACGACACCGGCGCGCATGGCTTCTCCATGGGCTACAATTACAACGGCAAGCTGCGTTCGGCGGAGCTGCTTCTCTGCGAGGACGGCACCGTCAAAATGATCCGCCGCGCCGAAACCCCCGCCGATTACTTCGCCACCTTCAACTTTGACGGCGCGACA
>ONDC01000202.1 GCA_900316495.1 uncultured Eubacteriales bacterium
GAGGTGATGATGTTCTGAATGAACGGCGGGAAGGGCTGCGCCTGATAGCTCTTGCCGGTGGTGAGGTTGGTGATCACGCCGGTGTCAAAATCCACCTTGACCTCGTCGCCGTTTTTGATGTTCTCCGCGGCCTCCTCACATTCGAGAATGGCAAGCCCGATGTTGAGGGCATTGCGGTAGAAAATCCTGGCAAAGGTCGAGGCGATCACGCAGGAAATGCCCGAAGCCTTGATGGCGATGGGCGCGTGCTCACGCGAGGAGCCGCAACCGAAATTCTTGCCCGCCACCATGATCTCGCCGGGCTGCACCTTCCTGACAAAATCGGCGTCAATGTCCTCCATGCAGTGAGCTGCCAGCTCCGCATGGGACGATGTATTCAGATAACGCGCGGGAATGATCACGTCCGTGTCAACGTTATCCCCGTACTTGTGAACTTTTCCTTGTGCCTGCATTGTTTATATAATCTCCCTTCAGATGATGAGTGATAAAGCCTTTCGTCCTACGTCAGCAAACGAACGCGAGCGCTCAGAGCGCTTCCGGATTGGTGATATAGCCGGTGACGGCGCTGGCTGCCGCCACTGCCGGACTGGCGAGATAGATTTCGCTGGTGCTGTGTCCCATTCTGCCGATGAAGTTGCGGTTGGTCGTGCTGACCGCCTTCTCGTTCTCGGCTAAGATGCCCATGTGTCCTCCGAGACAGGGGCCGCAGGTCGGGGTGGAAACAATCGCGCCCGCCTCAATGAAGATTTCCAGCAGTCCCTCCCGCAACGCCTGCAGATAAATGGTCTGCGTGCCGGGGATGACAATGCATCGCACGTCCTTCGCGACCTTGCGCCCCTTGAGAATGGCGGCTGCCGCTCTGAGGTCCTCCAGTCGGCCGTTGGTACAGCTGCCGATGACGCTCTGGTCGATTTTTACCTCCTTCTCCCCTATCTCGTCCACCGTGCGGGTGTTTTCGGGAAGGTGCGGGAAGGCGACGGTGGGACGGAGCGCCGAAAGATCGATCGTGTAGGTTTCGTCGTATTCCGCGTCCTCGTCGGCGGCATAGACAACGGGCGTGCGCCTGCACCTGCCCCGGCAGTACTCCTCCGTAACCTCATCCACCGGGAATATGCCGTTCTTCGCGCCGGCTTCAATCGCCATATTGGCAATGCAGAGACGGGAATCCATCGAGAGATTCTTCACGCCGTCGCCGGTGAACTCCATCGACTTGTACCGTGCGCCGTCAACGCCGATCATACCGATGATATGCAGGATCACATCCTTGCCCGTGACCCATCCCTGCGGCTTGCCGGTCAGAATAAACCTGATCGCCGACGGAACCCTGAACCACGTCTTGCCGGTAGCCATGCCCGCCGCCATATCGGTGGAGCCGACGCCGGTGCTGAACGCGCCGAGCGCGCCGTAGGTGCAGGTGTGGCTGTCCGCGCCGATCACGCAGTCGCCGGGACTTACAAGCCCCTGCTCCGGAAGGAGCGCATGCTCGATGCCCATTTGTCCGACGTCGAAATAATTGAGAACGTCGTATTTGTGCGCAAAGTCGCGCACCTTTTTAACCTGTTCCGCCGCTTTAATGTCCTTATTCGGGGTGAAGTGATCCATAACGAGAGCGATTCTCTCCCGGTCAAAGATCTTGTCCACCCCCGCCTTTTCCAGCTCATTGATAGCGACCGGCGAGGTGATGTCGTTGCCAAGCACGAGATCCAGCTTAGCCTCGATAAGCTCTCCGGCGGTTACGCTTTCGAGTCCCGCGTGCGCCGCCAGTATTTTCTGCGTCATAGTCATACCCATTTTCGAGTATTCCTCCTTATCAAAGTTGATCGTTGAATCGTATTATAGCACACATTTTTAGCTTTGTAAATCGGTAAATGAAAATATTCAGAAAAACCATGCCTGTGATTGACAGAACGGAACGGATGTAGTAAAATAAATCAAAAAAAGCACTGTGCTTATCACAGGAAAAGGATGGCATTGTCAATGAAGTATTATTCCGCATCCAAAAGAGTGATCGCCGGAATGACTGCCTTCGGATTGCTCGCCCTGTTTTTCATGTCTCCGCTGCCCGCTTTCGCTGAGAGCGAGCAGGAGGTTCCCTATACCGAAATATCCGACGCGGCAGGACTCGCTTCCATCGCTGCCGCCCCGGACGGAAACTACCGGCTCACCGAAGACATAGACCTCGGAGGCGCCAACTGGCGCCCCGTCGCATTCACCGGAAAGCTCGACGGAAACGGACACACGCTCTACAACCTTCA
>ONDC01000201.1 GCA_900316495.1 uncultured Eubacteriales bacterium
CACTTCCAGAGAACACAGCAGGAAATAACTCTCGTCCTGCGAGAACGCCAGATAATTGCCACGGCTGTTGATCAAGCCGTATTTTTCCGTGAAACGGTCGTACAGAAGATTGAGTTTTTTCTGTTCGCTCTTTACAATATCGTCGGAATAATCGAGCGACTGGTATTCAATCAATTTCCTCGCGCAGTCGCGGATTTCGATCAATCCCTTAATGCGGTTCGCGGCTGTGACGGAAACATCGGCGGGAACCATGACGTTATTTTCGCGGAAATAGATTTTTCCGTCCATCACGGCATAGGAAAAATTACGGACATTCGGGTCGGCTTCCACCGTTTCCTGCGCCGCGTCGGACACTTCGTCAATCGCAATCGGCTCTCTCTCCGGAATGCTGCCCTTGATAAAGCTCGCCGCATATTCCAGACTTGCCTCCAGCGGCATATCGGAAAACGGCTTGCACACCGCTTCCAGCTTGCCGAAACGGTTCTGCTCCACGCGCATTTCGCCGCAGATCATATCGGGATGTTCCACGAAATAATCGTTGACGACAATGCCGTCGGGGTTGTTTTCCAGATAAATCCAGTCGGGTTCCACGTCGATGACGCGCTCCCGCTTTTGCAGAATGATGATGTCGCTGGTGACTTCCGTGCCGGCATTTGCCTTGAAGGTGGTATCGGGCAAGCGAATTGCGCCGAGCAGCTCCGCGCGCTGGGCGATATATTTTCGCACCTCATTGTTCGCCTTGTCCATCGTGCCTTTTGACGTGATGAACATGACCACGCCGCCGGGACGCACCTTGTCAAGGGCTTTGGCAAAGAAATAATCGTGAATCATGAAATTCTGCGCGTTGTACCGCTTGTCATCCACGCGGTAATCCCCGAACGGGACATTGCCGATCACGACGTCAAAATGACTGTCAGGGAGATTGGTCTGTTCAAAACCCTCCACGGCAATATTGGCATTCTGATAGAGCTGCTTGGCAATGCCGCCGGTGAGCGGGTCGAGTTCCACGCCGTAGAGTTTCGATTGTGCCATGCTTTCGGGGAGTAAGCCGAAGAAATTGCCCACGCCGCAGGACGGTTCCAGAATTTTGCCCTGCGAAAATCCCAATTTATCCAGAATGCCGTACATCGCCTTAATGACCACCGGCGGCGTGTAAAACGCGGTCAGGGTGGATTCCATTGCCGCCATATATTCCGCGGGATTCAGCGCGGCTTTCAGTTCCGCGTACTCATTCGCCCATGAAGCGTTTTGCTCGTCGAATGCCATTGACAAGCCGCCCCAGCCGACGTATTTTGACAGAATTTCCTGTTCTTCCGGCGTTGCCAGACGGGCTTCTTCCTGCAATTTGTGGAGCAGGTGAATCGCGGCGAGGTTGTTCTGGAATTTCTCTTTTGCGCCGCCCACGCCCAGCGCGTCATCGGTAATGCGGAAATTATGCTTTTCGGCGGGAATAACAACATCAGGAATAGTTGCGGATTCGGTTGAAATATCCGATGTCTGCACTTTTTCCGGCTCGTCAATATGCAGTTTTTCAATCACCACATCGTAAGGCAAACCGTTTTCGACGGCGGGATAAACTGCTTCCACAGTGCTGGTAAAGGACGGTTGTTCCTCCGTTTTTGCGGGAGAAACAAAGGCTTTCAGATGATCATTCGCGTCGGAAAGTGACAGCTTCGCGCTGAGTTCTTCGACGCTCATTTCCTTGCCGAACAGCGGGAATTTGGGATTGGTGAGCGATACCATGTCGTTGTCAATCGCCGTGATATGGTATTCGTCCACGCCGAGATAGAGCGTGTCGCCCACATTAAAACGGTAACCGGTCGGGAAGAGATCATTCAGTTCCTGCCCGAACCGCCATGCAGCATTGCGGTGAAAACCGTCCGCCGTGCCGCCCTGCACTCTTTTCAGACCGTCCAACAACTGCTGTGCCGAGTCAGGAGTAGCAATAATTTTTTCCATGAGTGCTGTGTCGCTGTGCGTGATTTCGGGAAGTCCCGCTTCTGTCAGATAATCCTTTTCAAAGCGGTCTAAATCACCGATGAAATACGCAAGACGCTGTGGCAGAGAATCTCTTTTTTCGGCGTTGGGCGTGTCAAAAGAGGATTGAATGAATTTTTCGCGCTCACGCTTTTCCCGCTGCGCCGTTTCCCGCGCCTGAATACTCAGCAGATAATCGGGATAGCGTTCCTTTTCCTCCGGCGTGAGGTAACGGTCGTTATCAATCAATTCCCGCAGCCTTTTTTCTGCTTTTGACCACGGCAGTTTGACC
>ONDC01000200.1 GCA_900316495.1 uncultured Eubacteriales bacterium
AACCAAAGGCAGGTGACGAACACAATGGCTGATTGCGAAAAATACACGGCGGTCACATTGGGACCGATTTATGATACCTTCAATCTGACTTCCACCCCCGGCGGCACATGGTGCGCAAGCTATATCTTTTCGTGGCTCGCTAAGGAAATGATCACCCAAATGCGCCAAAACGGAAACATAGAGCAGAAATGCTTTATTGCTCCGGTATTCGATGAAAAAGACGGCAAAATATTTATTCCGGGCGGTCAGGAAGTAGCTGCCCGTGGAGTCGGTCTTTTCTTTGACCATATCATCGTCAAAGGAAATTGTATGAAAGAAGCAAAAGCAGCAAGGAGTGCCGCGATCAATCAACTCGCGGGAATGGTCGCCGCCGCAATCGGTGGAAAATCCACGGCTGAAGATGTGGAAAAATGGCTGACGAAATACCTCCGCATTTATATTGTCGTAAAGGACGTGCCGAAAGGCGAGGGCGTGATCGCGGCATTCGGCGACACGCTGGCGGCGCTGGAATGCGAGCCGCATTATATCCCTGTGGACAGCGGCAACCCGCTGCTTACGCTCTTTGAGGGCGATACACCTGATAACGCAAACCAATATCTGAAAAAATTTAAGTTGGTTAAATCGCTTGAATCTTTGCAGTCTTCGCAGGGAATCGGATGGATGCTTTACGATGAATGTAAAGAAAACAACATCCGTGATATAGAAAGCATTGCCAATCCGGAAAAACCGAAAAATCCTGTCTGGAAAACCGAGGAATATTACTGCATTTTCAATTCCGACGGCGACAGCATGGGCAAGCTGTTCAAGAGTTGCGCCACCGATGAGGAAGCAAAAAACTTAAGCAAAAAGAGCTTTCAATACTGCGTCAAATCCGCTGAAATGATATTGGAGTACGGCGGTGTACCGCTTTACGCCGGTGGCGACGACCTGCTTGCCATCCTGCCAGTCATGGGCAAAGAGCCGGACAATAAGGAAAATGAAATCTCCGTGTTTGCACTCGTCAACCGGCTCAATGCAAAATTCAACAAAGCCTTTGCCGACGAGAGAAAAGCGAATCCCGGCAAGCCCTCTCTTTCAGTGGGACTTTCCATCCAGCATATCAAAAGCCCGCTTTATGAAGCGCTGAATCGCGCGTTTTCCTTGCTTCACGAAGCCAAAAATAGCAGCGGCAGCAAAAACGGTCTCTGCGTCGATCTGCAAAAGCACTCCGGTCAGAGTTTTCGATATACCGTGAGGGTAATAAGCGACAATGCCGATCTGCTCGAAACGCTGGAAAAGATGATTGCGGACGCGCGTACTGCTAAGAAAACGGCATTGACAGCTAAGAAAAGTACATCCGCTTCCTCATCGACGTCCGGTGATGATGATAATCTGAACATCTTCCTGTCCTCTGCGGGCTTTGTGATGGAAACCTATTCCGCCCTGTTTCTCTCGGCTATCAACCAATATATCGCCGACGGCTGCACGGGCGCCCGCCGCTAGAGGATCTTGACGAGCATGTCCTTGAGGCGCAGCTTCTTTTCGAAGAGGATATAGACTTCATCTGCAAAGCCGTCACCCTCGAAGTCACGCATTTCGGCAAGCCTGACCGGAACCGGCTTCGGCGTCTCGGCAATAATCACTTCCGTACAGGCCGCCGCAGGGTCAACCGCGTTCATGCTCATATCCATCACGTTAACGCCGGACTTGATAGAAGCCTTGCCGCCTACAGGAATATAGGAGCCGTTATCGTTACCCGTCACCACGAACTGCCAGCTCTTGCCATCCGTAGTCGTGGTCGCCTTGCCAACGACAGTCAGCGTAGCGCCAGAGGGCACTCCGGCAACGTCCAGCGGCCACGTCGTAAGGGACGCCATTTCAACAGGCTCGGTAAAGGCGATCATCACCGTATCCTGTTCCGCCTCGTGTCCGGGGTTCTCGAGGATAGTCACACTCAGAAGCTGCGGAGCGATACCATCGGAAATCTTGACCTTTTCCTCCGTTGTCGTTCCATTATTCACAAGGAACACCACGGCATCACCGCTCGGGCTAGCTGTCGCAGCAACGCCAAGGCTATCGGCCAGCGGCACCGTCACTTCGGAAAGTCCCGTCACGGGCTGCGGCACAGAAACCAGTGCGGTATCCTTCATCCCATCCATATAGACCTTCATCTGGGTGAATGAGAAGGTTTCGTCTAAGGTATTGCTGAAGTACACCACCAGCTTGTCCGCCTTATTATCGCAGTCAGAATCCATGGCAAGGACCTTCTGCGGAGTCGGGTAGTTGGACTCGGCAAAGAACGCCGTGATCCGGCT
>ONDC01000199.1 GCA_900316495.1 uncultured Eubacteriales bacterium
GTCACCGGTCTTGGGGTTATCGCTGCCCTTTGGCTTGGGCGTGCTTGCCACGGCAAACATGCTGAAGCTGTCAGTCGTCACGGTAATGCCATTCTTGCCGCCGATTGCCAGATTCCTTGTATCGATGCTCTTATCGGGAAGCTGATGATAGACGGTGTAATTATATTTGGCATAATTCTTTTTGAGCGTATCGTTGGGATAAGAGAGAGTAAAATCAACCTTGCCCTGGGAGAGATAAACCACATTGCCCTCCTCGTCGATAAGATGCACCTCATAGACAAGCAGATTCTTATCGGTGTCCTTGAAATCCTTGTCGGCCGTCTTGATGGCGGCGAGGAATTCCTTCCTTTCCGCATCAGAAGGCTTAGAAACAACAATCTTAAGTCCCGTGCCGGCAAACTCGCTTCCATCCTCATTGCAGAAGGCCGCGCCCTCATGCGCTTTCGCCTCTGTCGCAAAACTCTTGCTGTTCTTCTCAACGGGAACGTTGGTATAATTCTGTTCCTTGGCGACGCATGACACCGCAAAATAGCTGAATGAATCTGTCGTGAATTGCAGACCGTCTTTGAGCGGATAGGCTTTGATGCTTGTATCTATGCTCTTATCGGCAAGCTGATGGTAGACCGTGTAAGTGTATTCTTCCTTATTGTACTCCACCTGCTTCTCAGGATAAGCAAGTATCGCGGTGACAGCCGCCTTACCCTTGAGATCGACCTTGTTTCCCTTGCCATCCACCACGTAAATGTCGTAGATCAGGCAGGGATTTGTGTCCTTGAAGTCCTTGTCAGCCTTCTTGATGGCGTTGAGGAAGGTCTTTTTGTTCGAGCTGGTCAGCGACTTGGCGACAATCTTAAGCTCACCCGGCTTCAGCCCCTCCACATTTTCAATGTGTGCGTCCTTGATGATGGTCTTGCTTTTTTCCTCAACCTTCAGTACGACATTCGGAGCGTCACCATCATCGGTGCCGGAGGGAGTTGTGGACGACTGGGTCGTTTCGTCAGAATTGTCCCCTGACGGCTCTGTAGTGGGATTAGTAACAGGATCTATGTATTCGCTCACATCGCCTGCGGAAAAGGGAACTACATAGATAATGCCGGGTTGGGTACTGTTGGTGATGCGGAGAGCCGATGACGGCGCTCCGGCGGATTCGTTAAAATCAAACGTAGCATCGAGATTTTCAAATGAGATGAAATAATACTCGCCTTCCTTCGGGACGGGAATATCGCCCAAAAGAATTGCCGTCTGATCCGCGATGTCACCCGCGCCGGTCACTTTGACGAGAAAGCCCTTCCCCTGCTCGCCCCTGTCCACATACTGAAATTCGGGCGTCTCAAGAACCACCTCGGTATCGGCATTCGCGGCAAAGCAGATGTTGGAATAGGCAGTATCCGACAGCGCTTCATTGCTGCCGACATACAAGGTTTTCAGACCGACACACCTGCTGACGTCAACTGAGGTGGCGCCGGAATCCGACAGATCGAGTCCCGTGACCGCTTCCACACCGGCTTGAGGCGTAACCTCCTCGCTCTCTTCCCCGTCGTCACCGACGTCAGCGTCGGACTCATTCTCTGCGGCCTTCGCAGTCGGAGCATTGTCAAAGACGATACTCCGAATTGCGGTGGGGGAATCGATGGTGAAGTCAGTTGCCTCATCGAGACAGACGGCAAAGGTAACGGTGCCGTCGGCGTTGACAGTTTTTTCCGCGTCCTCGGCGGGGAGACCGATGCATGTAGAATCCGTGCCCGTTACCGTGACATTGTATGCGCCCGCCTTCGATTCGATACCGAAGGAGAAACTCTCTTCATTCGCCGCAAAAGCATCGAAAACCGAGCGCGGCATAACCGCTGTGACGGCAAATAAAACCGCTGCCATCATGGTGGCGATCGGGAACCAGTATGACCTTCCGTTCTTCTGCCTCGCCTGCGATGCGAAGCTCTGACGACTGACCGGACGGCTCACAGGCGCGGGGCGCCGGGGGGGATATGCCGGACGGCTCACTGCCGGAGAACGCCGAGGAGGATACGATGGGGAGCTATCACTTCCGTGGCGCCGGAACTGCGCCGTACGGCTGTGAGGAACAAATCGACCGTATGATCTGTTCATGGAAAATCCTTCCTTTCTTTTTCTATGAAAAATAGATCTGATATTCACACAGACCTTTCACATACACTGATACAGCTTTATTATACATCAGCTTTCACCGAATGTCAAATAAAAAACAGGAGGAAACCAGGGTAAAAGCATTTACTTTTTTTAGAGGAAGATGTAAAATAGAGGTATGGATATAAAAACGCTAAAAGAAGAAATCAAAAATATCAGAGAGCCGAGA
>ONDC01000206.1 GCA_900316495.1 uncultured Eubacteriales bacterium
AGGCACACGAAATAGGCGTGAAGCTGGCGCAAAAGATGTGGGGCGACCGCTTTCAGGTGATTGTCGCCACGCACCTGAACACCGGCTGCTTGCATAATCATTTCGTGCTGAATTCGGTGTCCTTTACCGACGGCAAGCACTATCATGACAACAAGGCAAATCTGAAATTGCTCCGGCAGTATTCCGACGAGCTTTGCCGCGAGTACGCGCTGTCGGTCATTGAAAATCCGGTTTGGAAAAAGAAGCCGTATGTCAATTGCCAGGCCGAGAAAAACGGACTGCCCACACGGGACAGCGTAGCGCGTCAGGCGATAGACGAGGCAATTTCAAAATCCTACACCATGCGCGATTTTGCCGGACACATGAAGGCGATGGGCTACCGCGTCAACTTTGATCCTCACCATAAGTACTGGACGATTCAGGGCGAGGGCTGGAAACGTCCCAAGCGTTTGTACCGGCTGGGCGAGGATTACACCAACGAGCGCATTGTGGAGAGAATCGGCGAGAATTCCTATGCCGTCAAGTTTTCAAAATTTGCCCCAGCGCAGAAACAGGTCAAGGTATTTTTAGTGAAAGGCTCATTGAAACGCACAAAGAAGATCGGCGGTTTGCGCGGGCTGTATCTGCATTACTGCTACAAGCTCGGCTTTTTCAGGAAAGGACGCAAACAGAATCCCGCGCGGCTGCATTACCTTCTCAAGGACGATCTGCTGAAAATGGAATATATCGCACAGGAAACAAGGCTGCTTTGCCATCACCACATTGACACGGCGGAGCAGCTTTTTTCATACCAACAGTCCTTGCAGGACGAGATGCAAAACCTACTTGCCGAACGTCAGGAGCTGCATGCTCCAAAAAATCATCCGGCGGCAAAAGAGAGGCTTTCCGCTATCGCCCTGCGGCTGCGTGAAATACGGAAGGAGGTGCGCCAATGTGACAATATCGCGGAGCGAAGTCAGTCGCTCAAAGAAAAACTGTCCGTCATTCGGACGGACGAAGCGAAACAGCGAGAGGAGATGAACCGTGATGGATACGAGCGGAGAGGCGGCGGAACAGGTCGTCCGCATGAGCTTGGAGGGAGTTGAAGTCGCCGCGAGAATTACCGGCGAAGGCGCGAAGAATATCGCGGTGCTGCTCTATTCCATTCTCAAGGAAGAAAAGAAAACCAAAGGCAAGGCGCGCCTGACGTCCATGCTGCGCTCCGGCAAGGAGCTGAAGGTCTTTACCGTCCGGCAGAAAGACCTTGCCAAATTCACGAAGGAGGCAAAGAAGTACGGCGTTCTCTACTGCGTCCTCACTGACCGGCAGAACAAAGACCCCAACGCGGAAGTCGATGTGATTGCCCGCGCCGAGGACGCATCCAAAATCAGCCGTATTGTGGAACGCTTCAATCTGGCTTCGGTGGATACCGCGTCGATTGTCGCGGAGGCGGAGGCGAGCAGGGATGCTCCCGCCGCGCCGGAGGCAAAAGAAAAGTCCGACACCGAAAAACTGATCGACGATCTGTTCGGCAATCCGCAGGAGAAGCAGACCAAGCCGGACAAGATGGAGAAAAAGAGGGGCGCGGATTTTTTTCCGAGGAAACGGCGGAAGCCCCGTCGGTCAAAGCCTTCCTCCGAGAGGCAAGGGCTTTTCGACGAGGGGGCTTCTAAGCGTCCGTCGGTAAAAAAGGAACTGAAAGATATTCAGAAGCGACGCCGGAAAGAGGAACGGCGGAACGGTCAGCGCGGCAGGCAGCAGTCCAACCGTAGGCGGGCGGACAATCCTGTTGCCGTGCCGCAGAAGAAAACCAAAATCAAAGGAGCGCGATAATTTCTATGGGAATTTACGATGTGTTTGAAGGAGGCAGTCAGCCGTTTGACAAGGCGGCATGGATTGCCAAGAAGAACGAGGAAAAACAGGCGGCATATGAGCTGGCGGACAGCACCGCCGACAGAATGAAAACCAACGGCGACGCCTTCCGCAGCTATCTTGATGTGCAGGGGCGTTTTGACCGCTATTCCGTTACCAACGCCATTCTGGTTGCCGCGCAGAAGCCGGACGCGACACAACTGAAAGATTACAAGAAGTGGCGCGAGGACGGCGTGACGATTGACAAGGACGCGACCAAAATCACCATTCTGGAGCCGGGCAACGAGTACACCCGTCACGACGGCACCCGCACGATGGGATTCAATGCCAAGACGCTGTACGACGTTTCCGAAACGTCGGCAAAGGA
>ONDC01000095.1 GCA_900316495.1 uncultured Eubacteriales bacterium
TGAAGTCAAGAACAATCTGAAACAGAGCTTTCACCTGAGTGAAAAGGACTGGGAGCGCTATGTGGAGCTGTCAAAGAACTATCACCCGGAGGAAAACGCAAAATAATTCGGGTCAATTCAAAGCAAAAAAATTTCAAAAAAACACTTGACAAACAGAATAGACTGTGTTATCATAATCAAGCTGTGTATTACGTTCGGTTTTCGGACGTACACCAAAGACAGCAGGTGCAAGAACTGCCTAACGGTTTTTATCATGAAGCCGCCTGCCGAGGGAAACAGAGCTTTTTCAAATGAAGACAGAGGCGTTTTCGTCCTGTTTGCCGTGAATTTGTCTGTCCGTCCTCGGTTATCATCGGGGACGGGCGTTTTTGTTTCCTGCGAAATGATCCTGAATTTCAGAGGTGAAACTATCATGCCAAGTAAAGCAATCCTGGAACAGAAGCAGGCTATGGTCAGTGAGCTGTCCGACAGACTCAAGGGCGCATGCGCGGGCGTTATCGTCAATTACAGCGGTATTACCGTGGAGGATGACACCAAGCTCCGCAAGCAGCTCCGTGAGGCCGGCGTTGTCTACACCGTAGCCAAGAACACGCTCATCAAGCGCGCGGCTGCCGATGCCGGCGTTGAGATTGACGACGCGGTTCTCAACGGAACCACCGCTATCGCCACCTGCGAAAGCGATTACATCGCCGCCGCCAAGATTCTCAACGATTACGCCAAGGGCAGCACCAAGGGCTTTGAGATCAAGGCCGGCTTCATCGACGGTAAGAAGATGACCGTCGACGAGGTCAAGACGCTCGCCAAGACGCCTTCGAGAGAGACCCTTCTCACGCAGCTCGCATTCGGACTCAACGCAACCATTCAGGGTCTTGCTATCGCGATCAAAGCAATCGTCGACAAGCAGACCGAGGGCGCGGAGGCTCCCGCAGCTGACGAAGCACCCGCAGCAGAGTAATGACTCTGTTACGATGTATTTCATTCGTTTTATTCAACACACAAAAACACTATTTATGGAGGTAAAACACCATGTCTGAGAAAATTGCAAACATTATCGAAGAAGTAAAGGCCATGACCGTTCTTGAGCTTTCCGAGCTTGTCAAGGCTATCGAGGAAGAATTCGGCGTTTCCGCCGCTGCCGCTGTTGCTGTTGCCGCTCCCACAGATGGCGGTGCCGCTCCTGTTGCCGCCAAGACTGAGTTTGACGTCATTCTCGCTTCCGCCGGCGCAGAGAAGATCAAGGTCATCAAGGTTGTCCGCGAGATCACCGGTCTCGGTCTGAAGGAAGCCAAGGCTCTGGTTGACGGCGCTCCCGCTCCCATCAAGGAAGCCGTCTCTGAGGATGAGGCAAAGTCCATCGAGGAGAAGCTCAAGGAAGTCGGCGCAACCGTCGAGGTTAAATAAGCTGCTTTCGGCTTGATTCATCACTGAATATTACAACAAGGAAACCGCCTGTTGTCATGTTGTGTACGTGGCAACAGGCGGCTTTTTTATGGAGAGTCAGGTCATAGGCGTTAGTGTTTGGGATAGATGAACTCATCGTTCATTGTTGGGGCGACTACAGATAATGACGTCTGCGACGACCGAGAGCGTTCCGGTTTTGGATACAGAGAAGCTTCCACACACCACAGGTTGAAATTCGCCATACTCTACGTCTGACTTGAGAAGCCATCTCCATACGATGGATTCCAGATCGGAATAATCCCCTTCGCAACAGCTTGAACAGGAGAAAATCAGCAGTAACGCTGCAAGAAGAAGCACAACGACAGTTACAAAACCTCCTTTCAGACATGACTTCTGAGCGGGACGGTTGCCACGATGTTCTTTGCGGGACGAAGTGAGACTGTTTGTACTTTTGTTTTTGATACGCATATGTTTGCCAACCCTTTCCTCAATTGAATGATAGATTGTTCCGCAAATTTATTCGCACACGTTTGATAACGTTCTTGTTTTCATTCTAAAATGAATGACTTTGCATGTCAAATAATTTGAAACTTTTTGACAAATTGTTTTTCGGATTGGCACGATCCAGCGGATTTTATGTTTCTCGTTCTCACGTTATGCAATATGGGAAGGTCGGATTCTTATTCATGAAAAAACGCTTGACAAATCCGGAAGACCGTGTTACCATAAGGCTGTAAGAGGTTAGCTTTAGCTAATCTCAGATGACTGACATGAGAAACCCGCATTTGTTTTGGAAAGGAAGGAACCAAATGAACTGGACTATTATTCTTGCAGAAGCAGCGGCATTTGCCCTGCTGTTTACCGTCATCGTATTGACGGCAGGCGGCAAAAACGACAGTCCCGCGAGCATTCACAATTATCCGCCTGACATTCAGGAGGAATATTTCAAGACGCATGAACGTGTCGACGTCAACTACCAGTCCAAGAGCGTCATGCTTGCCAAGTCGTTGGGCGTGGTGCTTTTTACCGTTATTCTGTTTGTCTGCGCCATGCTCGCGGGAGCCGACACCTTCTGGCAGGGATTTGCCCTGACTTTTGGCATGATGGTATGGATCGGGGTGTATGACACCTGCTTTATCGACTGGGTGCTGTTTGCCAATATGAAGCGGTTCCGGCTGGAGGGAACGGAGCAGATGGACAAGGCCTATCATCAGAAGTGGTTCCATGTAAAGGGCATGCTCTTCCCCGGCATTGTGTTTGCGTTGATTCCCTCCTTACTTGTGGGTCTGCTGATTGCCCTTATCCGGTAAGAGGACAGAACAAGTCAAAAGGCGCTCGCGCGCAAAAGTGAATCCCGCATTTTTTGGCTGACATAACGCGGCCCGTATGGATTGTTGGATGCCACCGTCAATGGAATATGTACTGATAAGCGGAACTGCCTTATGTTTCCTGTAACGCGGTTCTGCTTTTTTATTTGGATTTTTATATATAAAAAGTAAACTTCTATGCTGCTTTTATGATGAAATGTTGATTTTCCGGTGTAAATCAGCTATAATAAAAATTTCATACATCGATTGACAGTCCGAAACGCGACGGTTTAACTGTCGTGAAAATATCTGGAAACGAATGGAGGATCAAGTATGAAAGACTCTTTCAGCAGCAGACAATGGTGGCGTTTGCCCCCTGTCATCGTGATTTCACTGATCGCGGCGGTCGCGTTGCTCTTTCTGAGCGGGCGCGCGGCGGTCATGGCGTTTGCCGAAGGCGAAGACGACATCACGATTTCCTTCCATGCCAACGGCGCCAGCGGTTCGCCTCCCGCATCGATCACAGTGGAAAAAGGCGAAACCTTCACGCTACCGTTCGATTCCGGCGGCATGACGAAGGAGGGATATTCCCTTGTACGGTGGAGCGTCATACCGGACGGAAGCACCAATACCTGGTCTCTCGGCAGTCAGGAGTGCTTCTATGAGGACACCGTGCTATATGCCCTCTGGGAGAAGGACATCTCCGTCACTTACGACCCGAACGGAGGAACGGACACGCCGCCCGCGTCGGTGACGGGACAGCCGTACCTTAACGTCACAATCGCTTCGGCAGATACGCTCAGTAAAGCGGGAGCGGAGTTCATTCACTGGAACACCGCGGCGGACGACAGCGGCACCTATTATCTCCCCGGTTGGTCGGAATCCTTCGGGGAGGACGTCGTGCTGTACGCCATCTGGAAAGATACCATCACCGTGAGCTACGATCTCAATGGCGGCACGGGAACTCCCCCCGCATCCGTCACGGGCATACCGGAGCTGTATATTAAGACGCCTCCCGAGCCAGAGAGAGGGCTACCGCTTCATGAACTGGAACACAAGCCCCGACGGCAGCGGCGACGATTACGGCGCGGAGCGTTATTACTATTTCAGTGAGACTGTATGCCTTTATGCCTTCTGGTATCAGCTTCCCACCGTCACGCTCAGCTATGACGCCAACGGCGGCATCGGCCCCGTCCCGGAGAAACTTGAGGTGTCCGACTGGACGACCATCACCATTGCGGCGCCTTCCGCCGACCTGAAACGTGAGGGCTATGAATTCCGATACTGGAACACACGACCGGACGGCAGCGGAACAGGCTATAAGGGCAACGGCAGCGACAGATTCACCATTACGGCTGACACGACTCTCTATGCCGTCTGGACAGACAGCGAGGGAAGCATTGTTCCGTCCCCCGGCACAGGGGAAAGCAGCGTTCTTATCATCTTCGCCTGCTTCGCCGCGTTGTTCTCGGTGAAGGCGGCATCGTATGTGGTGATCAGACGCCGCGTAAAAGGAAACGTGCCTGACTGACTCCTCCGTTCATGAAGGGCAGCGACTCCACGCTGATCAGAGAAAAACGATAAAAAAATAACAGGCGGAAGATCGCTTTTCATTAAGCCGTTCTTCCGCCTGCTTTTTGTTCGCAAGGCATGGGTAATAATGGATGTTCCATCAAATACGAAAGAGGATTAAACTTCTCACCGTATTCAGCCGAGATTCTTATCGTAAAACGCCAGAAACTCTCTGAACATCTCCTCGTTCAGACGGTTTGCCCATTTGGTTCTATCAAGATGCGCGTGAATATAATCTGCCTTATCCTTTTTGAAGCGCTCCTTGTTTTCCTCCGCCTTATAATCGTAATGGAGGGTTTGAAGCCATTTGTCAAATTCCACGTTGAAGGAATCGATATAGGTCATGTCGTTGATGATGTAATTGTGACCCTTGTCCTTCAGACGCTTGAAGACAAAGCGCGGGTCGTCCTTGTATTTCTCATAATACTTGTCCAGACCGTATTCGATGGACACCACGCTGTCGTCCTCGCTGTGAATGACCATGACAGCCGCGTCGCTCGCCTCAAAGCCGTCGAGGGCGGTGTTGGTGGCGTATTTTCCATAGTGGAGCCACTCGTGCAGATTGATGAAGGGCATCATGGTGTAGATCAGGTCGCCCGCCTGCGACTTTCCGCCGCCCTCAAAGAGATCGGCGGAGGCATTGCAGCCGGAGCATTCGATGACCGCCCTGACCTCCGGGTGGAAGGTCAGCACGCTGCACACGCTGTAGCCGCCCCAGCTGTGTCCGAAAAGCCCGATCGGGAGCTTCGGGAAGTTCCCGCTTTCCTCTACGAAGGAGATGGCGTAATTCAGATCGATCTGTCCCTGCGGAACACCGCCAACGCCTTCCCCCTCGCTCTCATCGTTCCCTGTCGCGTCATAGGCAAATACATAATAGCCATGTTGCGCGAAATAATTGGCGACGTCCATGTAGGAATTGTGTCCGCCCCCGCCGAAGCCGTGCGCAATGACGATAATGCCGCGCTGGTTCTCCCCCGCGCTGTACCAATACCCCGCAAGCTTCTGTCCCTTGTCGGAGGGGAATTCGTACTTTGTCCGGGACAGTCCCTCGAAATCCTCCACGCGGAACGACAGCGGCTCATAGCTCTCAAAGCGCTGGTTGAAGTTTTCCTCGTACATGGCAATCGAAAACGCACCCCAGCCGACGATTGCCAGCAGGAACAGACTCAGCAGGACTATGCCGACAATTTTCCGTTTGGAATGTTTTTTGTTTTCTTTGTTTTCTGTCTTTTCTGTCTTTTCTTTTTTCATTTCATCTGACCTCTTTCAAAAAAACGTAACATTATTAGCTTTAAAAAAACAATTGCAATGACAATCTGAATATGATAGAATCAAATAGAATCCAATATTCTATGAAGGGGAGTCATACCATGCGCTTTCATTTTAAACTCAGAGCCAAGCCCTATGACAGCATAAAGTCCGGTGAAAAGACCTTTGAACTCAGGCTGTATGACGAAAGGCGGCAGAAAATAAAGGTCGGCGATGAGATCGAGTTTTCATGCGCGGAAGGCCTACGTGAGCCGTTCATCGTACTCGTGACCGGACTTCATGTATTCAGGAATTTCAGTGAGCTGTACGCCGCTCTGCCGTTGTTACAATGCGGCTACACGGAAGAGAATGTCGCAGACGCAAGCCCGAACGACATGAACGCGTATTACTCAGAAGAGGCACAGTCAAGGTATGACGTGATCGGAATTGAAATCAGGCTGATTCAGCCAAACAGCTGACAGGATGCAATGATGAGATGTCTTCGGGAAAGGACGGTCATCATGCTTATTCTGTTTCGGAGAAGAAATTCCGCCTTCTGAATCCGGCTGTGAGAAAGCGGAAAAAGGCTCTTCTGCCGGTCAGCCAGACGATGTTTCCGTCATTCTTTTTATTTCTGATCATACGCGGCACCACATAATTGACGATGGTTTCAGGGTAATCGCCGAGGATGTTGTAAACCTTTTTGGTCTTTTCGGGCAGACTGATGGTGGTTGCGTCGCCGTTGGCGTGGGTGATGAAGTCGGTGATCATGATGCCGGGTGTGAGACGGCATACCTTGACGCGGTCGCCCGTCAGATCGCGGCTTTCCTTGGCCAGACTGCGGGTGAAATAAGTGACTGCCCGCTTTGCCGTGCCGCGCCGTGAGGGAATTTGGCGCGGTGGATATTTGGATCAACAAAGCGGGCGTCAATTCGCCCGACAAGCCGGTATATGAACTGACGGAAAAGGAGATTGCCTTTATTCTGGACGTCGATCTCAAGGGAACGGTGTTCGGCTCCAAGGTGGCATTTGCCGGAATGAAGGAGCAGGGATACGGTCAGATTTACAACGTGGAGGGCTACGGCTCCAATGACGCCATGATGACCGGGCTGACCATGCGCGGACCCACAGATTCTCCAGATCGGAAAGGCGGGTAACGTCGCACACCTCGCTTACCGCCCTTGTTTCCTCCGGATGGATGGCAGTCAGCTCACTGAGCTCCTTGGCAAGATTGGTTTCGTTGATGTCGGAAATGACAACATTGAATCCCTCTTCCTTGAATTTTATCGCCTGACAAAGTCCGAATCCCCTTGCCGATCCGGTTATGACTACGGTTCTGGTTTTCTTTTCTTTCATGACAATACCTTCTTTCCAAATGACAGTACTAAATACCCGACAAATGATTGATACAGCTTTGCAGCGACCGGCTTGGAATCATGCAACAATCAACCCTGTGCGACTGTCCCGTTCAGTTCATTCATCAGGTGCATTTTCCCTTGCGACTTCGTTATGGTTCTGAATCCATTCTATCACGCCGACACACTAAAGTCAACCCATATCACCGTCCCGTTTTCCCGCTGCCCCTGAAGACTTTGAAGCCGGAATGCCGAAGATCCCTGATGCATACTATTCTGACAGGCTTGTGGAATAAAGTTAACGGAGGTTGCGTGTTAAGTCAATGCGGCTGAAATCGACGATGATTCCGCGCCGAAATTCAAGCCGAAGTAACATAGTGTCCAGACACTAAAAACATAACAAAGGGTATTGACTGAAGAAATCTCCATACGCCTCTGTGGCGTTTTTTGAATACCTTAGATCGCGTCTTTCTGATTTGACAATGCGGAAGATAAAGCGGGTGTCAACGCTTTTGCTGAAATGTCCGGCGAAATCCCGCCGAAGTTTTCAATCGTTAATTCGGACAAAACGGACGCTAAAAATTTGTAACTGGTTTCACATAAAACCGTCATTTCTATTGGACATTTATTGGACACCGGAGGATATGATAAATTTAATGGACTCGAAAAAAGAGGAGGAATCGCCATGATTAAAATAATCCGGCAGCACGCCACTGTAAAAAGCATCACAGGCATCGTTTTACTGCTTGTGATGTTTTCTGCGATCGTATTAACCATAGGCTTCAATATTTTTACAGACGCGTTGCTTGAGCAATACGCCGAAGGAGCGTATCTAACAGCCAAAACCGCGTCGCAATATGTCAACCCCGACGAGATGGAAAGCTACTTACAGAGCGGCGGTGAAGGCGAGGAATATCAGCAGGTGTGGGACAAC
>ONDC01000088.1 GCA_900316495.1 uncultured Eubacteriales bacterium
TGAATACGGCACGCTGATCATCAGTGCGGGCAGCCTTGGCAACGAGGAGCTCACACTGAATACGCCCAATGTGTTGAAGATTAAGGCAAAAAAATACCTTGAGGAAACATCAGGTCATCTCATCTACACCGGCGTGCTGATCAATATTCCAAAATCCTTCTTTGATACGGAGGTTGTCGGAAGAGGCTATCTGAAGTACCAGGGAATTGACGGCAAGGAATATGTTCTCTATTCGGCAAAGGTGGAAAAAACCTTTAACGGAGTTGTCACGGCTGCCTATGACAATTATAGCAGACTGGAAAATCCCACTCGTGCTCAACAGGAAATCCTCAAAAAGCTGAAGCTCCTTTATGACGAGGCAAATCCGGCGCCGGACGAGGATACTTCATCAACCGAATCCACCGAACAGACTACGGCAGTCACTTCCGCTGACGATAAGTCCGGAGCCGTGACTTCTGCCACAGAGCCGACCGAGGCCGTGACTTCCGCCACGGAGCCGACCGAGGCCGTGACTTCAGCAGACGGCGAGTCCGAGCCGGTTGCTTCAGACGGCGAACCGTCCCCGTCATCGACCGTAGCCGAGGCGACGCAGGAGCCGGAAACGGCGTCTGACGAGCAGTTGCCGTAACAGGACGGTCAAAAGGGCGGAGCTT
Organism: uncultured Eubacteriales bacterium; assembly: GCA_900316495.1. Classification (GTDB taxonomy): domain Bacteria; phylum Bacillota; class Clostridia; order Oscillospirales; family Acutalibacteraceae; genus RUG762. The sequence goes on from ONDC01000088.1 coordinate 654, forward strand.
CGATGCCCTGAATACTAACGCATCTTTTTCCGGGGTGCAGGTGCTGAAAAAATCAGCTCCTGTACCCCGATTTTTTTGTGAGAATGCAAAAAAAGATCAGAATTGCCATTGACTTTCAATCCAAAATATGCATAATAATAGAGAGAGAATGGGCTCAACAATTATAGGCGGAAAGGATTGATCTTTATATGAAAAAAATGCAAAAGCGAATGCTCGTTATGGCGTTCAGCGCAACATTGGCGCTTTCCCTGTTGTTTTCAGTGCTTTCAGTCCTGAAGGTCTCTGCTTCCGAAGAGGTGTCTCAGACCGATCTTCCGGGGGAGACCGCGTTGGCGCAGACGATTCAGGATCATCTCTCCGAGCCAATACGATCGGAAGAAAAAGGCAATCTTACGGTTACAAGACAAGCGCCGGATCTGATTCTGTCCAATCAGACCGCTCTGAAAAGAAATAACGGCGCCAGATTCAACAAATTTCTTCCTTCCGCGAGCTACAACGGCAGCTACAGGAGCGAGCTTGACGATAATGAGAAGAAAATCTTTGACGGGCTTTATCAAAGTCTGGTGGTACAGAGGAACCCGTCCAATGAAATCATCCATGTGGACTTTAATCCCACGATTCCGTTTGATGTGGTTTATTCCGATCCCGAAACCAATACCCTGAGTATAGACGACCTGGGAGACATAGACGATGCGGTTCTGAGTGCCGCGGCGGCCTTCTTCTATGACTGCCCCGAGGCGTTCTGGGTCAGGTCATTCAACTACGCCATCGACGCGGATCTGACAACCGGGAAAAACGTCGGGAAAGGCTATGTCGATTGGATCGAGATTGATTTTATCAAAGACGCTTATCCCGGCGCCTACAGTGAAATAGCGGCATACGATGCCGGTCTTTCCGCCGCTGTTGATTCTGTGCGGCAAACGAGGAAGAACGAATCGGTTTATGAGACGATCAAGGCGATTCACGATTATATTTTGATCAATGCTTCCTATGATTACGACGCGCTGAGCGGTTCTTCCTATACCTACGGCTACGCATACACAGGAGCGCCGCTCTTTACCGGCAAAGGAAAATTCGTGTGTGAAGGGTACTCAAAGGCCATGAAGCTCCTCTGCGGGAAATTCGGCATTAACTGCGCTCTTGTGTCGGGGACAGGCAGGACCTCCGACAGCTCGGGCGGACCGCATATGTGGAACTATGTTCAGATAGGCGGTAACTGGTATGCCATTGATTCCACGTGGGACGACGGGTACGCCAATCAGGACGGCACTCCCCGCCCGATCTACAATTACTTCCTCGTTGGCAGCACCACCTGGGTGAGAAACAATAAGATGTTTTCTCAGGATCATATCAATGACGGGCAGGTCATGACCATTCCCACCAAATTTTCCATGGTATTTCCGCCTCTCAGCGAGTCAGCATATTCCCGCTATATTGTGGACGCCAATCCGAAAATTACACTGACCACCCTTGGCGCCAGCATCAGGGTGAGCGAGCCTTACGGCATTCGCTTCGGCATTCAGATCAAGCGGGATGAAGCCCTGAATTCGGTGCATTATATTCCTGAATTCGGTACGCTGATCATTCCGTCCACCACCCTTGGCGACAACGAGCTGACAATCAATACGCCGAATGTCAGAAGAATCAAGGCGGACAATATTTACAGTCATGATGAAACGCAGTATACCTATACAGGAGTTCTGATTAAAATTCCCCAGTCCTTCTTCGGAACCAATATCAAGGGCAGGGGCTATCTGATCTATATAGACGACGCGACCGGAGAGGAACACATCATTTATTCCAAGACGGTAGAGAGATCGTTCTATTGGGTGGCTCAGGCAGCGTATGACAAGTATTCGGCGATAGAAAATCCGAGTGAGTCTGATAAGGCAATACTGAGGAAGCTCAGAGAATTTTTAAATAATTAATTCAGGAGTTGTTTTTGTGATGAAAAAATGTAAGGTAATACTTATGACGATTGCGGTTCTTTTACTGGCGGAGCTGTTTCTTGGCATTGTGTTGATCCGGTTTGACGTTATATATGTCGGCTTCGGCAAACAGGAACCCCAGTCCATCTCGCTTGAGGATACGGAGGCGAGTTCTTCCACTACCGAAGAACCGACAACAACGACTTCTGAAGAGGAACTGACAGAGGAGTCAACGGAAGATCCGGAAGCAACAACGTCTACCAGCGCGTCACAAGGCGGCAAGAAAACCACCGCAAAAAAAACCACCGCCAAAAAAACCACCGAGAAAACAACTACCACAAAAGCTGCCACTACAACAACGACGGCTGGCGGTGATAATGACGGAGAATGGATTGACGGTTGGTTCTGATAAAGGTTTGCTAAGGAAACGCTGAATAAGTCGATTCAGCCCACACCCGGTCTATCCTTCTTGTGCGGGCGAATTGACGGCAAGCCTTTCATCAGCGTATCCCTGATTCGATCGAGTATCGATTTCGGCATATCGCAAAGTCATTGCGGAGGCTTTTGGAATGACCAAGTGATATGCCGATTTTATCTCATTTAACACCCTTGACATCGAATATCCATTTGAAGGCGATGCAATGGATTTCGTAAAGAACACAATACTGGAGATATAAAAATGTACAGACAAAATAAAGACTCAAATAGAATTATGATTGCCACAATTTCACTTTGTGTGGTTGCAATTGCACTTGTTTGCTTCACCGTGATGGTGTACAAAGGAAAACGTTCCTATAAGGACGATTTTTTCGACATGCCTCCGGGGGATTATGTCAGTCAGTCGGACGCCGCGTCTCCATCCGACGTTCCGAATGAACCGCAGACGGAAGTCAGTTCGCAGCCGGCGGAATCCACGGATATTTCCTCCGCCGACACGCCTTCTGCTGAAACACAGTCGACGGTTGACACAAATGACATTTTAAATCCTGATTATAACTCTGAGTATTATGTGGTTGTTTACACCGGCAATCAAATGATTGTGGCTTATAAAAAGGATGAGAACGGAAAATATACGCAGACTTCCTACTACATGAAATGCTCGACAGGCGCTCTTGACACGACTCCCACCAAGGAGGGCGTCTATTCGATTCAGAAAAAGGAAAAATGGGTCAGTCCGGCGGATAAGGAATACGCTCAGTATGGCTGCCTGATCAGTAAAGAGGAAAACTACTATATCTGCTCGGCGTCTTACAGAAAGAAGACAGCGTGGACCATGATCGACGGACGGTATGAGAGCATCGGAACGGCAGTAACAGGCGGCAGTATTCAGCTTTGCGTGCGTGACGCCAACTGGATCTACGTCAACATACCGGAGGGGACTCAGGTCAATGTGGTAAACCGTAACGGCCCTGATCTCAGCATAAAGGAACTGCCCAAAAAGATAAAGCTCAACGGAGGATGGGATCCCACTGATAAGTGGGCAAGAGGAAATCCATACTTCTCATGACCTTGCTTTGCTTTGAGCTGATCCGCCGATAGCTGCTGTCATACAGACGGGCGGGGAGGAAAATGTATAAGGAAATATTCCTGACGCGGATCCAGCTCAGGTGAGGAAAAAATATTATAAATATTTTTTAAAAATTTGGCTCTTGCTCTTGTATTTTATGGAAAAATAGGATATTATATTATCAGAAATTTTTCTTTAGGAGGTAACTTTCCCATGTCAGTAAAAGTTGCTATTAATGGTTTTGGCCGCATTGGCCGTCTCGCTTTCAGACAGATGTTCGGCGCTGAAGGCTACGAAGTTGTCGCTATCAACGACCTCACCAAGCCCTCCATGCTTGCTCAGCTGCTCAAGTACGATACCGCTCAGGGCGGCTACTGCGGCAGAATCGGCGAAGGTCTCCACACAGTAGAGGCTGACGATGAGGCTGGCACCATCACCGTCGACGGCAAGACCCTCAAGATCTATGCCGAGAAGGACGCGAAGGATCTGCCCTGGGGCGAGATCGGCGTTGACGTTGTGCTGGAGTGCACCGGTTTCTATTGCTCCAAGGCAAAGAGCCAGGCTCACATCGACGCAGGCGCCAAGAAGGTTGTCATTTCCGCTCCCGCCGGCAACGACCTTCCCACCATCGTTTTCAGCGTCAATGAGAAGACCCTCACTCCCGAGGACACCATCATCTCCGCTGCTTCCTGCACCACCAACTGCCTCGCTCCCATGGCAAAGGCTCTCAATGACTATGCTCCCATCCAGAGCGGCATCATGAGCACCATCCACGCCTACACAGGCGATCAGATGATCCTTGACGGTCCTCACAGAAAGGGCGACCTCAGAAGAGCAAGAGCCGGCGCTGCCAACATCGTTCCCAACTCCACCGGCGCTGCCAAGGCGATTGGTCTTGTTATCCCCGAGCTTAACGGCAAGCTCATCGGCTCCGCACAGAGAGTTCCTGTTCCGACAGGTTCCACCACCATCCTCACCGCTGTTGTCAAGGGCGCTGACATCACCAAGGAGGGCATCAATGCCGCTATGAAGGCTGCTGCTTCCGAGTCCTTCGGCTACAACGAGGATCAGATCGTTTCCTCCGACGTTATCGGCATGAGATACGGTTCTCTCTTCGACGCCACCCAGACCATGGTTGCCAAGATCGCCGATGATCTCTATGAGGTTCAGGTTGTTTCCTGGTATGACAACGAGAATTCCTACACCAGCCAGATGGTTCGCACCATCAAGTACTTTGCTGAGCTTGCGTAATTGCTGAATTATTGACAGCTTGGTGCTTTTTCGGATAGTCTTTATTGACGATTGATAATTATCCCGGCAGCTGTAATAGTATTTGCATGGCTGCCGGGATTTTTATTTTTGAAGATGTAATAGTATATTCATAAATTAAAAAAGTATAAGTCATATTTTTCTGGTAAAATACAAATCCGATAGTATTCTTCAGCTAAAACGCTTTTGGGGCGGTTTGGTTGGGGAATATTATCAGATTATGAAAGGAATTGATGTGGAGTGAAATCTGGCGCGAGAAAAACAGATACCGGTAAGCAGACAAAGAAAAAGCTCACCCTCAGACAGAAGGTGATAGTGGGACTCGGCGCTGTCCTATGTCTTGCAGTGATTATATTTGCCTCTGCTTACGGCGTCTTTCTTCATTATTATAACAAGATGAATATTACATCGCTCAACGATAACGATGAGATTGTCACCGCCATCGACTATGAAGAGGACGAAATCAACGAGAATGATCTGACGGATGAGGAACGCGCTCAGTTGGATCAGTTTTTTGAGGAGACAAACTCAATGGATCAAAGCAGCTCCTCCGAGGATACGCCGGACGGCAATCAACCCGATGAAAAAAAAGCGGGGGAAACCGCTTCCGATGACGGCTCCGTTCAGGACGACGCCACAACTGAAATTGTGAAGGCGAGCAGTAAGGACGTGACCAACATTCTTCTGCTTGGCATCGACAGCCGGAAGAAAAACAGCAAGCGCAGCAGAACGGATACGATGGTCATTCTCTCCATCGACAAAAAGAACAAGAGATTGGTCATGACGTCGGTGCTCAGAGATACTTACGTCACGATTCCCGGCGTGGGCAGGAACAGGCTCAATGCCGCCAATGTATTTGGCGGACAGAAGCTGTTATTCAAGACGTTTGAGAAGAATTTTGACATACATCTTGACAAATATGTCCAGATAGACTTCTATAATTTCATCAAGCTGGTGGACGCGGTAGGCGGCGTGGATATGAAGCTCTCCGCTGCCGAGATCAAGGTGATGAACAAAACCTATATTCCCTATATCGCCAAAAGTCTTAAAAAGGATAAGAATGCCAATCTGATCAAGCAGAACAGTTCGGGTCAATACCATCTCAACGGCATACAGGCGCTTGCCTATTCACGCGTGAGATATGTGGGAACGGATTTTGCCCGCACCGAGCGCCAGCGCAAGGTGATGACACAGATTATCAAAAAGGCAAAAAAACTCAGTGTTTCTGAAATCAATGACCTGGCGGATATCGTCCTTCCGATGATCACGACCAACCTTTCCAAGAGCGAAGTCATGTCCATGCTGCTCAATGCGAAGGAATATCTCAATTATAGTATTGTCAACGGCAGAATGCCGATCAACGGTTCCTATAAATACATGACCATCAGGGGCGCCTCTGTCCTTGGCGTTAACTTCGACAAAAACAAGAAATACTGGTATAAGCTTGTCTACGGCAAAAATTGATCCGGCTACGGAATGTGATGCGGGTATACTCAGAAAGGGATGAATTGTTTTGAAATCTGGAAAAAAAATAAGAAAACGCAGTTCTGTCGGAAAAAAGATTCTCTATACATTCACAGCGCTTCTTGGGGTTGCCGTCATTTTGATGTCCTGTGCATACGGAGCCTTTTATCACTATTACAGCAGGATGAATATAGTGAAAGACGGCGAGGACGGCTTTGAGTATGTATCCGATGCGCAGGCTCGCAAGGGCATTGACCTGGATACGGATACCATGACGGACGAAGAGAAAAAAGAGCTGGACGAAATAGACCTTAACAATGATAACGAATTTGTCTATTCCGAAGGCGATGTAATAAATGTGATGGTACTGGGCACGGATGCGCGGTTAAGGGGCAGATACAGAACCAATTCAGACGCCATGGTGTTGGTATCTATCAATAAAAAAACGAAAAAGATCATTATTTCATCCTTTTTGAGAGATATTCTGGTAGATATTCCGGAAAACAAAAAGAAAAAGGCAGGCAAAGGAAAGCTCAATGCCGCTTTTGGTTACGGAGGAGCAGAATTATTCTTCCAGACGTTTGAGAATAACTTTGGAGTAAAGCTTGACAAATTTGTTCATCTGGATTTCTATAGCTTTATCAATATCGTTAATTATATTGGCGGCATCGATATGTATATTAAAGCTGAAGAAGTCAAGGTGATGAACAAAAACTATATTTATGAGATGAACATGTGCTATTGCTATCCTCCTCGTAGAGGCTATCTTCCGGTAAAATCCGGCACCTTTCACCTCAACGGCATACAGGCGTTGGCATATACAAGAGTCCGTTATGTCGGCGGCGGCGATTTCGGGCGTACAGAGCGTCAGCGCAAGGTCATTGCCGAGATCATCAAAAAGATCAAAATGATGAGCGCCTCCAAGCTGAATGCGTTTGCCGAGAAGTGTCTGCGTTACGTGACAACTAACATTGGTCAGACTGATTTAATGTCCATGCTGATTGACGTGCCGGAAATTCTTGATTACAAACAAGTCAGCGTCAGAATTCCGATTGACAAAACGCATCATTCCAAAAAAATACAGGGGACATATGTATTGGTCATCGATCTGAAGAGAAATTCAGATTACTGGTACAATCTTGTCTACAAGGATAAGGATATTTCCGAGGAAATCTATCGGGAGATGGAAGAGGAAAAGGCAGCAAAGGAAAAAGCTGAAAAGCAAGCTGATGTGAGCAGCGGAACATAATGCGTCAATGATTTTTTTCACCCGGTTTCAGGTTGATTGAGACCGGGTGATTTTATTTGAAATTGATGAAAAAATAAGAAAAAACGAGCAATTCAAAGAGAATAAGAGAATGTC
>ONDC01000079.1 GCA_900316495.1 uncultured Eubacteriales bacterium
TCCGCTGTTCCGTCCGGAGGACACGGCGGATTGCAAGGAAAAAGCCGATTTTTTCTATTCGCTGCCGAAGAACAGCGTGGAGGTGATGATCTACGGCTCGAGTCGTGCGTTCAGAGGGGTGAGTACGGAGAGACTTTACTCGGATTACGGCATAGGCGCCTATAATTACGCCTGGAACTGGCAAAGGATAGATACCACGCGCCTGTTTTTAGAGGATTCGCTGGTGTATCAGAAGCCAAAAGTGGCGCTGATTGAGACAGGTCATGTGTATACGGTCAACAGGAACGCCGATCCTACCGCTGAAATCTTTATTACCAAATATCTGAGGAACAAAGGCGCGGTCAGGGAATACCTGAAAACCAGCTTTGGTACCAATTACAAAAGCTATCTGGGATATTATATGCCTGTGCTTGTCTTTCATGAAAACTGGAATGTTCTGAGCAAATGGGATTTTGACGCGGGTGAAATAAGCGAGCGGCAAAAAAGGGATATGGGCTATTGCAAAACAGATGGGATTACCCCGGTAAACCGTTCTGATATTTATATTGAGGGACAAAGCGGTTTGTCTGTCGACGCAAAAGACGAGCTTGATCAATTAGTTTCTATTTGCAAGCAAAACAATATCGATGTAGTCTTTTTCACAACGCCGGCTCACGGCAATAACGCCTATCACGACTATATGAAGAAGTATGCGGAGGAACACGGCTGTCTGTATGTGGATTTTTATGAACTGTTTGACGAGGCCGGATTTGACTCCCAGACGGATTTTTCTGATATAGGTCATCTGAATGTCTATGGAGCGGAAAAGGTTTCCGCCTATCTGGGAAGGTTGCTGAAGGAAAACTTTGCGCTGACAGATATGCGCCGTATCGAGGGCAATTTGTGGGAACAGAATTTTTATAGCGCAGATGAGGAATAAAAGAGAAAAATTGGAAAAGTATTGATATTAGGTGCAGAGTTAATAAAAAATCAATCACTTCACCGATTTAAGGTGTATAATAATTGGATAGGAAATGTATAGTATATTGTATATGTGTATATGACCTGTGAATATTCAAAAAAATTGGAAGGGAAGAATTACAATATGGAAACAGGAAAAATACTTATTGTGGATGACGATCAGAATATCTGCGAGCTTCTGAGGCTCTACACCGAGAAGGAAGGCTACACCGTGGCGATCGCGCATGACGGCAAAAAGGCGGTGGAGGTCTTTGACCAGGAAAGCCCCGACATCATTCTGCTGGACATTATGCTGCCCGAGCAGGACGGTTTTCAGGTTTGCCGTGAAATTCGCAAGAAGTCGCAGTGTCCCATCATCATGCTCACTGCCAAGGGCGAGACCTTTGACAAGGTGCTAACCCAAGGAGATTCTTGCCCGCATCAAGGCGGTTCTCCGCAGAAGCGGCAAGCAGGATCCCAACGAGAAAAAGGTCGTCACCTTCGACAAGCTCTCCATCAACCTGAATAACTACGAGCTGAAGGTCAACGGCGTGCAGGTTGACACTCCCCCGAAAGAAATGGAGCTGATTTATCATCTCGCCAGCAATCCCAACCGCGTATTCTCCCGCGATCAGCTGCTTGACGAGGTATGGGGCTTCAATTATTACGGCGACAGCCGCACCGTTGACGTACACGTCAAGCGCCTGCGCGAGAAGCTGGAGGGCGTGAGCGACCAGTGGTCACTCAAGACCGTCTGGGGCGTCGGCTATAAGTTTGAAGTCAAATAACGGAACCAGTATCTGCTATGCAGTTTGACAAGGACAACATCAGGGACAGCACAGGGACGTATGGATCCGGCTCATTTACTCAAAATGTCGGAGGTCTGAAAAAACGGGGCTTCAAGTCATGGCTCATAGGTATTTTCAACGAGGTCAGGCATACCGCGTCCCGTTCGCTTTTCACCAAATATCTGTTTGTCACATCGGTCGTGCTGATATGCAGCCTGATTATTTTCGGATTTCTCATGTCGGAGCTGATCTCCAACCGATGGAAGAGTGAAAAGCAGCAGCAGCTTGCCGACAATGCACACATTGTCGCCGACAGGATGAATGCCTATGTCATTCCCGTGCCCACACGGACGGGAGACGGAATCAATGCGACGATCCAGTATGTTGTGACGGATGCCGGCAAAGAAAAGCTGCGTTCCACTCTTGGCATACTCAGCTCCAGCTGCGGCGCGGACATCTTTATCGTGGACGCGCAGGGAACGACCGTGATCTGTTCGGAGGAATACCTTCGCGCGGACGCCTCCGACAAGGAGGAATTCAAGTGCCGCCATCAGAAGAAGAGCATTTCTCCCTCGGTCATTGCAGCTGCCGCCAAGGTCAGGGAGTACCGCGTCACGGACAGGCTCGGCGGCATTTATGATCAGAACCATTTCATTGTGGCGGTGCCTTTTGTCGCCGGTGGCGATGTGGGCAAGGAATACATCGCGGGCTTTGTCTTTGTGGCGTCCTCCGCCTCGGCAATCTCTGATTTCCGCAGCGACGTGATAAGGATCGTCTTTGTGGCGGCGATGATTGCCTGGATCATCTCCTTCTGCATGGTCTATATGCTGACATATCAGCAGGTCAAGCCCCTCAGAGAAATGGTCAGAGCCGCCCAGAAGTATTCCGACGGCGATTTCACCATGCGTATTGATTTCAAGAGTGAAAACGAGGTCGGTCAGCTTGCCGCCGCTCTCAATGAAATGGGAGCCAAGCTCGCCGAGAGCGAGACCATCAACCGCAGCTTTATTGCCAATATTTCGCATGAGTTGAAAACCCCTATGACCAATATTTCGGGGTATGTCAACGGAATTCTGGATGGCACCATTCCGCCGGAGCGGCAGGATCAATATCTCCGCATCATTTCCGATGAGACAAAACGCCTTGCGCGCCTGGTGCGCTCCATGCTCGATCTTTCCAAGATTGACAGCGGCGCCATGCAGCTCAAAAAGCAGCGCTTCAATCTCTCGGAGGTCATTTTTCAGGCGCTGCTTTCCTTTGAACACAGAATCGACGAAAAGCACATCGAGGTGCAGGGGTTTGATGAGCTGGACACCATCACGGTGAACGGCGACGCCGATCTGATTCATCAGGTGCTTTACAACCTCTTTGATAACGCGGTGAAATTCACCAATGAGGGCGGATATATCCACGTCAGGGCGACCGTGCAGAACAAGGTGGTCACGGTCAGCATTTCCAACAGCGGCATAGGCGTTTCCACCGAGGAGCTGTCGCACATCTTCGAGCGGTTCTACAAAACCGACAAGAGCCGCAGCTTCGACCGCCAGGGCGTGGGTCTGGGACTCTATATCGTCAAGACTATCGTCACCCTGCACGGCGGCAGGATCCATGCCGAAGGCTCCGAGGGCAATTACTGCAATATTATCTTTACCCTGCCGGAGGCGTCGGAGGGAGCGAGGATGTCCGCCCGTTCCAGAAAGCAGAACGAAGCGGCAAAGCGACAGAGCGAGGAATCCCAGAAGCAGAGCGGCGAGTCAGACAAGCAGAATGAAGAGAACGCACAATCCGCGGACGGCGCATCCTCATCATTCTCTTAAATATGTTTAACGGCGTAATCATTATTTCATCACAATTTAAACACCTAATGGGGCTATTATATTTTTCGGAAAGCAAAATTACATCTGAAAAGAGGAATCATTTATGAACAATCAAATTCCAAACGGCACTTTACCCAATCAGGCGAGCGGATACCGTCAGACGAACCCCGGGACGACCGGAAACGGATACGCGCCTGCCGTTCAGCAGCAGGTGAGACCGGTTCAGCAGCCTGTTCCGTACACGGCGCAGCCTCAGAAGTCAAACGGCGGTAAGGTGGCGGTCGCCATTGTGGCGGTCGTCGTGGCAGCCCTTCTGATCGTCTTTGGTTGCTTCGCGCTTTTCCGCGCGGGCTACAGCTCGGGAGGCGGCAGCTCCACCGATGGCAAAAGAGATGGCAGCGCGTTCTCCTTCAACGAGGTGGAGACTCCCAAAACCGATACCACGGTCGGCGAGGCAGGCGAGCTGCTCACTCCCGCGCAGGTGGCTGTCAAGGTGCGCCCCTCTATCGTCAGTGTGATCACGGTTGACAACGTCAACTACATGAATTCCCAGAGCGGTGAAGGCTCCGGCATTATCCTCCGGTCTGACGGATATATCGTCACCAATTCCCACGTGATCGGCGACAGCAACAAGTATGAGGTTTCTGTCATCACCAGCGACGGTCAGACATACGACGCGAAGGTGGTCGGCTTTGACGTGCGCTCCGATCTTGCGGTGTTGAAGGTAGATGCCACAGGTCTTCCGGAATGCGAGTTAGGCGACAGCAGTCAGCTTGTTTTAGGCGATTATGTCATGGCCATTGGCAATCCGGGCGGCAGACAGTTTGCCGGCTCCGTCACCTTGGGCATTGTCTCCGGCGTTGACAGAATCATCGACACCGATAATACCGAATCCACCAGCGCCATGCGCTATATCCAGACCGACGCCGCCATCAACCCCGGCAATTCCGGCGGCGCGCTCGTCAACATGTACGGTCAGGTTATCGGCATCAACACCTCCAAGATTGCCGCGACGGGCTACGAGGGCATGGGCTTTGCGATACCGTCGAGCAAGGTCAAGGAGATTGTGACCGACCTCATCGACTATGGCTACGTGGAGGGCAGAGTCAAGTTAGGCATCACCTGCGTGACCATTTCCAGCGCCTATGAGAGCCAGGGTATTCCGGCAGGTCTGCAGATCTACGACATCAACAGCGATTCCGATATGAACGGCAAGGTACAAAAGTACGATATTATCACCCATGCCGACGGCAAGCGCATCACTGAGCTTTCGCAGCTTCAGGACGTCATGTTCGAGAAGAAGGCCGGCGATACCATCAAGCTCACCATTTTCCGGCCCGAAACCAGAACAAGCAGATCGGAGACGTTTGACGTCGAGATCAAGCTACTCAAGGACACCGGCACCACAGACTGATTTTCTCATCCATTCATTCCGACGGCAGCTTTGCGGTTCACATTGCGGGGCTGCCGCCTTTTATTCCGATTAATATTCATTTATTTCGTATAGTATGTATATTTATACATTATAATTCGATTATATCCCCTTGGACAGGGGACGCAGGAGTGGATTGACGGAGATAAAGCCGATGGAAAAGCCGCCACGGTATAAAAAATGCATAGTATTTATCGTGAAGCAGACGGGAATTCACCGCAAATATACGAAAAATCCCCATTTTGAATAAATATACATTTTTGCTCTTGATTTATGCATCAAAAAGCCGTATAATCATTTTGTCATTGCAAAAGCCGCAGAAGTGTGATAGAATTAATACATCAGGGACTTTTGCGGCATGTACAAAAAAACTATACGGAGGAACAACACATGTCTGAGATCAAAAAGGTAGTACTCGCTTATTCGGGAGGATTGGACACATCCATCATTATTCCGTGGCTGAAGGAAAATTACGACGGCTGCGAGGTGATCGCCGTTTCGGGCGATGTAGGTCAGGGCACCGAGCTGGACGGTTTGGAGGAAAAGGCCATTGCGACTGGCGCTTCCAAGCTCTACATTGCCGACCTCAAGAAGGAATTTGTCGACGATTATGTATATCCCACGCTGAAGGCGGGCGCTGTTTACGAGAACAAGTATCTGTTGGGTACCAGCTTTGCACGTCCGATCATTGCCAAGAGAATCGTCGAGATTGCTCTCGCCGAGGGTGCGGACGCCATCTGCCACGGCTGCACCGGCAAGGGCAACGATCAGGTGCGTTTCGAGCTTGCCATCAAGCGCTTTGCCCCCCAGATGAAGATTATCGCCCCCTGGAGAACATGGGAATTCAAGAGCCGTGAGCAGGAAATCGAGTACGCCGAGCAGCACAACATTCCTCTTAAGATAAACAGAGAGACCAATTACTCCAAGGATAAGAACCTCTGGCACCTTTCGCACGAGGGTCTGGATCTGGAGAACCCGTGGAACGAGCCGATGTATGACAAAATCCTCGAGATGGGCGTTTCTCCCGAGAAGGCTCCTGACGAGCCGACCTACATCACCCTGAGCTTCGAAAAGGGCATTCCCGTTGCCCTCAACGGCGAGAAGTTAGATGGCCCCGCGATGGTCGCGGCGCTCAACGAGCTGGGCGGCAAGAACGGCATCGGCATTGCCGACATGGTGGAAAACCGTCTGGTCGGTATGAAGAGCCGCGGCGTTTACGAGACCCCCGGCGGCACCATCCTCTATCACGCCCACAACAAGCTGGAGGAAATCTGTCTTGACCGTGACACCTATCACTACAAGCAGCAGGTTGCCATCCGGTTTGCGGAATTGGTTTACTTCGGTCAGTGGTTCACCCCTCTCCGCGAGTCGCTTTCCGCCTTTGTCGATAAGACGCAGGAGCATGTGACCGGCGACGTGCGTCTTAAGCTCTACAAGGGCAACATCATCGACGCGGGCGTGAAATCTCCCTATTCGCTCTACGACGAGGACATCGCGACCTTTGACGAGGACGAGGTATACGACCAGAACGATTCGGCAGGCTTCATCAACCTTTTCGGACTGCCCATTAAGGTTCAGGCTATGAAGGAACAGGCTGCCAAAAACGACAAATAAATCTTTACCGTACCATTCGGAACCAATCGCGCAGGGCAGGGAAAACAGGCTTTCTTTGTCCTGCGCACTTTTTTAATTGTGGAGCTTCATGAAGCTCCACACTCCACAATAAAATAGATCCCCCCCATTCACAGTTTACTTAATTCAGAAAGGAAGTATTTCTCATGCCAGTCATCATCAACGAAAGAAAGAGCTTTAATTTTCCCAAAAAGACGATTGCCATTGTGGTCGCGGTGCTTGTGGCACTGATTGTGCTGCTCAACAGTATTACCATTGTGGACGCGGGACACACCGGCGTCATCAATACTCTCGGAAATGTCAGTGAGAACGTGCTGCAGGAGGGGATTCACCTCAAAATTCCCTTTATTCAGACCATTGTCAAGATGGACAACCGCATCGTCAAGCTGGAGGTCGAAACCGAGGCGTTCTCGAAGGATTTGCAGACCGTCACCACCAAGCTGGCGATCAATTACCGCGTTTCCAAGGACAAATCCTACGCTATTTACAAGAATGTCGGTAGCGATTACGAAACCATCCTTGTCAGCCCGGCGGTCAACGAGGTGCTGAAAGCCATCACTGCCAAATACACCGCTGAGGAAAGCGTCGCCAACCGTTCACTTATTTCACAGGGCTTGATCGAGGAATTGAATGCCAAGCTCAACAAGAACGGCATTTATGTTGAGGACGTGAATATCATCAACTTTGACTTCTCCGAGGCGTACATCGCCGCCATCGAGGAAAAGCAGGTCGCCGAGCAGCGGCTTCTCAAGGCAAAGACCGAGAAGGAGGAAGCCATTGTCAAGGCGGAAGCCGAAGCCGAAACCCTCCGCATTCAGTCCGAAGCGCAGGCAAAGGCGAACGAAAGACTGAGCAAATCCTTGAACGAGCATCTCATCCGCTACGAGATGATGAAGAAGTGGAATGGCGAGCTTCCCATGGTCACCGACGGCAGCACGATCATTGATTTCTCGGAGTTCAGCAAGAAAAAATAAATAAAAATAAAGGAGATCATATATAAAATGCAGCTTTGGCAGGGACGCTTTTCTAAAGCGATCGACAAAAAGACAAACGACTTCAATTCCTCTATTTCCTTCGACAGCCGCATGTTCCGCGAGGACAT
Source organism: uncultured Eubacteriales bacterium (assembly GCA_900316495.1). Lineage (GTDB taxonomy): Bacteria > Bacillota > Clostridia > Oscillospirales > Acutalibacteraceae > RUG762. The sequence goes on from ONDC01000079.1 coordinate 7,711, forward strand.
CGAGGGCAGCATGGCGCACGCCGATATGCTCGGTACCTGCGGCATCATCGACCGCTCGGAGGCGGACAGGATTATCGAGGGTCTGAAGGGCATTTTAGCCGACATCGAAAGTGGCGCGCTTCCGATTGATATGGAAGCAGAGGACATTCACACCTTCGTGGAAGGCGAGCTGACAGCCCGTCTGGGCAGCACCGGCAAGCGCCTGCACACCTCCCGCAGCCGCAACGATCAGGTAGCGCTCGACATTCGTCTGCATCTCCGCAAGCGGGCGGACGATATTCTCGCCGATCTCAGGGAGTTGATCAGTGTGATCTGCGACAAGGCGGAGGAACACGCTGAGACCGTCATGCCGGGATACACCCATCTCCAGCGCGCACAGCCCATTACCTTCGGGCATCACCTGCTGGCCTATGCGGAAATGCTGCTGCGCGACATCGCACGAATCGAGGACGCGAAGAAGCGCATGAACATTAATCCCCTCGGAAGCTGCGCCCTTGCGGGCACGACATACGGAATTGACCGCGCTCTGACAACAGCGGCTCTCGGAATGGACGATTATTCCCGCAACAGTCTCGACGGCGTTTCCGACCGCGACTTTTGTCTGGAATTGGCGTCAGCGCTGTCAATCGTCATGGTGCATCTTTCCCGGTTTGCTGAGGAAATCATCCTCTGGTGCTCGTGGGAATTCAAATTCATCGAGCTGGACGACGCATTTTCCACCGGCTCCTCCATCATGCCGCAGAAGAAAAACCCCGACATTGCCGAACTGGTGCGCGGAAAATCGGGCAGGGTGTTCGGCGATTTGATGACGCTGCTCACCGTGATGAAGGGCATCCCGCTTGCCTACAACAAGGACATGCAGGAGGACAAGGAGGCGATCTTCGACGCGTTCGACACCGTGAAGATGTGCATTACCACCTTCACCCCCATGCTCGACACAATGACAGTCCTCAAAGACAACATGCGTGCCGCCGCCGCCAAGGGCTTCATCAACGCCACCGACTGCGCGGATTATCTTGTTAAAAAAGGACTTCCCTTCCGCGACGCGTATAAGGCGACGGGAACCCTTGTCGCCAAATGCATTGAGAGGGGCGAAACGCTTGAAACCCTTCCCCTTGAAGAATACAAGGCGATCTGCGATACGTTCGACGAGGGCGTGTATGAAGCCATCAATTTAGACGTATGCGTCAGCCAGCGCAAGAGCGCCGGAGGTCCCGCCAAGGAGAATACACTGGCGAATGTCAGGAGAATACGGAAAATAATAGGTTGACAAAGGAGATTCTTTCTATGACCATCCGCAGAGCCGTAAAAGATGACATTCCGGCGCTGAGCGAACTGCTGCGGCAGGTCTGCAATGTGCATTCTCAGGGCAGACCCGACCTGTTCAAGCCGGACGGAACAAAATATACGCCGGAACAGCTTGCGGAGCTGATTCAGGATGACAGTCGCCCGATATTCGTTGCAGATACAGGGGAAGGCGTGAAAGGGTATGCCTTCTGCATGTTCAAGCAGCATTTGGATGACACCTGTGTCACCGACGTCAAGACGCTTTACATAGACGATCTCTGCGTGGACGAGCATTGCCGCGGAAGGGGAATCGGGCGTGCGCTGTATGAATTCGTTGTGCAGTTTGCAAGGAAATCCGGCTGTTACAATGTCACGCTGAATGTCTGGTGCTGCAATACTTCCGCAATAAAATTTTACGAGAGCTGCGGACTTATTCCGCAGAAAATCGGCATGGAGAAGGTTTTATAATGGACATATTCAGAAAATTCTACAAAAAGCTTGTCTCGCTGATACTTTGTGTTTTCAGTGTGATCGGTCTTGCGACCGGGGTGCGGAACCTCACCGGCAGGGAACAGAAGCGTTTGGGAATCATCGGAGGAGCGGACGGTCCCACGGCGGTTTTTATTTCTGACAATGACAACCCGGTCAAGATTTTTCTGAAATTCGTCGCCACATGGTCGACCATTATCGCCGCCATTTCGACTTTGCTGCTTGCTCTCATCAAAAAATACGTGGAGGACTGATTTACATGAAATCAAGAAAAGAATATTTCAATTCACGCATATTATTAATGTTCCTGGCGTTTGTGCTGTACTGTCTTTCGTTTTTTCTGTTGCAGCTCTGCTTGTTGGTTAAAAGCGGGTATGTGACGTTGTTTGCATTGATCTCCCTGTCGATGGTGTCAGCGATGCTTTGCAGCATCTTTGCGCATAAGGGCAAGGAATATCTCTTCTGCCCGAAGTGCGGTTCAAAAAAGATTGTCAAAACAACGCTTTTCGGCATACCAGAGATTCTTTATGACGAGTGCCCCGATTGTCACGAGAAGATTGACAATGACAAGCCGGTGAACAAGGATTGATAGTAAAAAAATGTCGAAATTTTTACTCAGACTATCCCATTCCCGCGTGATTCCGGGAGGAATCGCCGCGCCGCTCGGCTTTAAGGCTGCCGGCATTCACAGCGGTATGCGCCGCAACAAATCCAAGCGCGATCTGGCGATGGTGCGCTGCGACGTTCGCTGCGCGGCAGCGGGAGCCTATACCCAGAATCTGGTGAAGGGCGCGTCGATTGCCGTCACCCGCGAGAACATTTCCGACGGCTACGCACAGGGCATTATCTGCAACAGCGGCAACGCCAACACCTGCAACGCCGACGGCGAACAGAAGGCGCGGGAGATGTGCCGCATTGCTGCGGAAGCGATGAATATTGCACCCGAGGACGTGATTGTAGCTTCCACCGGCGTGATCGGGCAGCCGCTGAACCTCGATCCGATACGCAATTCCGCCGTTGAGCTTGCTTCACGCCTGCGTTACGACGGCGGGAGCGAAGCCGCTGACGCGATTCTCACCACCGACCGCTACCGCAAGGAGATTGCCTTTGAATACGACCTCTGCGGCACAACCGTCCGCTTCGGCGCGATGGCAAAAGGATCCGGCATGGTGCATCCGAATATGGCGACCATTCTCTGCTTCATTACCACCGACACGGCGATCACCCCCGATATGCTGCGGAAATCGCTTGCAAAGGTGGTGCCGCAGACCTTCAATATGGTGTCGGTGGACGGCGATACCTCCACCAATGACACGGCGGCGGTGCTGGCTTCAGGACTGGCAGGTAATCCGGTTACCCACGCATTAAAAGCAATCTGCATCACCATCTGCCGTGAGCTGGCACGCGACGGCGAAGGCTCCACCCGTTTGCTGACCTGTACGGTTCACGGAGCTGTTGACAGCCAAAATGCCAGAGTCATGGCAAAATCCGTGATTTGCTCCAGTCTCGTCAAGGCGGCGATTTTCGGATCGGACGCGAACTGGGGACGTGTTCTCTGCGCCATCGGCTATTCCGGGGCGAAATGTGACATTTCGCAGGTGGAAGTGGCGTTCGTGTCGGAGCGCGGGAGGATCATCGTCTGTCAGAACGGCGCGGGCGTGGATTTTGATGAAGCGCGTGCAAAGGAGATTCTTCTCGCGGACGAAATCATCATTGACATAAGCTGCGGCAGCGGCGACGGCAAGGCGGAAGCCTACGGCTGCGACCTGACCTACGACTACGTGCGCATCAGCGGCGACTACCGCGCCGAGCAATTAAGGGATATTTTGAAAAAATAGCTTTAGCAATATCATGATAGACGGATCGTATAAAATCTGCTGCAATCCCATGCTTCTTGGCGTGCTTGTCTATTATGGCGGAATCGTTGTCTGCCTGCATACATGGCAGGCGGCTGCCATTTTCGCCGCGTTTCACATCGTCATGGGAAACAGGCAGCCAAGGAGGAAAAGCGTCTGGAGCAGGATTCCGTCGACGCTTACAGGAAATATAAAAAGACCACACGCAAGCTGATTCCGTTTGTGTGGTAATTGTCTTATAATTGGGTGTGACAACGTGCAGAATTCAAGTAAAAAATTGCTCATTTTCAACATGGACGAATCCAAGGTTTCGCTCATTCGTGCGCTTTGCGGCAATATGAATGTGCGCCTTGTCAGAGTCTACCGCCCGCAGTACGGCGAAACCATCGGCGCGCTGGCGGGCATTCCCGCCTTCCGGCTGACCAATCAGCCCTATCGCGGAGAGGATTTCACCATGGAAATGATGATCCTGTGCGGATTCAAACCCGACGAGCTGGACGCCTTTCTTCAGGCGTACCGCGAAATGGGGATTCCTCCCGTCTGGCTCAAGGCGACGGTCACGCCGCACAACCTGAATTGGAGCGCGGCGCAGCTTTATAGGGAATTAGCCGAGGAACACAGGCAGCTTCACGGCTGATTGTTTTTTTATAAATAATAATAATGCAAAAAAACGACCGGAGCAGTCCGGACGCATATAATCTATTATTCAACAATATAAAGGGAGTCATGTCAAAATGGAACTCAACGATATAGCCCGGATAGCCGAAAAAATCGAACAGGCGGAAAACGTCGCGGAGACAGAAAAACCAGAGCATACTGAAAAGAGCAGATCGACCATTTCCACCGAGGACAGGGCAAACGTGCTGATTCAGGCGCTGCCCTATATCCAGAAGTGGGCGGGAAAGACCATCGTTGTCAAATACGGCGGAAACGCCATGCTCAGCGAGGAATTAAAGCAGGCGGTCATGAGCGACATTGTACTGCTGCAATTGGTTGGTATCAACACCGTGCTGGTTCACGGCGGCGGTCCGGAAATCAACGCCATGCTCGACAAGATCGGCAAGGAGAGCAAATTCATCAATGGCATGCGCTACACCGATGACGAAACCATGGACATTGTGCAGATGGTTCTCGCCGGAAAGGTCAACAAGAGTCTGGTGCAGCACCTCATGCAGCACAGCGGCAAGGCGTTGGGACTCTGCGGTCTGGACGGGCGTATGCTCATGGCGGAAAAGCTGATGAAGAAGGATGATCTCGGCTTTGTGGGAGAGATCGTAGAGGTCAACACAGGCGTGATTCAGGACGCGATTGACAAGGGCTACACCCCGGTCGTCAGCACCATTGCCGGCGGCTACGGCGGCGAGGTGTACAATATCAACGCCGATACCGCTGCGGCGCAGATCGCCGCCAAGCTCAAAGCCAGCAAGCTGATTCTCATGACCGACATTGCCGGACTGCTTGCCGATAAGGACGACGAAAATACC
>ONDC01000120.1:0-6715 GCA_900316495.1 uncultured Eubacteriales bacterium
GCCAGTTGATGTCGGAGAGAGCCTTCTTCACATCATACTTTCTCTTGTAAGGGAGCCTGTAATATCCCACAGGATCGATATACACAATGCAGTCCACATGGAATTCTCTGGAAAATCCCATGGAAACGCCCTTTGTTTCCAGCAATTTTCTTCCGGAAGGAATGCCTTCCGGAAATTCTACTTTGTCCCCGTCGGCGGTAAGCTGCAGCGGACGGCATTGGAGAAGGTCTATGACGTATTTCCCGTCAGGGGCAAAATTAATGGTATATTCCGTGTCTACCGGGTATTCGTAATGCTGCTGAATCAGTCCGAGGATTTCCCGCATATCAGTCATTAGCGACTGATTGCCGATCAGACCATCGCAAGTGACGAAAAGAATATCCCTGTCAATGCCCATGTCTCTGAACCGCGCTTCGGTTTCATAATTATGCGCAAGCAGCAGCCGATTAAGGTAAGTCGGGAGCTTCAGGGATAATTTCATTGGGTCGAAACCCTCGACTTCTCCCTTTTCCAGACTGACCGCGTCCACAAGCCGCTGTGAATACTACGGCGGCAGTGCCAAGTCCCATCACGAGTCTGAGCATTCCCGACTCCGGACGCACCGAACCCATTCTGTACGGACTGGTCGAATAACCCACTCCTGCCGCGCAGGGCATGAAGAAACCCTCGTATCTTGAACCCGATACTCTCTGCACCAGAATTGCCATCTGTTCATCGCGTTTGTCAAGTCCGCGGCGTTTTCTGTAGTCAAGGGCCGAAAGGCTCATCGTGCTGGCGTAGACGGTGCGCACCGCGTCCTCAAACTGTTGCAGACGTTCTTCCGGAGAACCGATGCTCCCGCAGAATACCGATTCATACTTCCCGGCAAAGGCGTTTCCGAAGCCGTCTTCCAATATCGAGCTGGAACGGACAATCACCGGATCACTGCCGTAATAATCGAGTATTCTGCGAAATTCGGCTTCTATCGCGGCAGGGAATTTTCCCTCCATGATCTTTTCTCTGAACTGATCCGCCAGCGTAAAGAATCCTTCCTCCGTCCTCTGTTTTATCCTCAAATCCCAGAAACCGTTGTCCACGATATAGGCGTAAAACACGTCGGACCCGATGTAATAGGAATCGTGCGGCTCAAAGCGTTCAAAAATATCGGGGCGGTGATTCTCCACGATCTTCCTCGCAAGGAGCATTCCGCAAGCCTTGCCGCCGATCATTCCCGTACCGACCATGCGGGAATGCACCTCAAAGTAATCCTGCGGTCTGAAATTCTGCTTGATAAGACTGCGCATACGCTCGTCTCGGGTGAGCATGATGTTGCACATTCTCGCACATTCATTGGTTACGTCCACGCCGTTTTCATAGAGCATCTTGGTTCTTACAAAAAAGCGTTCCCAGCTGTCGAGATTCTGATCGAGCGCTTTTCCGGCTAGCTGTTGTCCTCCCTTCTCATGCGATAAGGTTGGAACATCGTCTGGGAATAACGGTTCCACACCTTCATCGGACGCACATAGAATGACTGCCCGTCATTGTCGTTTTCTTTATACACGTCAAGGAAAAGCTGCGTTGTATCCCTGATGGTCGCAATCGCGTCAAAGGAATGTCTGCCTCGGATAATAGGGAAATAGGCGACTGTATCGAGAATAAACAGAAACGGACAGGTCAGGTGAAAGAAGTTGCCCATCATCAGATCGGTTGCCCACGCTTCTTCCAACTCTGACAGGCAGTCAAAGACATAAAAAGCGTCGTAGCCCTCCCGTTCAATCAGATTGTGTATATTGACCGTGAAATTTTCAAAGCGGTGCGAAAGCTCTACGTGTTCGATTTTCAACCCTTGCCGTGGCGTGAGAATCGGCTCGTGTTCCGCAAAACGGATATAGATGAGATTTCTGCGATCCGCTATTGCCTGCTGTGCGAACCGTTCCGCCACATATCGGAATTCATTGAGGGAGGGAACCTGCCAGACAACATTGTCCCCCAGCCGTATGTATTGCAAAGCCTCGTCCATCATCGGTATTCCGGAGCGTGTTTTCTCAAAAGCTGCCATTGCGCATCCTCCATTCTTTATCTTTTCAAGTGCAAAAAGGCGCTCCCGTAAAATACGAGAACGCCTTTGCTCTTCCCTTTTATTGTATATCTTTTGTTTGCATTTGTCAATATTATTTTGCAGGTGATTAACAAAATAATTTCAAAAATAATTTATAATAAGACAATTCATTTTGGATATTTCTCCAAAATGAATTTATCAAAAACAAATCTTGCAAAAATTCGTTGACATACGATAAGATTTGTGATATGATACTGACAAGAAACAAGGGCGTTTTTGCATCAGGTGCAAAAGCGCCCTTGACTTGTTAAGGAGGTAATGAGTATGGATTCATTGATTAAAAATGCGGAAACCATCAACGGATTGCTGGCAAGATACGGCGTAAAATTCGGCATTTACAAAAACGGGGAATTCAAAGAGCAGCTTTTCCCGTTTGATCCGATCCCCAGAATGATCGGCAGAAAGGAATTTTACTACCTTGCATCGGGGCTGCGTCAGCGGGTTGACGCCTTGAATTGCTTTTTGCAGGACATTTACGGCAAAAAGCAGATCGTCAGGGACGGCATTATTCCTGAGGAGTTTGTCTTTTCTGCCAAGGGATTTCTTGCCCCGTGTGACGGCGTATGTCCTCCCAAGGGCATATACAGCCATATTTCAGGCATTGATCTCGTTCAGTCAAAGGACAACAACTGGTACATTCTGGAAGACAACCTGCGTGTGCCGTCCGGTGCCTCCTATCCTATGATTGCCAGAGAATTGCAAAGACGGGGAGCACCCGAGGTATTTGCCAATGCCGGAGTGGTGGACAACCGGAATTATGCCGATCTGCTGAAGGAAGTCATGGATCACGTCAACACAGGCGGCATTAACGTCATTCTTTCGCCCGGGCGGTACAACGCCGCTTTCTTTGAACATTCTTATCTGGCGGAAAAGACAGGCGCAGTGCTCACAACAGGAAAGGATATTGTGTGTGAAAACGACTCGCTTTATTACATAGACTACAACGGTAAAAAGCAAAGAGTCGGCGCTGTCTATCGACGTATTTCCGACGAATATCTCGATCCGATGACATTTTACGAGGACTCTGTCATTGGCATTCCTCATATCTTTGAAGCGTACAAAAAAGGCAATGTCGCGCTGCTCAACGCGCCGGGAAACGGCGTGGCGGACGACAAGGGCATATATTATTTTGTGCCGAAGATGATCAAGTATTATCTCTGTGAAGATGCCGCGCTAATGAATGCGCCGACCTATCTTCCTTTCTACGACGAGGATATGAAGTATGTGCTGGACAACTTCGACAGTCTGGTCATCAAAGACGTGGCGGAAGCGGGAGGCTACGGCGTTGTGTTCGGCAGTTCGCTGACAACGGAAAAAAAGGCGGAGTTTATCGCGCTGCTGAAAAGTCAGCCGAGACGGTTCATTGCGCAGGAGGTCATTGACTTCTATGATCTCGATATTCTCGACGAAAACGGGGCGAGGGTTCTGCGGAAAGCCGATCTTCGCGCATTTGTCCTGACCGGCAGCACAACAAAGGTATGGCCGAGCGGCCTTACGAGGTTTTCCAGAAATCCCGATTCATTCATCGTAAATTCATCACAAGGCGGAGGTTTTAAAGACACATGGGTATTATCACGGTAGACAAAAGCGATCATTTGTTCTGGCTTGGCAGGTACACCGAAAGGGTGCAGACCACACTCAGATACTATCTGAAAACAGCGGATTTGATGCTGGATCACGGCACAGACGATTATGCGGCACTGTGCAGGAAAATCGGCATTCCGGATATTTACGGATCAGGCGAAGCTTTCCGGAAGAAATATCCCTTTGATGCAAAAGACAGCAATTCCATCATCAGCAGTCTCAACAGAGCGTATGACAACGCCATTGTCATGCGCGACTATATCGGCACTGAAACAATGGCATACATTCAGTTGGCGATAGATGACGTCAAACACGCTGAGCAAAGCCCCGCACAGATTGCCGATCTTATGCTGGTGATCGATCATATTTACGCGTTCTGGGGCTGCGCCAACGACCTGATTGACGATGAAAAAATCCGCAACATCATGAAACTCGGCAAGGGAATGGAACGGCTTGACCTGTATCTCAGTCTTGGCGTTGCAAAGCACGAAATCAAGCGCGAATATAACCGGACAAAGGGCTTTTTGAAAAAATCCTGTCTTCGATATGACGAGCATATTCTCTACACGGTTGACAGTCTGCTTTCCGAACCGAAATTTGACCATGACAACGTGAAAAAGCTGCTGAGAAATCTGATCTCCAAGTGAACGGAGTGGTTACGATCAAGCAATTACAATTTGAGTACAGGCTGACAGCCTCTTACAGTGCTGAAATAAGCAACCACAGCTTTACGGTAATGTTTGTGCCAAAGGATAGCAACCGTCAAAAAATCACTTCCCTTGCCATTGCCGTGAAGGAATGCGACCGGTATTATATGACGGCTGACAGCTTCGGCAACGAAAAAATCTATGGAAAAATCACTGCGCCGCATCGGACTTTTGACGTCAGCATCAGCGGTGTGGCACAGACCGGACTGGATATCTATGAAGAATACACCGAAGATTCCTTCAATGCGGTTTTGCTGAGGTCACAGACCGCGCTGACACAGCCCGGCGCAAAACTTAAGGAATATCACCGCTGTCTTCCTCTGGAAAAATGCGACAGCAATTACGAAAAAGCCCTTTTTGTGATGCGGTCGCTGCCGCAATCCTTCCACTACCGAAAAGGCGTCACATCGGTACATGAAAAAGCCGAGGACGCGTTTGCGTTTGGCGCAGGTGTTTGTCAGGATTACGCTCACATCATGGCGTCACTGCTTCGCATGGAGGGGATTCCCGTCCGGTATGTAGTGGGAATGATTCCCGGAGAAGGAGCGTCTCACGCATGGGTGGAGGCGCTCTGCCAGGGCTATTGGTACGGATTTGATCCTGCCAACAACAAACTGGTAGACGAGGATTACATCAAGGTTTCATGCGGCAGGGATTCCGCGGATTGCTCCGTGATCCGAGGCAGCTTTTACGGCTGTGCCGGGCAGGAGCAAACTGAGCGGATCACCGTCAATGAAATATGACGACAGAAGGAATGATACACAATGGTTCAGACGATAGCGTCGGTCGGTCTTCCGATTGACGAAACGCTTAAAATACAAAAAAATCGCATAATACCCAAAAACGGGCTGAAAGGCGGCGAGAAGCGCCTCAGCATTGTCACCGGCACGCACGGTGACGAGCTGGAAGGACAGTATGTCTGCTATGAGCTGCAAAGAAGAATCAGGGAAAACTATGACTGTCTGACAGGCATCGTCGATATATATCCGGCGCTCAATCCCCTCGGTGTGGATTCCATCACACGTGGCATTCCGGGCTTTGATTTGGACATGAACCGTCTGTTTCCCGGATTGGAAAACGGTTCTATGCCGGAATATATCGCTTCGAGAATCATTCGTGATCTCAGCGGAAGTGCGGCGGTCATTGACATACACGCCAGCAATATTTTTCTCGAAGAAATACCGCAGGTGCGCATCAACGAGCTTTCACAGAAGGAACTGCTGCCGCTTGCCAGACTGCTGAATGTGGATTATATCTGGATTCATTCCTCCGCCACGGTGCTGGAATCCACACTCGCTTACTCCCTGAATGTGATCGGCACGCCAACCATTGTGGTGGAAATGGGCGTCGGCATGAGAATTACAAAGAAATACGGCGATCAGTTGACAGACGGTATTTTCGTACTGATGAAAGAGCTTGGCATCTGGAACGGAGAGGTCATTGAGCCTAAGAAACCCATCATCTCCGACGACGGTGAGGTGTCGTTTATCAATGCCGGAAAATCAGGAGTATTCGTACCCAATGTCGGACACTGGAAGGACGTAAAAAAGGGCGATCACATCGGCGATATCCTGAACCCCCTGACAGGTGAGATCAGCGAAGAGATCAACGCGGAAACAGACGGCATTGTGTTTACGCTCAGGGAATATCCGATCGTGTCCGAAGGCTCGCTGATTGCGAGAATTTTGTCGTAGGGAGGTGCAACATGGAAGAAAAAATACTGTTTGAGCTTGGCTCGGTTTACCGTGAAGCCATGCGCATTAAAGGATACACATTCGGCAGCGGAGAACATTCCGCCTGCATTGTCGGAGCGACACGCGGCAACGAGGTGCAGCAGGTCTATCTCTGCTCCCGGCTTGTCGATATTCTGGAACAGCTTGAGAAAAGGGGAAAGATCACCTGCGGCAAATCCATTCTGGTCGTTCCAAGCGTCAATTCCCATTCCATGAATATCGGCAAACGCTTCTGGTCAACCGACAACACCGATATCAACAGAATGTTTCCGGGATACAGTCTGGGTGAAACCACACAGCGCATTGCCGACGGACTTTTCAAAAATGTAAACGATTATCAATTTGGCATACAGTTTGCCAGTTTCTATATGCAGGGGAGCTTTATTCCGCATGTGCGCATGATGAAAACAGGCTTTGAGGACGTGGAACTCGCTAAGGATTTCGGCTTGCCGTATGTATTCCGGCGGAACGCCAGACCGTATGATACCACGACGCTCAATTACAATTGGCAGATATGGGAAACCAAGTCCTTTTCGGTTTATACCGACGCCACCGACACCATTAACACAGAGACGGCCGCCGAAGCGGTCAAC
>ONDC01000120.1:6743-11382 GCA_900316495.1 uncultured Eubacteriales bacterium
GCATTATCGAGTACAACTGTCACGAAGGGTACATTTCCCGCTTCATTGAAGGAAGTCAGCTTGTCAACGTAAAGACGGTAACAGCAGGATTCTTTGTACGTCATGCCAAAGTCAGTCAAAGGGTGAAACAAGGGGATATTCTGGCGGAAATCCTTGATCCGTATAACGGAAGGGTGATTGACCGTATATTGTCGCCCGTGAACGGCATTGTTTTTTTCCATGCCGTTCAGCCGGTGATCTATGCGCATACCACCCTCTATCGGATCATTCCGTCAGACGATCTGATATGAGGGAGGAAAAGTCTGTATGAGCAGCTTCAAAGAAACCATGTATGCGGCATTTACCGAGAATAATATCATTTCACCCGAATACTTCGACAAGTACAGTGTGAAACGGGGACTGCGCAATCCGGACGGAACGGGCGTGATGGCAGGCGTTACCAATATCTGCAATGTTCACGGTTACGTGATTGACGACGGCGAAAAGAAGCCGGCTGAGGGCAAGCTGATATTCAGAGGGTATAATATCCGTGACATCATCCGTCATGTGGAAGAGGAAGACCGCTTTGGCTTTGAGGAGATCGTATATCTTCTGCTGACGGGCAAACTTCCGATATTGGATGAGCTTACGGAGTTTACACAGCTTTTGTCCGATCATCGTGCTTTGCCTGATAATTTTTTCGAGGATATGATCCTGAAAGCACCGTCACGGGATATTATGAATAAAATGGCAAGATCGACGCTCGCGTTATATTCCTATGACAGCAATCCGGAAACTTTATCGCCGGAGCATGAAATAGACACCGCCATATCGCTTATCGCAAGAATGCCGGTGATTATGATCTGTGCCTATGAAACACAAAGACGGTATTTCAGTGAGGACTCTATGATCATGCACCCTTTAATAAAGGGGCAGTCAACAGCGGAAAACATTTTGTCAACGCTGCGACCAGACAGAAATTTTACCCATGAAGAGGCCAGACTCCTTGACCTGATGCTGATGCTTCACGCGGAACACGGCGGCGGTAATAACTCGACCTTTTCCTGCCGTGTGCTCACTTCATCGGGTACAGATCCCTATTCCACCTATGCGGCAGCCATCGGTTCGCTGAAAGGCGCAAGGCACGGCGGCGCCAACCGTAAGGTGACAGAAATGCACGAATATATCAAGGCAAATGTGGCTGATTGGGAAAATGAAGAGGAGCTTGCGGCGTATCTGCGAAAAATTCTGCGAAAGGAAGCAGGCGACGGAAGCGGTCTGATCTACGGAATGGGGCATGCGGTCTATACGTTGTCCGATCCCCGTGCAGTGATTCTGAAAGAGTATGCCGGCGCTATGGCGGAGGGAACCGACTTTGAAAAGGAGTTTCATCTGCTGGAATCCATCGAACGGCTGACGCCGAAAATTTTTGAAGAAGTAAAACATTCAGGAAAAGCCATGTGCGCCAATATTGATATGTACAGCGGATTTGTGTACAAAATGCTCGGTATTCCACAGGAACTCTTTACGCCGCTGTTTGCTGTTTCAAGAATGGCGGGGTGGTGCGCACACCGATTTGAAGAGATGAATAGCGGCAGGAAGATTATTCGCCCCGCCTACAAATCCATCTCCCATGAAAAGGAATATGTGGATTTGAAAAACAGATGAGCTATGGGAACGATAAAAAGACATAAAGAAAGGCTGATTAAGATGGAAAAAATCAAAATGACCACCCCTTTGGTTGAAATGGACGGAGACGAAATGACAAGGATCATCTGGCAGATGATAAAGGAAAGACTCCTTCTTCCCTTCATTGACCTGAAAACCGAGTACTACGATCTCGGCCTTGCGCACAGAAACGAAACAGACGATAAAGTAACCGTCGAATCGGCGGAAGCAACCAAGAAGTACGGTGTGGCGGTCAAGTGTGCCACCATCACGCCCAATGCGGCAAGAATGACGGAATATGACCTCAAAGAGATGTGGAAATCACCCAACGGCACCATCAGAGCCATTCTGGACGGTACGGTGTTCCGTGCGCCGATCATTGTGGAGGGTATCACCCCTTATATTCCCACATGGAAAAAGCCTATCACGATTGCCCGTCACGCTTACGGCGATGTGTATAAGAACACCGAACTACGTGTCAGTCAGGGCAGCAAGGCGGAACTGAAAGTGACCGATCAAGACGGACATGAAACATCGGCGCTTATCTACGATTTTGAGGACAGCGCGGGAATCATTCAGGGACTTCATAATAAAGACAAGTCTATCGAGGGATTTGCCCGTTCCTGTTTTAATTATGCGCTTGATACGAAACAGGATATATGGTTTGCCTCCAAAGACACCATCTCGAAACAATATGACCACAGATTCAAGGATATCTTTGCGGAGGTCTTTGAAAATGACTATCGGGCAAAATTTGAGGAAGCCGGAATAGAGTATTTTTATACGCTGATTGATGACGCGGTTGCGAGAGTGATTCGTTCCGAAGGCGGATATATATGGGCCTGTAAAAACTATGACGGCGATGTGATGTCAGACATGGTAGCCACCGCATACGGCAGTCTTGCGATGATGACTTCCGTACTGGTTTCTCCTGACGGCATTTATGAATATGAAGCGGCGCACGGAACGGTACAGCGCCATTATTACAAATATTGCAAGGGTGAAAAGACCTCCACGAATCCTGTTGCCACGATTTATGCGTGGACAGGCGCATTGCGAAAAAGGGGAGAACTGGACAGTCTGCCTGCACTTTGCGGCTTTGCCGACAAACTGGAAAAAGCGGTTCTTGCCACAATCAGTGAAGGAATCATGACTGGAGATCTTGCGGCCATCTCTACACTGGCAAACAAGCAGACCGCAGACACGGAAACATTTCTTGATGAGATAGGCATTCGTTTAGAGCGTTTATTGAATCAATGATGGAGGGGAATATCATATGGGACTGACATTGACCGAAAAAATACTCAAAAACCATCTGGTTGACGGGGAATTCATCAAAGGCAGCGAGATCGGAATAAAAATCGATCAGACGCTCACGCAGGACGCCACAGGCACAATGGCTTATCTGGAATTTGAAGCGATAGGCATACCGAGGGTAAAGACAGAACGCTCGGTTGCCTACATTGACCACAACACACTGCAAAACGGTTTTGAAAATGCGGACGACCATCGTTTTATCGGTTCTGTCGCAAAAAAGCACGGTATCTGTTTTTCCCGACCCGGCAACGGTATCTGTCATCAGGTGCATCTGGAACGCTTCGGTATTCCGGGAAAAACGCTGATTGGCTCGGACAGTCATACGCCGACCGGCGGCGGTATCGGAATGATTGCCATCGGTGCGGGCGGTCTTGACGTTGCGGTCGCAATGGGCGGCGGCGCTTACTACATCACATACCCGAAAATCGTCAAGGTCACTCTTACCGGCAAGCTCTCTCCGTGGGTGGCTGCGAAAGACGTGATCTTGGAGGTACTCAAACGAATGACTGTAAAAGGCGGCGTGGGTAAAGTCATTGAATACGGCGGTGAGGGTGTGAAAACGCTTACGGTTCCCGAAAGAGCCACTATCACCAATATGGGGGCAGAGCTTGGCGCCACTACATCTATTTTCCCCTCTGACGACGTAACGCTTGCCTTTCTCAAAGCGCAGAACAGGGCAGAGGTATGGACGGAATTGAAAGCAGACGACGATGCGGTTTATGATGAAGAAATCCATATTGATCTCTCCTCTGTTGTGCCTATGGCGGCTTGTCCTCACTCTCCGGATAACGTCAAGACCGTTGCGGAGATAGGCAGACTCAAAATAGATCAGGTATGTATCGGCTCCTGTACCAACTCCAGCTTTATTGATATGATGAAGGTTGCCACTATCCTCAAAGGCAGGACGGTTCATCCGAGCGTTTCACTCAGCATAGCTCCCGGCTCTAAGCAAGTGCTCAATATGCTGGCGTCCAACGGCGCACTGGCTGATATGATAGACGCAGGTGCAAGAATACTGGAATCTGCCTGCGGCCCGTGTATCGGTATGGGACAATCGCCCAACTCCGGCGGAGTATCATTGCGTACTTTTAACCGTAACTTTGAAGGAAGATCAGGAACAAAGGACGGACAGATCTATCTCGTTTCTCCCGAAATGGCAGCCATTTCCGCCATAAAAGGGTACCTCACCGATCCAAGAGAATTGGGAAATATGCCGGAATTCCATCTGCCTCATCAGTTTAAGATAAATGACAACATGGTGGAACCGCCTGCCGATGAAAAGGATATGGACGGAATAGAGATTCTCAGAGGGCCGAACATTCAACCGTATCCTGTAACCTCACCGCTGCTTGATAACATAGCGTGCAAAGTATCTTTGAAGGTTGGCGATAATATCACAACAGACCACATCATGCCCGCCGGGGCCAAAATCCTTCCGCTCCGTTCCAATATCCCTGCTATCTCCATGCATTGTTTTACCGTATGTGATGAAGATTTTCCAAAAAGAGCAAAGCAGCTTGGTATTTCCATTATCGTTGGCGGTTCCAATTACGGACAAGGTTCATCAAGAGAACACGCCGCACTCGCACCGCTGTATTTAGGGATAAAGGCGGTTGTTGTCAAGAGCTTTGCACGCATCCACAGAGCCAATCTGATCAATGCCGGTATTCTGCCT
>ONDC01000161.1 GCA_900316495.1 uncultured Eubacteriales bacterium
CGCGGGAACGGCGGTGAAAATGCCGACTTTGCTTCACGCCTTGCCGCTGCCAGAGCGACAGGCAACAACACGCTTGCGGCCGCTATCATTTCCGAAGCGGCTGCAAAGGGAATCTACCTGAGGTAAGAGTTGAGTGTTGAGAGTTGAGATTTCAGTTTGCAGTTCACTCTTAACTCTTAACTCTTAACTCTTCACTCTTAACTCTTTTTTGAAAGGATTTGATTTTTTATGGCAAATGTAAACGGCATGGGTACGGTCTTTAACCTTCCCAATTTTGCGGGGCAGTTGTATTCTTCCTCGCCTATCGTTACGCCCTTCCTCAACCTGATCCGCGGGAACGCGGTCAAGACCGACAATTTCCAGTTTGCGGTCGGCGTGGAGTACGCGCATGAAGCGGCTTCTCAGCGCGGCAGACTTTCCGGCATCAACACCGCTGGAGCGCAGAACGACGCGCCCAATGAGCTGGACTTCCAGACCGCCCGCGCCCTTGAAAAGATGGCGCGTGACGTGGAGTACACCTTCCTCAACGGCGTCTACCAGCTCGCCGGAAGCTCCGCCCAGGCGAACAAGACAAGGGGTATGCTGGAGGCTGCCGGAACGGTCATCGACTGCAACAACGCCGCTCTGACGCAGGACTTCCTCAATGCCGCTTACAAGGCGGCATTTGACGCGGGCGCGGATTTCACCGACATGGTGCTGATCTGCAATTCCGCCGTGAAGCAGTATCTTTCCATTATCTACAACCAGCAGATGGGCTTTAACCTGCCTGACAGCCGCAACGTAGGCGGCGTGAACCTCACGACCATTGAAACCGACTTTGGTGCGCTGAGAATCATGCTTGATCGCTTTATGCCCGCTAATGTGCTGCTGGGTGCTGACATCTCCTGCATCCGCCCCGTTGAGCAGGACGTTCCCGACAAGGGCAATTTCTTCCGCGAGCCGCTCTCCAAGACCGGCGCCGCCGAGGAGTACCAGATCTTCGGGCAGATGGGTCTGGATCACGGCCCGGCCTGGAAGCACTTCAAGATCACCAACATCGGCGCGGTCACTGTCGCGGATCCTGCCGGTTCCTCCGGCTCCGGTTCGGGAGGTAACGGAGGTAACGGCTGATGTATCTGCTTTTGTCGCCTGATCCTACATTTACAGGCGTATGCAGCGGCGTGGAATTTGAAAACGGCGTGGGGATGTGCGAAAGCGCGTTCCTCGCCGGTTGGCTCTGCGCCAAGGGTTTTGCAATTCCGCCCGATCAGACACAGACGGACGAGCCGGAAGCGCCGCCGGACATTCCCGACGACCTTGACGCTCTCAGTGCCGGGGAGCTTGCCGCGCTGGCGCGTGCGCGGGGAATCCCGCTGGACGGCATACGTCAGGGCAATAAAAGCGCTCTGATTGAGCGCATCAAAGGGGGAATACTCCCTCAGTCACTTCGTGACAGCTCCCTCTCTGAGGGAGCCAATTAATGCACTGAAACGGGGTTGTTTTATGCCGGAGAATGAAAACATGGATTATTCGTCCCTGATTCCCGCGCTGCGGTTTAACCTGCGGGAGACTGTCGCGGACGCGCAGTGCGATTGCCCTTGCGCTTTGGGATTCACTGACGCGGAATTACTCGGGCTGCTGGAAAAGCACGGCGGCGACCTTCGGGCAGCTTCATACGAAGGCTTGTTGATGAAAGCACAGGACAATTCTCTCACGCTGCCGGACGGCTTGCAGCTCTCCGACAACAGCCAATACTGGCTGCGGCTGGCGAGCCTTTACAGACCCATACGGACAAAGAACATCCCCCGCGCAGAAAGAAAAAACTCTGTCGGCTGCGGTGTGAGCTTTGCCGGAACGGGCTTTTGCAGGTTTACAATGTCTATGACGTGCCGGTTGACGCATACGGCGCGGAAGGAACGCCGGTGCTATACACCACCGTCAGGGGCTTCTATTATGCCAAAGACTCCCGGAGCCGTTCCCTTGCGCTGGAAATCGCCGGGAACCTGCTCAAAGGCGGCGGCAGGACGCGGCGGCTGATGACATTTGATGATCCGGTCACCTGCAAGGTCGGGGATCTGGTGCTGATTGGCGGCGCGTTTTACAGAATGACCGCCATTGAAGCGGTCTATGACCTGTACCATGTGATTGAATTGGAAGCGAGGGATGTTTAATGGATATTCACATTGACATCAGCGGCGCAATGAAGGGCATGGCTGCCGCCAGCGAGAAGGTTCATCGGGGAATTGCGCTCTACGGTCAGACCGCCGCTCTGAAAATGGAAGCCTACGCCAAGGCCAACCGCCGCTGGCACGACCGCACCGCGTCCGCCCGGCAGACCATCAAGGGAATTTCCGGCTGGGGCTACATCAGCGCGGACGTCAGTACCAAACGGACGAAAATGACAGCATACGGCTGGCGGCACGCCATTGATACGGTTGACAACCCCAATTCCGTCGGCTACGGCAGGAATTTCACTGTCGGCGTGTCCGGCAATATGCCCTATTCGCCATATCTGGAATACTGTCATTTCAGATACGCCGGCGATCTCTCGATCCTCTGGCCTGCCGTCCATGCTCTGACCCCTGAAACGCTCAAAGGCTGGGCGGCGATGCTGAATGCGCTTAAATAGCGCTGCGCTAACTGAAAACTGAAGACTGAAAACTGAAAAATGAATAATAGATGAGCGCTTCGCGCTGGAATATATATTTTTTCAAGGGCGAAGCCCTTCCGATATATTCTTCAGTCTTAAATTTTTCAGTCTTCAGTATTTTTATATGTGGGGTGACGTATGGATTATCAGGATATTATGGACGGGCTGCGGCGGGCAGGCATTGACGTGCGCTATCCGGGGGCGAAACAGGGAATATGCAATTCGCCGTATGTAGTGGTGCAGGATTACGGGACGTACCCCTACGCGCAGTCGGCGCATCTGGGCTACACGCTCATTGAGGTGCATTGCTACGCCCCGGTCGGCAACTATCCCGCCCTGCCGCAGCTCATCGCACAGGTAAAAAACGCCCTCGCGCCCTTCTCTCCCGATCTCAGACCCACAGGCGGCGAGGGGATTCACGACATCAACGATACATTCAGAGCGCATGAAGGGGCGGTGCAATACATGCTCCAGAAACGGCTCTGGTGAGAGTTAAGAGTGAAGAGTTAAGAGTGAAGTTTTTCATGTTTGAGCGTTTACACCTTCACTTCACTCTTCACTCTTCAAACTTCACACTATTTGAAAGGACTTGATTTTAAATGGCAACTATGCAGATGGCTATCGCCAATATTGAGCGCGTGGACATTATTACCGAGGAAACGACGCCGAGAGTGTTCTCTTTCGACACCGCCAGCGACGCTTCCGCCGAGGCGCAGGTTTCAGCCGGAGCGGAAAACGAGCTGCGCATTAAAAACAAGATTCTCGCCCAGAACATCACCGAGGACATCGTGAAGGGCTTCAATGTCAACCTCACCGATAGCACTTTTTCACCTGAGGTCTTCGCTCTGATCGACGGTGGCACCAGCACGGTCACGGGCGATGAATTCAAGAGCTACGCCGCGCCGACCGCCGGAGAGGTGGTGGAGCGCACCAAATGCAATCTTGCCGTCTATGCCTCCGAAAAAGATTACGACGGCAATTCTCTCTCCTATGTCGCTTTTGTCTTCCCCCACGCCAAAGGCTCCCCCGCGTCGGTCACGCTCAAGGACGGGGAATTTTACGCGCCCGCCTATACGCTCAAAAGCCGACCCTCCAAAGGACAGTCCCCTGTCAGGATGGTTTGTCTGCCGTCCCTGCCGGTCATTGTCGCGGCTGCTGGTGATCTCCCGGCTTCTCCTGTCAGCGGGAAGACCTGCATTCTCATCGCCGCTTCCGGCATTACCGGGACGCCTGACGGCGCTGCGATCGGTTCCTATGCCGTTTACAACGGCTCGACTTATGCGGCAGTGTAGAATACAGCGCACAAAAAAACGCCGGCGCGGGGTGCTTTTGGTAAGAACACACCCACGCCGGACTTGAACGGACAAAATTATCGGCTGACGCCCAGACGCTCCATTAACGCCTGTTGGAGGACGGCGGAAAAATTGACGCCGCTGCGCTCCGCCATTGTATTGAGCCATGCAGGAATTGTGCAGTTTTTTCGGATGGCCTTTTGACCGTATTTCTCCGCGTAAGCATCCATATCCAACAGAATCAGATTGACAAAATCCTCTTGATTCTCAAGGACAATATCAGAAATACGGCTGCTTTGGGGCGTTGGATTGCCGTCTTCCCATTCGTCAAGCACCCAGCCGGAAGCGGCGTCTGCCGCCATTGTGATGGCTTCCTCCAGACTGCCGCCCTGTGTAACGCAGCCCGGAAGATCGGGGAATGTGACGCAATAACCCGGCATTTCCTCCAATGGAGAGAATATGGCAGGATATATCAGTTTCATTGTAAACCCTCCTGAATGAAAATATTGTCAGAGGTGAGGAAAGAAGGTGGGGTTATTTTAACCCCGCCTGCTTTAAAATTGAATCGACTGTCTTTTTGTCTAAGTCGCCGCTGTGATTGGGAATGGTGACTTTTCCGGGTTTGGTAGGATGCTTGTACTGGTTATGTGAACCTTTCGCAGTTTTAAAATACCACCCGTCCTTAAGAATGATCTTTTCAATTTCTCTGAACCTCATCTCCTCACCTCCTGAAAATATTATAGCACGTATTATGCGCATTGTCAAGTGATTTTTAAATTTTTTTGAAAGGAATTGAAAAAATATGTTCTCTCTTCAATCTATCAAAACATCGCAGGTCGTCAATATTCCGGGATGGTGCGGGGACGTTGTTGAAGTGGAGCTGAAGCGCCCTTCTATCCTCGCTCTGGCGGCTGCCGGGGCTATTCCCAATCCTTTGATGAAGACCGCGAGAAAACTCTTTTACAGCGGCGTCTCTCCCGACGGCGGTGATCTCGCGGAGGAAGGGCGTGTGGTGCTGGAAATCGCAAAGGCGGCGATGGTAAAGCCGACCTTTGACGAGTTGGAAGCCGCAGGAATTGAGCTGACCGACGAGCAGTTGATTGCTATCTTCCAGTTCACACAGTTGGGAGCGAAGGCGCTCGACCGATTTCGTCAGCTCCCCGCAGATATTGACAGTTATATTCGCGGCGCGGAGGTTTCGGAGTAAGCCCAGCGCGATGATTCAAATTGACGACGGCTTTGCGGCTTACTGTTTCGATGAGGCTTGCTGCTATATTCTCTCGCAGCTCGACGAGGGGAAGCGGCCGTTTTTCGGAAAAACAGCGGCAAAACAGAGGCAAAACGGAGGCATTGACAGCCCATCTGTCAATATGCAGACAATTGAAATGATGAAGAAATTAGGCGCGGAGGTGAAGGGGCTATGATCAACGCGGGTACCATTACGGCGTGGCTGACGCTGGACACAAACCGGTTCAACGCCGGCATGGAGTCGGCAAACTCACAATTGAAGGCGTGGAAGGACGACAATTTATCCCTCGGTGAGAAAATCAAGGGCGTAGGCGGTGCGCTTACCACCATCGGCGGCACGCTGACGCGCAATGTCACTCTTCCGCTGGTCGGCGCAGGCGCTGCCGCTCTGACGGTGGCCGCCAACTTTGACGAGGGCATGAGCAAGGTGCAGGCCATTTCCGGCGCAACGGGTGAAGACCTCGAAAAGCTCAGGAACAAGGCTCGGGAGATGGGCAGCAAGACCAAATTCAGCGCCACCGAAGCCGCCGACGCTATGAGCTATATGGCCATGGCAGGCTGGAAGACCGGCGAAATGCTCGACGGTATCGAGGGCATTATGAACCTCGCCGCCGCTTCGGGCGAGGACCTTGCCACTACCTCCGACATCGTGACGGATGCTCTGACGGCATTCGGTCTGAAAGCGAAGGACTCGGCGCATTTTTCGGATATTCTCGCTGCTGCTTCCTCCAACGCGAATACGAATGTCTCTATGCTGGGCGAGTCCTTCAAGTACTGTGCTCCGATCGCGGGCGCGATGGGCTATTCCGCGGAGGACGTTGCCGAAGCCTTAGGATTGATGGCAAACAGCGGAATCAAGGCATCTCAGGCGGGTACGGCTCTTCGGTTTATTATGGCAAAGCTCAACGGTGACATCAAAATTTCCGGTAAGGAGCTGGGAGACGTCACCAT
>ONDC01000083.1 GCA_900316495.1 uncultured Eubacteriales bacterium
GGTGACAAAATCGCCGTCGTTGAGCGTGAGGTCGATGCCCTGCAGCGCTTTTTTCTCATTGACCGAACCGGGATTGAAGGTTTTGTACAAGCCCTTGACTTCAAGCATTTTCGATTACCTCCTCTTTCTCGGAATAGGTCTTTCTGCTGAATTTTTGCGTAAGCTGGTTCTTCCAATAGGGAATGCCGAGGAAGAATCCCACAACAAGGGCGCTGAATAGCTTTAGATCGTTGGCCTTCATGCCGAAATTCAACACCACCGTGATCACGATGTAATACACAATGCCACCGAATATGGTGGCAAGCAGTCTGAGCGCAAAATTATGAAAAATCTTGCCAAAAATGACCTCGCCGATGATCACAGCCGCAAGTCCGATAACGATAGCGCCTCTGCCCATGTTGACGTCGCAGAAGCCCTGGTACTGAGAAAGCATTCCGCCGGAAAACGCCACAATGCCGTTGGAAAGAACGATGCCCAGAATAATGTTATTGTCGGTATTGATGCCGTTGGCACGCGCCATTTCCATATTGCTGCCGGTCACGCGGAGAGAATGCCCTCTCTCCGTCCCGAAGAACCAGTACAGCACGGCAATAAGGGTAATGGCAATCACCGAGCAGATAATCAAAGACTGGTTGATTTCACGCAAGGTAATGGGATTGTGATATTTCAGATAGGATAACGGAAGGTTTGCCATATCCGATTGGATACGCAGATTGATCGAGTAAAGACCAAGCTGTGTCAGAATACCGGCAAGGATGGCGGGGATTCCGAATTTGGTGTGAAAGATACCAGTCACAAGACCTGCCACGCAGCCCGCGAGAAACGCGCAGAACATGGCAAGATAGAGATTCTGTCCCGCCGTCACCATGGAAACCAGCACGGCGCCGCCTGTAGCAAAGGATCCGTCCACCGACAGGTCGGCAACATCAAGAATCTTGAAGGTAATGTAAACACCGATCGCCATTATTCCCCAGATAATGCCCTGCGTGACAGCGCCCGGCAAAGCGTTTAAGAATGGCACAGAAAACCAACTTCCTTTCAGATTAGATTAAATGTATCAATACCAAAATCAGCGATAAGGCGTTTTTGGAACACCCTACCGCAGATTTTAGACAAAATTGAATTATAAATTTGTACGATTTCTACAATCAGTCGGCAATAGCCTCATAGCTTTCGGGAACGGTGATACCAAACGCCTCGCAGCGTGCGGGAACATACTTGTAGACAGGCGCTTCGTCATACTGAATGTCCATGTCGGCGGGATTCTTGCCGTTGACAAGGATTTCATAAGCCATCAGACCGGTGTTGTAACCGATGGTGGCATAGCTGATGGAAAGAGTTGCGATACCGCAGCCCTTGCAGATGCCTTCTTCGCCGGCAATAATCGGCTTCTTGGCAGGCTCGGCAATGTTGTTGATCAGTTCCGCGTTGTCGGCGCACTTGTTATCAGTGGGGATATAAAGAGCGTCCATCTCTTCGCAAGCCTTGGTCACGACCTGCGCAATGTCGTTGGAGTCAGCGAAGCTGTACTCTGTCACCGCAATGCCGGCCTTTTCAAGCTCCGCCTTGACGACGTTTACCTGATACTTGGAGTTGGCTTCATTCGAGCAGAAGATGATACCGACCTTCTTAGCGTCAGGAAGAAGCGCCTTGAACATAGCAGCCTGCTGATCAAGAGGAGCAAGGTCAGATGTGCCGGAAACATTGATGCCGGTCTTGCCGGAGAAATCGTCGATACCCAAAGCCACACCGTACTCGGTGATGGAAGTGGCAAGAATCGGAATGTCGGCGGTGGAAGAAGCGGCAGCCTGCAGAGCGGGAGTCGCGTTTGCCATGATCAAATCGACGTTGGAAGCGACAAACTGATTGACGATGGTAGTGCAGGTGGCGGGTTCACCGGAAGCGTTCTGCTCGTCAAACTTGACCTTGTCGCCTAATTTTTCGGTGAGAGCCTTCTTGAAGCCCTCGGTGGCGGCATCCAGAGCGGGATGCTGCACAAGCTGGCAGATACCGACGGTGTAAGTGCCGTCTTCCTTCTTGGCTGTCTCATCGTTACAGCCTGTGACGGTCATGAGCGATGTGGCGATCAGTGCGCAGGAAAGCACTGCCGCGAGAATTCTTTTGAATTTCATGATTTTTACCTCCTGAAAAATAGCTCCCGGGTATTGCCCGTGGAGTAGCGTATAGCACTTTAAAGCGCTGATGTCAAGATGTTTTTATTCATTTCGGTAAATAACTTCAAACAAATTTTAAAAGAAGTATGGCAATTTGGAGGATTCGTCATAAATCCTGCCGGATTATGCAAAATAACAAAAATAATTCACATTTCATCGAAAGCCATTGACATTATCATGAATTGTGATATAATTATTTTTATAGATTTTTATTGATTTATTCATACTGTAAGGGATTGGCTACTGTATTTTTTCCATCAGAGAAAGGCAGGTGACAGCTTTTTGCGTTACAAAACACACGGCTTGCGTCACGAGCTGAAGTACAGCATTTCCTATGCCCAATACCTCGAGCTTCGCAGCCGGGCGATGTGCTTCATGCGCCACGACGAGAACGGCGCAGACGGTCAATATTTCATCCGAAGCCTGTATCTGGACGACATCTATATGGCGGACTACAACCAGAAGAACGCGGGACTCAGCCGGAGAAGAAAATACCGCATCAGAATATACGATCACAGGGACGACGTGATCAAATTCGAGATCAAGGACAAATTCGACAGCTACATTTCCAAAAAATCCTCGGTCATTACCCGCCAACAGTGCGACAGCATCATCAAAGGCGACTTCAGCTTTGTCAGCGACATGATCCTGCACGACAGGGAAAGGGCGGCATCCGAAAAGTACCGCGCGCTGCGGATGGGCTGTATTGACTGCGCCTGCAAGGTGCTGCGTCCGCAGGTGGTGGTGGATTACGACCGCGAGGTATTTGTCTGCGACGAGGGCAACGTGCGCATGGCCTTCGACATGAACCTGCGCGCGGGACAGGCAACGGGCGACCTGTTCGACCCGCATCTTCCCACCGTTCCCGCCTATGAAAACGGCAAAATGATCCTGGAGGTCAAATACGACGATTACCTTCCCGGTTTCATCCGGCGGCTGCTCCGCGCCAAGAGACTGAGTCTCTGGCAGTCAGCCGAATCCAAGTATTCTCTCTGCTGTGTGGCTCAGTCAAATTATTTAGGAAAGGTGTTATATTAACTATGAGTTTCAGTGACGTATTCAAAAACAAATTTCTGGCGCAGTTCGCCATCACCTCCCCCATCGAATATGTGCTTGCGCTGGTATTTTCCATTCTGGTGGGACTGATCATCTATTTTGTCTACAAAAAAACCTACAACGGCGTCGCCTACAGCCACAACTTCAACATGTCGCTGATTCTGATGACGCTGATCACAACCATCATTATTTTCACCATCACCGCCAATCCGGTGCTGTCGCTCGGTATGGTGGGCGCGCTCTCCATCATCCGCTTCCGCACGGTGGTCAAGGATCCGGTGGATCTGATGTACCTCTTCTGGGCGATCTCCATGGGCATCATCATCGGCGCGAAGCAATACATCTTCGCCCTGATCTGCGTCATTATCATCACGATCTTCTGTGTGATTATGTGTAAGCTCAGCGACAGCGAAAAGCTGTACCTTGTGATCGTGCGCTATGACGTTTCCGTGACGGAGGAAATCGACAAGGCGATCGAAGAGGTCAAGGGCAAGATCCGCAACCGCACGGTCGGCAAGGCGGGCGTGGAAACGATTATCGAGGTCAAGAACAACGCCATCGACGATCATTTTGTCGAGAAGATCACAAAAATCGAGGGCGTGGAAAGCGCCGCCCTTGTCAATTACAACGGCGACTACGCCGAATAATTCCTTCCGGACACATGAAAAATCCGTGCGGCACGTCCTACACGACATGCTGCACGGATTTTTGTTGCGTCTAATAAAATATCAGTCGGCGAAATTGAAATAATCCTTGTTTCTCTCCTTGAAGATGTCAAAGACCGCCTGCGCGACCTCCTCGCTCTCCACGGTAACGAAGTCCTCTTCCTCTTCGTCATCGGGCGTCGGCTCCACCTTGAGAATCACGACCTCGTCATCGTCCTCGTCGGTGGAGATCAGCACCACATATTCCTCGCCCTCATACTCCACAGAATCGAGATACTCAAAGGCAACCTCGTTGCCGTCCTCGTCACTGAGATAAACCAGATTATCCAATTCTTCTTCATCCAGAAGCTCGAGATTTTCCTCGCTCATTTCCGTATACCTTCCTTTCGGCGCATTTCAGCGCGGATAATGCGTCCGCCGGAACACAGGTCAAGGCAGCACGCATTTCAATGTTGATTGTATCATATCCATCGCGGTGTTGTCAACAGGAAATTTCCATACACCAAAATTCAATACACCCGTGTGACCCTTCTGCTGAGGCTGCACACGAATTCATAATTAAACGAAGCCGACAAATCGGCAGGCTCCTCGACGGGAATGAAATTCTCTCCGTCTCTGCCGAAAAGCGTGACAACGTCCTCGATCCGCACATTGTCAATGTGCGAGACGTCGACCATGATCTGATCCATGCACACCCTGCCGAGAACCGGCGCGAACTGTCCGTGAATCAGCACCCGTCCCTTGTTGGAGAGCGCGCGGGGATACCCGTCGGCATATCCCACGGAAACCGTCGCAATGCGGGTCGGCTGCTTCGTGACAAAGGTCGCCCCGTAGCTCACACCGACTCCGGCGGGAGCAGTGTGGACGTTGACCACGTGACTGCGGAAGCTCATCGCGGGACGCAGGTCAAGCGCGTGTTTATCTACCTCCTCCGAGGGGTACAGACCGTATGTAATAATGCCCGACCGCACCATCTGGAAGCGGTGGCTGTCAAATTCCATGATACCCGCGCTGTTGCAGATATGCTTGATGGGAATAACGACCCTTCTTTCGTCCAGCATATCGCACATGCGGTCGTACTGCTCCATCTGCCTTTTGCTGTATGTCTTGTCGTACATATCGGCGCAGGAGAAGTGGGTAAACATACCCTCCAGCTCCAGATCGGGCAGAAGGCTGATTTTCAGGATGTCGTCGGCGCTCTCCTCATTGACGGGGAAACCGATTCTTGTCATACCCGTGTCGAGAGCGACATGCGCCTTCGCCGTCCTGCCCTGCCTACCCGCTTCCTCTGAGAGAAGCCGCGCGGTTTCGAGCGAATAGACCGTCTGCGTCACGTCATACCTCACGACCTCGTCGTACCGGCTGGGCGACACATAGGAGAGAATAATGATCGGCAGCCGGATACCCGCCTCCCGCAGCTCGATGGCTTCATCGACTGTCGCCACCGCGAAATACTCCACCGCGTTCTCCAGATAACGTCCGACCGCCACCGCGCCGTGCCCGTAGGCGTCCGCCTTGATAACGGCGCAAATCTTCACTTCATTGCCGACGTTCCTTCTGACCTCGGCGATATTGTGTCCTATGGCTTCGAGATCAACCTCGGCATAGGCTCTGAGATATTTTTCCAAATGCTACATCTTCTTTGCTGCTAAAAAATTATATGTAAAAAATCAACATTTCCCGTCGTTCACAATGAGTCTCAGCGCCTTCGGGATCACCTCAAACGTGACCTCGCTGAGTCTGAGACATTCGCCGTCAATGTTGACAACAGCGGGCTTTTCCGACTCGATTTTCATCTTTTTACCGCGTCTGACGGTGACCAGCCCCTCGAATTTTTTGGAATCCGGATAAGCGCCCCTCTTGTATTCGCCCAGTAGGGACGCCATTTTCAGCTTGGAGACACGCCGGATCATAACAAAATCCAGCAGACCGTCGCCCGGATCAGCCATCGGCGCGCCCTTGTAGCCACCGCCGTAATACTGTCCGCAAGCCGCCAGCGCAAACATGAATTTGCCCTCAAAGACCTCGCTGTCGTCAATGGTGACCTTCAAGGTGTTGTACACCCTGCCGAGCATGGAGATCAGAACCGCCAGCGTATAGGCGCCCGAGCCAAGCAGCTTTTTAGCGCGTTCCATGCGGTTCGTGCGGTCGCAGATAATCGCGTCTATGCCCATCGAGCAGATATTGACCGAGGCGAAATGTCCCGTGTTGATCTCGTCCACATACCGCGAGGGCGCGGTGAGATAATGCTCGATGTCCTCGAAGCCCTTGGCACCGCCAAAGGTCTTGACATAATCGTTCCCCGAGCCGCAGGGAATGATGCCGAATTCGACGTTCTCCATGCCGATCACACCGTTGGCGGCGCCGCAGATTCCGCCGTCGCCGCCCAGCACGAAGATTCTCACCTCATCGCCGTTCTCGCCCTCGCTTCGCGCAAAATCGGTGAGATCCGCGCCGGAGCGCGTCAGCATGAATTTATAGGGGACGCCGGACGCTTCGCAAAACCGGGTGATCCTGTCCTTGTATTTCTGAAAGCCCTTGCCTCCGCCGGCCTTGGGATTGGCGATAAATACATATCTCACAGTCATTTCCCCCTTGATCTCATTTGTCCTCGGCATTCTCTGAATGATCATCGCCCGACTTCAGCGACGCCCGGAAATCCGGTCCATAGGCTGCCGTTTCAGTGGGCAGACCGCGCTTTCTGAGGAGGTATTCCGCCACCCGCTTGACCACATAGTAAATGGTGGCAAAGAGCGGCACGCCAATGATCATGCCGATGAAGCCGAAGAGTGAGCCAAAGAGAAGAATGGCGATGGTGACATAGAGCGAAGAAAGTCCGGTGGAATCTCCAAGGATGCGGGGACCGATAATATTGCCGTCGACCTGCTGGAGAATCACCACAAAAATGATAAAAATCAGGCATTGCTTCGGGTCGACCAGCAGCAGCAGGAACGCACAGGGGATCGCCCCGATAAACGGGCCGAACATGGGGATAATATTGGTCACACCCACAATCATGCTGATAATCAGAGGGTAATCCAGACGCAGTATCAGCATAAAGACAAAGCAGATAATACCGACAATGAGAGAATCGAGCAGCTTGCCGGAAATGAAGCCGCCGAACATCTTGTTGGCCTGGTGCAGCGTGTCATACACCGCGTCATTGACGCGCTCGTTGCGGCTGACCGTATGGAACAGCTTCCGG
Organism: uncultured Eubacteriales bacterium; assembly: GCA_900316495.1. Classification (GTDB taxonomy): domain Bacteria; phylum Bacillota; class Clostridia; order Oscillospirales; family Acutalibacteraceae; genus RUG762. Next base: position 7,101 of record ONDC01000083.1, read on the forward strand.
CACTGGTTCAGATAACGCTCGCGGTCAAGCAGGAGATAAATGGTAATGATAAACGCAAGCAAAAGGTTGACAATCGCGGAGCCGACCGACATCACGCTGGTGGCAATATTGGAAATAGTGGCCAGCAGGTTGGTCTTGATCCACGTCATCAGCATATTCTCCGCCGACTCCACAAGATTGGTCGCGGTGGAGGCGAACTGGTTATTGGAGGCGAGGAATTTCTGCAACCGGTCAAGCTGTTCCTCGAGCATACCCGGCAGCTTACCGGCAAGGTCGGAAACGCTTGTGACAAGCTGCGGCAGCAGCACCGCGCAGAGCAGGGCAAAAACCGCCACAACCGCAAGGCTTGTAATGAGAACCGAAACAGGCCTTGCAAAGCGGGATAGTTTCTTGATTTTTTTCAGGTGGCGTTCAAAGAACGAAGCGACGGGTACAAGCAGATAGGCAAAGGCAATGCCCACCCAGAGCGGCTGAAGCGCCGAGAAAAACGCCATAAAGGCGTCCTTGATGTCGCCAAGATGATACAAACTGAACAGCAGCAGAATTGCCGCAGCGAGACTCATAAAGTAAGTCATGAATTTCGACTTATTCATATAATTGCCCCCAGAAGCCATTCATGTGTTTTTGTAGTTTTACGACAAAATATGCTAAAACGCTCTGCCGTTACTATACATGAACATTATAACACACCGCTTCTTGCAAGTCAAGTCAACCCGAGGGAAATATGTCAGTCGACCGGAGACATGTCAGCGTCCCCCTCCTTCGCCATATCCAGTCTGATCCGGTCGGCAAGCATGGCAATCAGCTCTCCATTGGTGGGTCTTCCCCGCATATTGTCAACGGTATAGCCAAAATACGACGAGATCACCGCCGAGCGCTCCGAACGCCACGCCGCGGAAATGACAGCTCGGATCCTTCGCTCCACACAAGAGGGACTGGTGCCGAATTCCGCAGCGAGGGCGGGATAAATGACCTTGGTCACGGAACAATGCGTCTCTCCATACTTTACGGCTATTTCAACCGCCCTTTTCAGATACGCGCTTCCCGCTTTGCTCTGATTCAGCCCCAACGCCTTTATGACCTCGTCGATCTCGTTTTCGGAAGAGCCGAGTCCTTCAGAAGAATGCGCTCCGTGCCGATGGTGAAGCATATGTACGGTGTTGATTCCGGAGCTTTTGAGCGTGGCGAGCGGAGTCGTCTTGAATCGCGCGACCTCGGAAAGCATGGATAAAAGCTCCCGTTTGCCGATCGGATAACAAATCACCCTGTTGACCCCGCACTGATCCAGATCCTTCTTCAGGGTGGAGGTGAGGAAAGGGCAGATAACGGCGAAATATGTAACCGAACCGGCATACAGCAGTCTGTAGGCCTTCATCACCTCGACCGCGTCGGTTTCCGGCATGAACATGTTCATTACCACCGCGTCAGGCTGCATAAAGGCAATTTTCTCAATGAGTCTTCCCTCGTCCTCAGAAAAAAATTCAACCTCCAGCTCATACTGATTTCCCGCGCATCTCAGCAGCTCTCTGATTCCGTCAACCGCCAGAATTCTGATCGTATTATTCATTTCCTTCACGTTCCTTTGCTCCCGTTTTTCTCTCGCAGCCCGCCCTGTGAGAAAAATTATAGCATTATACAGGTGGTATTGCAACAGCAATTTGAAAATAATTCACCGTCCGATAAGAGTCTGAACAGGCTCTAATGGATTATACGATGAAGCGGAAACGTGTTTTGTCAGATTTTGTCGGTTTGAGGTAAAAAAGACACCTGAAGAATTAAAAAAGCACTCCCGCTCACATCATGACAGAATGTGAATGAAAACGGGAGTGTTTCTGAATGGATGACTCGATAAAGGAGCTTACTGATACAGCGGATATGCCTCCAGCAGCTGTGTAACGCCGGCGCGGATGGCGTCTGCGCTGTTTTCGAAGTCCCTGATGGCGAGGGTGATGTACTCGGCGATCTTCTTCATATCCTTCTCGACAAGTCCTCTGGTAGTGACGGCAGGGGTGCCGAGACGCACGCCACTGGTGACAAAGGGACTGAGCGGCTCGTTGGGAATGGTGTTCTTATTGGCAGTGATGTAAACGTCATCCAGACGGCGCTCCAGCTCCTTGCCGGTAATGCCGGTGTCGCGGAGGTCGAGCAGAATGAGGTGGTTGTCGGTTCCGCCGGAAACCATTTTGATGCCGCGCGCGTCAAATTCCTCCGCCATTGCAGCGGCATTGGCGACGATCTGTTTGCCGTAAGCCTTGAATTCAGGCTTGAGCGCCTCGCCGAAGCAGACAGCCTTGCCCGCAATGGTGTGCATGAGCGGGCCGCCCTGTGTGCCGGGGAAAATCGCCTTGTCTATCGCCTTGGCGTACTCCTCGCGGCAGAGGATCATGCCGCCTCTGGGGCCGCGAAGGGTCTTATGAGTAGTGGTGGTGACGATGTCGGCGTATTCCACGGGATTCTGATGAACGCCCGCGGCGACAAGACCGGCGATGTGAGCCATGTCAACCATCAGATAAGCGCCGACTGCCTTGGCGATCTCGCTGAATTTCGCGAAGTCAATGGCTCTGGGATACGCGCTCGCACCCGCGACAATCATCTTCGGCTTGACCTGCAGAGCGGTTTCATATACCTTGTCGTAATCGATTCTGCCTGTTTCGCCGTCCACGCCGTAGGGAACAAAGTTGTAGAACTTGCCCGACATATTGACGGGAGAGCCGTGCGTCAGATGTCCGCCCTCGGCAAGGTTCATACCCATGACGGTGTCGCCCGGCTGGAGCAGGGCAAAGTAAACGGCCGTATTCGCCTGCGCGCCGGAATGGGGCTGGACGTTGGCGTGCTCCGCGCCGAAAAGCTCACAGGCTCTCTTGCGGGCGATGTCCTCTACCACGTCTACGCACTGACAGCCGCCATAATAGCGCTTGCCGGGATAGCCCTCGGCGTATTTGTTGGTAAGCACGCTGCCCATTGCCGCCAGAACAGCGGGAGAGACAAGGTTCTCGGATGCGATCAGCTCGAGATTCCTTCTCTGTCTGGCAAGCTCGTCGCCCATTGCCGCGGCGACCTCGCTGTCGTAGGATTTCAGGAACCCGATGGAATCGATCATATCTGCGTACATTGGCTTCAACTTCCTTTCAGTATGTAAAAAACCTGTCAATCATTATAACAGATAACTTGACGGCATGCAATCTTTTTTGCTGAAAAAAAAATAAAACATCAGATTATACAGAATTATCCCCATCAAGTATAAAAATGCTCCCCTTTTTGACATGATTATGTTCAGGCACCATGCCGAAAAGGAGAGCAAAGTATGATTCAATTGTCCTTTTGCTTAGAAGCTCAGTTATGATTTCCGGTTTCTTTTGCGCGATTCATATAGATGGAAAAATATGCTCCTGCCAATGAAATAACCAACAGCAGATATGCAAGACTGAGCATCACAGGAGATTCCCCTGTTCCCGGAACATCAGATTTATTGCCCTTATTGCCGCCGTCATATCCATTATCTGAGGATGTGTCGTCGCCCGAGGATGTGTCGTCGCCCGAGGATGTAGAATCGTCACCTGATGAATTCGGACTTGCCACGAAGGAATAGTGGCTGAACCTGTGTCCGACAAATTCGAGTCCGTCTTCATTGGCACTACAATCGATAACTTCAATGCCCGCTACTGAATCGTTGTGATAAAGCACAAAGGTATTCGATGCTCTGTCAATGCCGCCGTAGGGGAATTTTATCCTGATTCCCGCGTTGCCTGTGATTTTGACGGGTCTGCCGCTTCTGTCAACGAGAGAAATATCGTAGCCGTCCATTGTGTCATCGTCGGTAACAACAAAACCTTTTGCGGTGATAGCGGTCTTTTCCGACGCAAGTTCATCAGCAGTCAGACGCCTGATTCTGATGATCACATCGTCAATGTCGATGGGATTTCCGTCGGCGCCCTCAAGGGTAATATCGTCCTCAGGCTCGGCGGTAACGCCCGAACCGTCGTCATCCACCTCAAAGCCGGACATCACCCTGATTCCCGTTACGCTGACTGTAAGTCCGGAGTAATCGGGATGGGTAATCGTGCCGGTGATGTTTTTCCCCCTTGCGTTGTCTCCGAATGATATTATTCCGTTTGCACAGGTAAAATCAACTGTCGGATTCCATGTGTAGACCGAACGTCCATCCACATATTCGGCGGAAAGGTCGATCTCCTGTCCTTCCTTTACGGGATTGGCAATTTCAATCGGATCGTTGTCCTTAGTTGCCGCCTGTAAAACCGTCCGGCTGGGTCACGGTGGAGAATTTCAGCTTGTTGCCGCTTGCATCGAGGGCTGTCAGCGCCGTCAGCGCGGAGGTGTCGAGCGTCGTAAGCTCGTTGCCGCTGACATTCAGCGAGGTCAGCGCGGTGTTGTGTGAAAGGTCGGGCATTCCGAGGGCGGGATTGCCGCTGACGTCGAGGGTTTCAAGTTCTGTCAGCCGGGCGAGGTTCACGCCGGTGAGATGCTGCGAGGGCACCGACAGCGAGGTGACGTTCTCCGCGTAGACCTTTACGGTGCTTGCGGAAAGCGTGCCCGAAATGCTGCCCGCGCTCTTCTCCACGAAGCCTTCTCCGAAGTCGACAAAGACCTTCTGCGCGTCGTTGTTGAGCGTGAAGGAGAATTCGCCGGAGTTGTTGCTTGTGGTAAGCGTGAAGACTGCTTCGGCTGGAATCACCTTTGTCTGTGTCGTGTTGACTTCCAGTCCGGGATAATCCGGGTGGGTGATGACACAGGCGGTGGTTTTGCCTATGTCTGCGGTCGTGTATTTCGCCTTGCCGCCTGTCATGGCGGGATTCGCACCGCCGCTCCATGTGTAGACCGAACGTCCATCCACATATTCGGCGGAAAGGTCGATCTCCTGTCCTTCCTTTACGGGATTGGCAATTTCAATCGGATCGTTGTCCTTCAGCGCCGTCAGCCCCGTCATGTTGAGCGAGGTCAGCCCGTCGTCCCCCACATCGACTGTCACGAGCTTTGTGCAGGGGGACAGGTCAAGCGATGACAGGGAAGGATTGTCACCCGCGATAAGCGTTTTCAAATCGGGCGCGCAGAGACCGCAAAGACATGACCGCCATGTCTTGGAAAATACCCGTTTCCAGTACAATAATCCACAAAGACATTCTGCGCATCGCTGTTGATATCAATGTAAAACTCACCGTAAGGAAGGTTGTCATCCAATGTCAGCATAAACGAATAGGTTGC
>ONDC01000094.1 GCA_900316495.1 uncultured Eubacteriales bacterium
ATCCGTTTTTGTCCAGCCACTCTATCAGCGCGGCGAGCTCCTTCTGCGCGTTTTTGTCGTACCGGAGTTGCTGCTCGCTGCCTTTGGTGATATCAATATCGCCCGGAAGCGGGCTGTTGTCCAGGGCGTAGAGTAGATAAGGTTTACCTGCGCTGATTGCCATGCGGAGCCATGATATTTCCTTGGTATCAATATAGCCCTTAGAGAGGAAAGCGATAAAGCACCTGGCGCCGCCCAGTCTTTCCGGTTTTTCATTGCCGTCAAGACTGCCCGAGGATACGACAAAGCAGTTCTGCTCCACAAGCTGCCCTATGATCCGCTCTGCCTCGTTTTTTTTATCTGCCGCGTAGCTGCAGAAGGCATACGCCGTCTTTTCGGAAACGTCCGTCACTTCTGACACATCCAGACTTGGGTCGAGTACAACCGGCCATTCTACTTCGCAAGCCGTTTGGTGTACTGCTGAGTTTTCGGCGCAGTGGATGGAGCATTTAGTATCCCAAAATTCATAATAGCTTATCTCCGCTACGCTTGCAGGAATAAACACATCGGTCAGACTTTGGCATTGGGAAAATGTGTACCTACCAATACTCCTGACGGTTGCCGGAATCCGCACGGTTTTGACAGTTTGATTACATTCAAAAGTCCTTTCAAGCTCCACCACCGGCTGTCCCTTGTAAATTTTCGGAATGGTAACGTCGGTTTCGCTGCCCTTGTACCTTGTGAGCCGGACACCGCCTTCGCATTTTTCATATTCATACTCATCGCCTTCCTGTGCGGAGGGGATGACGTCATCGGCTGTGACGGATTCCACCGTGTAGGGGACAGCCGTGCGCGGGGCGAAACGGGTGAGCTCCTCCACGCCCGCCAGTGCGGCTTCCAGCCCGGCTTCGTCGGTTTTGGGGTTCTTCTTTGACACCGTTGCAATGTCGATCGCGTCCTTGGCTTCGCCGGTAAATGCCGCGTTTTCGTCCAGGCAGCAAAGGCAGATTCGCTTGCGCGCACCGACCGCCAGCAGCAGCTCGTGTTCGCTGACAAATTCGCTTCTGACCGAGTTCTCCGTCACAAACAGCAGGAACAGGGCGCAGTTCTTGATATGGGATGACAGGGAGGCGTAATAATTCTCCGCCACCGGCAGCCCCTCGTCGTACCAAACGCGCCAGCCCTTTTCATAGAGCCGCTTGATAATCGGGAAAATCCGCTCTCTGTCGGCGTGGGCGTAGGAGATAAAAATATAAGGCGCTTCCTCGTCTGGTTTGAAAGGGACTTCTATGGTTTCAGTCTTGACTTTGGCACGTTCATCCATGGTGATTCCTCCTGCAATGGGATTGGTTATTACCATTATGTCACATTTTCCGCCGTCCGTCAAGAAGAAATGGAGAAAATCGTCCTATAGCTATCGTAGCTATGTTCGCGGCATTTGTCGTGGAACTCATCGGACTTGTTTATGCGATCATGTCTGACGCAGAAAACAAAAAGAAATAACCGCCTAGCCTCGCAAACTTGGCGGTCATTTCTTTGATCAATAAGTCCGGAGCGTCGTCTGTTGCCGACTCTCTGTCTGTACTTATATTATACACCATTCCGCCCGGTTTGTCAACCGGGTAATTTATTTTTCGGGAAAATAATTGACAAAATTTCATCAATATGCTACAATCAAACATGCAGGCAGAGATGTCGGCATTTTCAGATGAAAAACAGGCGGCGCTTCGGTTCTCTTTTCTTTCATAAAAGGAACGGAGGCGAGATTTTCTAACAAAATATTTCTTCCTCCGGTTCCAACGGCAAAAAGCTTTCATAAAAGGAACGGAGGCGAGATTTTCTAACAAAATATTTCTTCCTCCGGTTCCAACGGCAAAAAGCGAAAGAATCGGAGGTGATGCGGATGTATGTTACATATCAGGATCTGCTGATGTTCGCGGCATTTGTCGTGGAACTCATCGGCTTCGTGTATGCGATCATGTCTGACGCAGATAACAAAAAGAAATAACCGCCTAGCTCTCAACTTCTAAGGCGGTTGTTTCTTAACCCAATTAAAGTCCGGAGCGTCGTCTGTTGCCGACTCCCTGTCTGTACTTTTATTTTACACCATTTCACCCGGTTTGTCAACCGGGTAATTGATTTTTACGGGAAAATAATTGACAAATTTCCCCCATCACACCTGCCTTTTGGCTGTCGGCGGAAGCGATGCCGTCAGCAGAGCAACCGAAGCGGCGGCTGTCACATAAACGGCTGTCGCGTAATCCAAGGGCTGTGCCTGTCCGGTGAGCAGCTCCCCGCTGTCCATCAGGAAGGTGGGAAGGTATTTCTGAACGGTTCCCACCATGCCTGTCAGATGCATGGCAATATAGACCGCGCCCACGCTCAGAAGCACCTGCGCGGCTGATGTCGCAAACGACGAAAAGAACACAACGCAGCACAGCAGCAGCGTTCCCAGAAGCGCTCATCCAATAGCCCCCGCTCCACACAAGCAGCATAGTCAAGGTCTTGGCGGCGGCAACGGTGTTTTTGGAAAGTCCCCTGGCGAGCAGCGGAATGAGCGTTCCTCTGGTATATTCCGAAGTGAAGAACCCGCCGAACATCACGACGGTAAAGAGCAGTCCGATGGTGGGCATGTTCTTGAAGTACTGCACCCACGAATCCATCGCGGTGACGGTGTATTCCGTGACAGTGATTCCGGTTGCCTCAAGCGAATCCGCCATGGTTTTCAGCAGCCACGGGGTCAGCTTGGCGGTTGCGGGATTCATCACGCCGAGGACAACGAATACAATGAGAAAAATCAGCAGCCTGCCGTTCCGACGCAGCTCCATGAATTCCTTGCCGGTAAAGGTGAAAAAGTCTGATAAGCACTTCATTCACCGATCACCTCCAGGAACATTTTTTCAAGATCAGGCTCTTTTCTCTCAAAGCGAGAAACGGCTATGTGATTATCTACAAGAAATTTCATGAGAGCCTCCGCGTCAGCGGCAGAGGCGTTTTTGAAAACAAAGCAGCCGTCGCTCTGTTCTCCGGCGGTGAAACGCTCCGCAAGAAGCGCGGCGTGGGCAGGATTCTCAGGAACCACTTCCACGGCGGTGTCGGCGTACTTCCTTCTGATTTCCTCAATATTGCCGCTGAGAGCGATCCTGCCGCCCTCGAGGAAGGCGACGCGGTCGCAGATGCTTTCCACGTCGGTGAGAATGTGGGTGGAAAAGAACACGGAGGTCTGCTTTCCCGCGTCCTTCAGGATGTCGAGAATTTCTCTGCGACCCACAGGGTCAAGAGCGGAGGTCGGTTCGTCGCAGATGAGCAGCTTCGGGCGGTTGATGAGCGCCTGCGCAATGCCGAGACGCTGCTTCATTCCACGGGAATACCCCCTGATGCGGTGCTTTTCTCCGGCAAGCCCCACCAGTTCAAGCAGCTCATCCGAACGCTGCCTGATTTCAGCCGGCTTCATTCCGGCGATTCTGCCGCACAGGGCGAGATATTCCTTCGCGGTCATGTAGCCGTAGAATTCGGGTACGTCCGGCAGGTAGCCGATGAAGCGGTTGGTTTTTGTGCCGCCGTAGGACACCTTCTCCCCGCATACGGTAATCTCGCCGCCTTCCGGCTTCAGAAGTCCGATAATAGCCTTCATGGTGGTGGTCTTTCCTGCGCCATTGCGCCCGACGAAGCCGAAGACGCAATGCTCCGGCACGGAAAGGGTCAAGCCGTTCAGCACCTGTTTGCTGCCGAAGCGCTTGGTCAGCCCGGAAATTGCAAGAATGTTATCCATTTGTCAGGCGTCCTCTTTTCCAAAGATAAAGTAAAGGATCGGTCCCACGAAATTCATCATCACAATGACCACAATCAGCCAAAGCACGCGGTTGCCGCGCTTGTAGGTCTTATGGGTGAGGACATGCACCAGCGCCCAGAGGAACAGGGCAAGCTCCGCCACGATCAGCGGCAGCAGCAGAGGCAGATATTCCTTCAACGCATCAAAATCAGTGTTCATAGTAGTCCCTCCTGTTTTTCTTCCTTCGCTACCTCCACGCAGAAACCGTGATGGCCGCATGAGGTGCAGGTCAGTCTGCGGGTGTTAGGCGTATGCTTTGCGAAAAACATCTCCCTGAATGTCGGCGTGAATACCGTGTGGCACTGAGGACAGAGGTAGGCGGTGTGGTTGTAATAGTACTTTGAGATAAAGACGCCCCACGGAATGGCTACCACAGCCCATATCGCCAGCAGCCACCACCAGCCCTTTGTGATTCCCAGAATAATCGCCGCCCATTGGAGCAATGTGACAGGGAGCCCCGTCACAAGCATGAAGACACGCATTTTCCGGAGCTTTTTCTTGTTGGTCATTGTGTACGCTATGTCGCCGATGGATTCAAAAGAGATCGCTTCCACGTCCTTCAGATCGCGCCTGAGCGATTCTAACCTGTCCAGTCTTTCCTTCCGCTCACCGATTTCCTCCCGCAGCGTGTTCTCCTGCTGCTCCAAAAGCAGAGAAATGACGCTGTCGGGGTCGTCCTCGGCAAGCATTTTTGAAATGGAATCGATAGGAAGTCCAAGGTCTCTCAGAAAGCAGATGATCTTCATGCGCTTGAGGTCGTTTTCGGAATAGAGCCGTCTGCCGCCCTCCGTCAGCTCCGATGGAATCAGAATGCCGCGGGTATCGTAATACTGCACCGTCCTGACCGTGACACCGCAGCGCTTCGCGATCTCTCCTGTCGTGTATTTTGACATAGCCCTCACCTCCTTCGCCTAAAGAATAGCGTATAACGCAGCGTTACAAGCAATACCTGACGCAAGGGGATTTTTTCAAATTGCTTGTAATTTACAAATTATTAATAATTTCATCATATATCACAGTACCATCGACCGCAGCCCGTTCACTCCCGCGACAGACAGAAGATAATCCTTGCCCTCGCGGATCCCGTACTTCCCAAGCTCCTGCAAGGCGCTCTGACGCGCAAGAATCGGCATATTGTTTTCCGCGCTCAGATGTCCCAGTACAAAACGGGTGGTTCCCGCCCGGGCAAGCACGGGCAGCTCTGCGGAACAGGCCTCGTTGCTGAGATGTCCCTTGTCCGAGGCGATACGCTTTTTAAGCGGGTATGGGTAGCCCCCCGAATAGAGCATGTTGATATCGTGATTAGATTCAAGATACACCAGATCGCTGCCCTCTATCGCTTGGTGAATGACCGGGGTAATCACACCCGTATCGGTGGCAAGTGAAATGCTCCGCCCGTCGGCGCACTCCACCCGGAATCCACAGCTCTCAGCCGCGTCGTGGGAGGTAGCAAAGCAGCTCACACCCATATCTCCCATGTCCACCTGTCCCTCCGGCAGGAGCCGGAGATCGACATTTTTAGCATGACCGTTCTCCTGCAAAAATTCCGCCGTGCCCTCCGTGGCGTAGACCGGCACTTTCAGCGAGGAGGCAAGCACACGCACGCCGGCGATGTGATCCACATGCTCGTGCGTGATAAAAATACCCGCTATGTCGCTTGGGTCAATCTCCTCCTCGCCCAGACGCTCCCGGATCTTCTTGGCGGAGCGCCCCGCGTCAATCAATATGTATTTTCCGCCGCAGCCAACGGCAATGCAGTTGCCGCCGCTTCCGCTGTATAATGAACAAAACCTCGCCAAACTAAAAAACTTCCCCTCATTTTATGTGTCAATCTGAATTTCCTTCAGAATTCACCCCATCAGAAAAATGTGCAAAAATCGGTTTACATTCTGTTCCAAAGGGTGTATGATAGAATTATAAAAAATTGTTAGGAGTGTATTAATATGACCCGATCCATCAAATCTCTTCTCTCGCTCACACTAACGGCTGCTCTGCTGACAATAGGCTGTATCGCTTTTTCCGGATGCGGCAAGGATGACAAAAACACCTCGTCCGAGGATCAAGCGTCTGTGGAAAGCAGTGCCCCGGCGTTTTTTGACCTGACATACGATGAGCCGGAAAATTATGAAAAGACAGAGGATAAGCAGGAAACAGCCCCGGACGTAGGCGACTATACCCTTCGCACCTATAAATTCAACGGCTACTATCTCGCCATGTATTATTTCAAGGACAACGTCATCGACCGGATTATCGGCGAGGACAATCTCCCCTCTTACGAGGAAAAGGACATCAACGGACAGACCTTCATGGTAGAGAAAGAACGTCGCGATACGGTTGGTTACGCCTATGCCCAGCATGGAAATGACGTCTACGTGATTCTTTACACGGATATTCTGTATGAGAACGATGACACAGAAACCATTCACGCAAACTACGACGCGTTGTTGCAGTCTGTCCGATTCACAAAATAATCCTGTTGAATACGGACAACACAGCGTTTCATGAATTCAATAGATAAATAATGACCGCCTTCCATCTGATGACTGACACAAATCGGAGGCGGTCTTTATTCTCATTATTTGTCTGAATGAAAATCACTACTTGTCGCAGTCACAATCGAGGTTCTTGCTGTCCATGTCGCGATAAAAATCGTCGGGAACCGTTCTCCGATCAATGACAGCGCCCACACCTACCAGCTTGTCGATCAACTGCTCGTAGCCGCGTTCAATATGATAGATCTCGCGGATATAGGTCTCGCCCTCGGCAATCAACGCAGCAATGACCATCGCAGCGCCACCTCTGAGATCCGTTGCCTTTACATGATTGCCAATCAGCTTCTCCACACCGGTGAATTTGGCCACTCTGCCCTGCACCTCGGCGTTAACACCTAACTTCTTAAGCTCCTCGACGTATTGGAAACGGTTTTCCCACACGCCCTCGGTAATAGAGCTGACCCCCTTTGCAATGGACATGGCAGCCGCCATCTGAGGCTGCATATCGGTCGGGAAGCCCGGATGCGGCATTGTCGTGACATTGCACGCCTTAAGAGGTCCGGAACGCGTAATGCGCATAGAATCATCGTACTCGTATATCTCAACGCCCATTTCCATGAGCTTCTTGGATATACTCTCCATGTGCTTCGGCGTGACGTTTTTAATGGTAATATCCCCGCCGGTAGCCGCCGCCGCAATCATATAGGTACCCGCTTCAATCTGGTCGGGGATGATGGAATAGGTCGCACCGTGCATCTTGCTGACGCCCCGGATCTTGATGACGTCGGTGCCGGCGCCCCTGACGTCAGCTCCCATGGAGTTGAGGAAGTTGGCAAGGTCAACAATATGCGGCTCCTTGGCGGCATGCTCGATAATCGTAAGCCCCTTCGCCCTGACTGCGGCAAGCATAATATTGATGGTCGCGCCCACCGAAACCACATCGAGTGGCACGCAAGCACCCTTCAAGCCGTCCTTGGCAGTCAGTGAAATAATGCCGTCACGCAGCCCGGTCTTAGCTCCCAACGCCTCAAAGCCCTTGAGATGCTGATCGATAGGACGCACGCCGAAGTAGCATCCGCCCGGCATAGGAACCCTTGCGTGACCGAATCTGCCCAGCAAAGCGCCGAGCATGTAATACGAGGCACGCATATTCTTTGCAAGCTCCCGGCTCACCTGCGCGCAGCTAAGCTCCCGGGAGTCGATCTCGATCACCGAGCTGCTGATTTTATTGACCTTTGCTCCAAGCTGAACAAGGATCTTTGAAATAACTTCCACGTCGCTTATCGTGGGGAGGTTTTCTATTCTGCATATGTCACCCGAAAGTATGGCAGCGGGAATAATGGCAACCGCGGCGTTCTTTGCGCCACCTACGGTTATGGAGCCTTTTAGCTTCCTGCCGCCCTGAACAACAAAAATATCCAAGGATATACCTCCAATTCAAAATCAGAACAGAATCATTATAGCACGCATTTCAGAAAAAAAAAAGCGCTATTTTTTATATCTTTGACTGCTTTGTTTATTTTTACATTTTATTCACATTGTATTTAACGCATATTTTCACTTTTGCGAAATTGTATCGTAATATTTGTTAAAAATAATTAAAAAAATTATTCATTTTTTTACTGGATTTTCATATAAGTTATTGCTATAATTAATATGTATATTTAAACGCTAAAATACGTTGGTGATATTATGAATGACGCATAAATCATTATATGTGATTTATCGTGGCGTAATTCCCGCGTTTTCCGGAAAGGAGTCTTAAGCTTGAATATATCTGCCAATTACTCCATTAGAAAAAAAATCACCGCTCTGCTCATCTGTCTATGCATGGCAGCTGCGTTTGTTCCGTCAGTCAGTGCCGGGTCTGATACAAATGAAACACAGACGGTGGATTCTGCCGAATTCATTGTTCCGGTAGATGATTCATCTACGCAGGCGACCGAGGCGACGACACAGGCAACCGAGGCGACGACGCAAGCAACCGAGGCGACGACACAGGCAACCGAGGCGACGACGCAAGCAACCGAGGCGACGACGCAGACAACCGAGGCGACGACGCAAGCAACCGAAGCGACGACGCAGGCAACCGAAGCGGCGACGCAGGCGACAACAGAATCAACGAAATCCTACAATCAGGCGTCTTCCTTAAGTCCTGCCAAAGGATTTGAAAATGTCGAAACGGACGGCGGCGTTCTGTTCGTTGGCACCGCACGCACGCCAAAGGAAGGCGGCGGCATTTCCACGGTCAAATTTGTCTACAGCAGCAGCTTGAACCTCAACGACAAGTCTCTTGCCCTTATTAACAGAGAGCTTGCTGCGTGCGGCGTCACCATTCCGGACGGCATGATCTACGTCAGCCAGAGCGACATTGTGTCTGACAGTCAGCTCATGACAAAAACCAGCGAACAGCAAGCGGTATTTGCCGTTGGCAGCCCCTCTGCGCCCACCGTGTTAAAGGCATACAAACCTTACGGCAGTGTGGAGGAATCCTTTGAGAGGCTTTTCCGGGGATATATATTCAGTATTACCGGATACACCTCCCTCCGTCCAGTGCTTGACGGGCGTGAAGAGGTAACGCTGTCAGATGACGGACAGACTGCGTCTGTTTCCATCGTTATGTCGGAAGACTATGTGGAAAAGGTAATCAACGGCAAAAAGATCAAAATTCTTATGATCAATTCCGAGCTGAAGTATTACTTCCGCGCACCTAAGCTGGTCTTTGAAAAAGATGAGGATTACAACGTATCCGATTCCGATATTATCTATCATTATCCCACCCGCTCCACCACGGATCCCAGTGATACGCTGACCACTGCCGGCACCGAGAGCACCAAGCTTCCTACGGATTCGTTTTTTGATGACGATACCACAGCGCCTACTACGGATACGACCGACACCAGCAGTGAACCTACAGATACCACCCACGCTACCGAAACTACAAATACCAGCGATTCCACCACTTCAACTGAAGACACCGACCCCTTCTGGGATGACGATACGACTCATGCCACACATCCCACTAATAAATCAACAGAGGATGACTGGCAGTCCACTACCACCGACAACACACATTCCAATGCCACCTACACCGAGCCAAGCAGAATGATACCGTATGCTCATCCCATAGATGGCGGACCAATTCAGAACCCCACGAATAATTATCCAACCGTAACCGTTCCCAGTAATCCAACCGATGATTTCACAACCGACCCGACTACAGAGCCTACCTCTGAACCGACATCACGCATTACTCTTCCGACAAACACACAGCCGACTGAGCAGGATCCCATCATTGACCCGTTTAATCAGAGAGAGCAGCACACAGTCGGCGAAGCCTATATCAATACCCGTCGACTTCCCCTCAACATCCGCACAGGTCCCGGATTGAATTATATGGTAATCAATGTGCTTCCGAGAGGCACTCGTCTGACTGTTCTTGACACCAGCAATTCCGAATGGTACATGGTGCGGCTCCAGAATCGAACCGTTGGCTACGCTTACAGCTATTATATTAAGTTTATTTAAATCGCATCAGCAATCCCCCTAAGTCTGTCACAACGCCGGACTTAGGGGGATTTTTTAACACATTATAAAGTTCTCTCACGTCAAAAAAGCTGTCTGATTCTCCAAATAACAAAAAAGCTGACCGATCAGGTCAGCTTATATTTTCGATACACTGAAAACTGAACAAAGGGGAAGGAGGAAGGAAAGGGGAATTTGCAACGAGCTTTCCAAAAGAGACTTGGACAAGCCCTCGACCTATTAGTACTGCCAAGCTGAACATCTCGCGATGCTTACACATG
>ONDC01000119.1 GCA_900316495.1 uncultured Eubacteriales bacterium
TTCAGCTTAAGCCAGAACGCCGGACGAACAGCCACTCCCTTGCTGTTGACCACGTTGCCGAGCCGGGTGACATTTCCGTAATTCACCACATCCGCGGCAAAATTGCCGAGATGACCGGGCGAACAGAGCCACCAGTATTCGGCGCGGTCACTGCTGTCAAAGCCCTGCGCATGCACATATTCAGTTGTATAGCCGATTCTGTCTTCATCCGATGAAAAATATTTCCACGCTTCATCGATATTCAGCGCAAAAATCCGATCCTTGGTGGCGGCGCCGCCTTTGGTGCCATAATCGGGATTATTGGGATTTTCCCTTGTTACCGCCGCTATCTTTTTCTGCTCATCGGCGGTAAAGGCCTCCTTCAAAAATTCTCCGTTCATCCATTTGCGCAACGTACAGGTCTTCCACGTCACATTGGCGTCGGTTTTATGATAAGGCACATATTCAAGCAGCCTCTCCGATATTACCAGCGCCTTTCCCTCCCGGACTTCAAGAACGCGCCATTCGATCGGCTGAATCTCGGCGTTTGCGCCTTGTTTGTAATTGCCAAAGGAAAAATGATTGCCGACAGAAACAGACTTCAGCGCGGAGAGAGGCTTTACTTCTTTCGGGGCAGCGCTGGATACGGTATCCGACGACTCCTCCCCCTGTATGTCTGACACGACCTTTGACGACGCGACAGAGGAACCGCCCGAAAAGGCAATGACCGCCCAGATTCCCACGGTAAGCACCGAAATAATCACAATTGCCGCAATCGCAACGCGTGATTTGCTTCGCAATAATCCGCCATTTTGAGCGCCTGTCCTTCTTCCCGCGACGGTCGAGGGAGAACGCTTGATAGTCTGCGTAACGACTTTCTTCTCCCGTTTGACCGCTTGCTTGCGGAGCCTGTCTATCTGCTCCTGCTGCTCCGCGATCACCGCCTCGCGTTTCTTTTCCTTTTCGTTCAATTCCCTGCGAAGCCGCTCTATTTCAGCCTTTACGCTCTCATCGTCTTCTACGGGTTCTTCGTTCTGCATAATATATCTGCCGTATTCCTCACACTTCTGCAGCTCGCGCAGCATCGCCTGCGGGGATTCAAAGCGGTCGCGGGGGTAATAGCTCGTCGCCTTGACAACCAGCCTTTTCAGCCGCTTGGAACCGTTGCGCGGCTCGGGGAACGGCTCCTTGTCGGGCGGTATTTTTTCGATACGCTCGGAATTGGAGGGGTAAACCCCCTGATTGAGGTACTTATACATCACCATTCCCAGAGAATACATGTCCCCAAGCATTCTGTCCCTGCCCAGCGACCTGTCCAGACCGCGCACCTCGGGTGCCATAGTGCTTTCGGTGCCGGTCGGCGTCACCGACGTCTGCGTATTTCGTTTGGCGATGCCGAAATCCCCCATCAGGAAGCCTGTCTCGTTCCGAAAATCGCCGTCAAAGAAAATGTTTTCCGGCTTGATGTCGCGGTGCAGGATTTTCTTGTCGACGAACGACTGAAGCAGCGGCAGAAAGTCACAGCCCAAGCGGACAGCGATCTCCACACCGTCGCCGCCTATGCGGTACTGCTTCAGAGAGCACAGGAATTTCATCACCGCACAGTAATACCTTGGCTCTTCCGGAATATCGACGACAAACGCGTCCAGATACTGCAGTACATGCGGCTGGCTGTTTTTCTTCAGCTCGCGAAGAATGTCCATCTCGCGGACATTGTAAATATCGTTTGAATAGGAGGATTTGCGTTCCTCCGACACGCGCAGGACAAATTCCGTATTGCCTTGCGCGTCCACAACCCTGTAAATATTTGACATTCCGCCGTGATCAAATAATTCTCCCAGCGAATACTCCGACAAACCGATCGCCTGCTTGCGGCGGTTGAACACTTCTGTTATCTGATCGAGCGTTGATGGCGAAATATGTATCATATATGTTATCTCCTGACATATTTATAAAAGATTAAAGCCTGATTGTAGTTGTGAGACTTTTTTGTGGTATCAGCTTATTTTTTGAATGAATCCTATGAAAAAGTAACGAAGGATATATCGGAGTATAATTCTTTCCCGTCGCGATTGGTAATTCTGCAATAGATCTGTATTCCGTTCCAGCTGTCGTTGGGAACCGCCTTGAATGAGCTTGACGTGCGCTCATCCCATAAGGTCCAGACGGTATCCCCCTTCTTGCAGAAATACCACTGATATTTCATTTGGCTGCCGTTGGCTTTGACAGAAAATGTCAGCGATTTCCTGCCGACGTCGCTTTTCTTTATCGAATAGCTTTTCGGCTGCTTCGTAATCTGGAATTCGCCGTCTTCAAATGGAATGAGCGATACGAATGCGCTGTCTGAATACACGCTGTTGCCGTTGTTGTCGGTCACCTTGCATCTGACCTGCATGCCGTCCCATGTGCTGTTGGCGGGAGGCTCTATCTCAGAGGTGTAGTACACTCTCCACACGCTCCATTCCGAGGCATTCTTCTTGCAATAATACCACTGATAGTGGAGACCGGTGCCGGACGCCACCACTTTGAATTTAACCAGCTTGTTCGGCTTGGTAATGACGTCTTGCGGCTGCTCATTGATAACAACCTTCTGTATCTGAACCGACTCGTTGGAGGAGCTGTCCTTCTCCGCGCCGCCACTGAAAAGCAGCCACAGTCCGACTGACAGTGCGACACACAGCACGGTCACGGCAACGGCGGCAATGGCAAGCATCCTCTTTCCGGGCATGGCACTGATGTCGGAAGCCTTCGGCGCCGGTCTGACAGCCACTCCGCTCCGACCATGGTTTGTGACGGGGGCGGCGGACTTCCCGACTGTCCCGTCCTCATCAGTCATTTCCGTCTTGTCAAACTCATCTGCCGTGATCTCGTTCCCGCTCTCAATGTGATCGATGAACTGCATGTATTCCTGACATTTCTGCAGCTCGCGCAGCATCGCCTGCGGCGAATCAAACCGATCGGCGGGATCATAGCTTGTCGCCTTCACCACCAGTCTTTTCAGCCGCTTTGAACCGTAACGCGGCTCCGGAAACGGCTCCTTGTCAGGCGGCATCTTGTCGATGCGCTCGGAATTTGAAGGATAAACGCCTTGGTTGAGATACAGATACATCACCATTCCCAGCGAATACATATCCGCAAATGTCCTGTCACTGCCCAGCGATCTGTCCAGACCGCGCATTTCTGGCGCCATCGTGTTCTGTGTGCCGGTCGGCGTGACGGCAGTCTCCGTATTCCGCTTGGCTATGCCGAAATCCCCCAACAGAAATCCTTGCTCGTTCCGGAAATCGCCGTCATAGAAAATATTTTCTGGCTTTATATCGCGGTGAAGGATGCTTTTATCTGTGAACGACTGCAAAAGGGGGAGAAAATCGCCGCCCAGACGAACGGCGATCTCCACGCCGTCGCCTTTGACTCTGTAATGCTTGAGCGTGCAGAGGAATTTCATCACCGAGCAGTAATACCTCGGTTCCCCGGGCATATCGGCGACAAACGCGTCAAGATACTGTACCACATGCGGCTGGCTGTACTTTTTCAGCTCATACAGTATTCTCAATTCCCTCTCGTTAAATATATCGTTGGAATAAGGCGATTTATGCTCCTCCGAAATGCGGAGCACGTAGTCTGTCTTGCCGGAGCTGTCGGTTAATCCGTAAACATTGGACATTCCGCCGTGGTCAATTATCTTGCCGACAGAATAGTCTGACAAGCCGACGGTTGCCTTGCGACGATTGAATAACCTGATAATCTCATCAAATGATTCCTGCGAAATATGTAGCATGTCCGGACTCTCCTGAATTCTTTTTTATCTCATGTTGTGCTGATCCACATCGCGGGACGAACAGCAACGTTTTCTCTTACAATGCTGCCGCCATGAGAATTGATGTCGCCGTTGATCAGCACGCGCGAGGCGGTATGACTGATATAGCCCGGAGAACGCAGCCACCACAGTCCCGCTTTTTCGCCGTTGGGAAGCAGATAATCATTGCTCACCCACGCCCCCTGCTTTTGTGCGTATTCCGTTACACCTGCCATGCGATCCGCGTTGTCTTTGAAATACTTTTCCGCTTCCTCTACACTGAGCAAAAACACCTTATCCTCCGTCGGCGCACCGCCTTCGGTTCCGTGCTTTGGATTATCCGGATTGTCATTCGTTGTCACCATCACACGGCGCGGCAAGCTGCCCCCAAATGCCGAGGTAATAAATGTATTGTTCAGCCAAAAGCGAAGAGAGCATTTTTCCCAAGTAATATCATCAGAAAAGGAATTGTATTGCATGGTATCGATCAGCTGCTCCGTAATAATCAGCGCTTTGTCTTTTTCCACCGCCAGCACCCGCCACATCAACGGCTGAATCTCGCCCTTGCTTCCCTGCGGGAATGCGCCGTAGCGCAGCTTGTCACCCACACGCAGGTCAAGCGGATCGCCGGACTTTCTCTTGTGTCTCGTTCTGCTCTCCTGTGACGTTTTTTTTGCTTTCAGCATCTCGATTTCATCAAGAAGCTCCTTTTCACGCGCCGCAATCCTTTCCTTCAGGGCTTCGTTCTCCGTGAGAAGTTCCTCCGCGCGTGAAGCCTTCTCCTTCAGGGCTTCATTTTCCGTGAGAAGTTCTTCCGCGCGTGAAGCCTTCTCCTTCAGGGCTTCGTTCTCCGTGAGAAGTTCCTCCGCGCGTAAAACCTGTTCCTTCAGGGCTTCATTCTCCGTGAGAAGTTCCTCCGCGCGTAAAGCCTTCTCCTTTATCTTTTCCAATTCGTTTGTGAGCTTTTTCTCCCGGAGAGACAGACTCTCTACGGCAGCTTCATACTCTGATTTCTGCTGCTTCAACTGCGATTGCAGATTTTTGTTTTCCGCCTCCAGCAGTTCCTCCAGGTTGACGGTTTCATCACTCCCGGAATCCTCGTGCGAAATAAAGCTCCTGTATTCCTCGCACTTCTGCAGCTCCCGCAGCATATCCTGCGGGGAATCAAAGCGGTCATTGGGATAATAGCTCGTCGCTTTAAGTACCAGCTCCTTCAGACGCCTGGAGCCAAAGCGCGGAGAAGGAAACGGCGCCTTGTCCGGCGGCATTCTGTCGATTCTCTCGCGGTTGGAGGGATAAATGCCCTCGTTCAGGTAACGATACATCACAATTCCCAGCGAATACATATCGCTGCGCGTCCTGTCGCTGCCGAGGGACCGGTCAAGCCCTCTGACCTCCGGCGCCATAGTGCTCTCAGTGCCGGTCGGGGTGACGGAGGTATCGCTGTCATGCTTGGCAATGCCGAAATCCCCCAGCAGAAAGCCTGTCGTGTTGCGGAAATCCGCGTCGTAAAAAATATTGGCGGGCTTGATGTCGCGGTGAAGTATTTCCTTATCTGTAAAGGATTGAAGCAGCGGCAGGAAATCACTTCCCAGACGGACGGCGATCTCCACTCCGTCTCCTTTGACACGGTATTGCTTGAGCGTACTGAGAAATTTCATCACCGCACAGTAATACCTGGGATAGCCCGGAATGTTTGCCACAAACGCGTCAAGATATTGCACGACATGAGGCTGGCTGTTCTTCTTCAGCTCCTGCAGGATCTTCAGCTCGCGCTCGTTGAAAATATCATTGGAATAGGGCGATTTATGCTCCTCCGACACTCGAAGGACATAATCAGCGTCGCCTGAGCCGTCGGAAACCGTGTAAATATTCGACATTCCTCCGTGATCGAGAATATCGCCTACCGAATATTTATCCAGACCTATCGCCCTTTTTCGTCGGTTAAACAGATCAATGATCTGATTCATCGCGGATTGAGTTACATGTATCATTATGATTCTCTCCCGAATGAGTG
>ONDC01000148.1 GCA_900316495.1 uncultured Eubacteriales bacterium
GGAAGGTTTGAAATTCGGATCGTAGGTATGTGTGTGCCCGAAAATATCCACTTCGAGATCGTGTATTTCTTTTTCGGATAATTTGGAGAATTCTTCCTTTACTTCAGCTAAATAGCCAATTATCAAATCCTTGCTGCCGATAAAGGCGGAACGGAGCATTCCCTTGACCTCGCTGCCGGGAATACAGGGCAGGCCGGTCGTGTAGTCCAGCGACATACCGAGGGCGATTTTCGGCGCGTCCTTGACCAGATCAGTGCTGTGTTCGTAGCCAAGACCCATCAGCAGTCCTGGGTACAGCACCTTGAAAGCGAGAGTCTGCGTACCCTCCGGAATCGGAATTGCTGCCCCCGAATCGCCCCATGCAGAGCTGACAAGCGCGTAGTTTTTGCCCTCTATATATTCTTTTGACAATTCAGAAGTATTTTCAAATTCCTTGTAATAGTCCACCCAGAATTGATAGTGGAGATTCATGATTCACTCCCCACTTCCTCTTGGACTGCTTCCGCGGGCTTTTCGTCCTTCGCTTTGTCTTCATCCACCAGATCGAAGAGATTGAACGCCAGTTTGAGCGCGGTGGCGCAAATCAGCACTTTTTCGGTGAAGTCATTGTGCTGTGCGGGCGTGTTTCCCCAGTTATTCCTGATCGTATCAAAAAGCGTGTTTTCTGTTGCGGCAACGCCGAGCTGAGGCAGCAGCTGATTGATGGCTTTCATCAGAAGCGAACGGTCTACACTCGCGTTGCCCTGCTTGCTGAAAAAAGCGGTAGCCGCCAGCAGACTGCCGTTGGCGATTGCCGAACCGTAGGAGGCAATCTGACCGCGAAAGGCGGGGTCGATTTTGTCGTCTTTTATAAATCCTCCGTTTTCAATCACATCATACGCGGCGGGAAGAAGCCGGTCGATCTCACGCTTTTTCATCAGATTTCGCCTCCTGTTTTTCCGGAATGACTTGCGTCATTTTGACATACCCGCAGCCGGTGCTGGCCTCCGCGCCGAACTGCACGACAGGGGATTTTTCGAGAATCTCCGCGAATTTGTCGTCCTCGTTGGGTCTGCCCACGATCAGGCCGAAAACGCTCTTGTGCGGCACATATTCCTCATACCACAGATTTCTGGACTGCCCGTTTTCCAGCACGTTGTGCGCGACCACGGGCAGGGCAATGCTCCGCAGCATATCGCTGCTCATGACGGCGTATCTGTCCGTCCCGAGAAGCCATTCCATGCCCGCGTCCACAGGAACCTTCTCCGCATTGTACCCTTCCACCTTTGCGCAATCACACGAAACCTTCACCGCGTCGCCCTCGATGCCTGTCGGAATGTTGATCTTCGGCATCTTTATGTCCAGCGATTCCAGCTTTTTTACAAAGGATGCAATAAGATCGGGCGTGGTGGCTAAAATCCACGCGGTGTCGCAGCCGCTGGCTCTTACCGGACGCGCCAGCAGATCCGCGCCGAAGAAGGCATAGCTGCCCTGCTGTGTGCCTCCGTCTCTTGTGCCGAAGATTTCTTTGATGTCGTCGTTTCTGTCCCAATTGGCTTTATCGTGGCAGCCTTTGATAATCTCGCAGTGATCTCTCAGCGCGCCCTTGACACCGCTGGCATTCATGGTGGGTTCGCCCAGCACGGGATCGCGCTCCACCTGTAAATCGATCACGTCGTAATTGGCGTCGCTGCCCCCCATGTGGAGATTAGTCAGACAGTCCAGCCTGTAGAATGTATAGTTCATTTTGAATCCTCCGTTTCAGAATGGGTCTTTTCGTTAGGGTCGTAATAGAAGATACCGTTGAATCCGGCGATTTGTCCGTGGGCAAAAAAAGGCATGGTTTCTATATACGCTTTGAAATTTTTCATCTGCTCCCTGCTCTCAAAAACAAACGTCGAACCGGCTTGCAGCAGATGCAGGACTTCGTTCTGTTTGACAAAGCGCCCATTGCCCTTATTTCCGGATACGGCTTCCCGTGCCTTGTAATTGGTGGTAAAGACTCGGTACTGCTTCTGCGCGGTCATGGCGTAGACACAGTGCTTCTTCAACTCGTCCATACTTCCCTCATAGAACATATCCGACACGAGAAAGGCATAGCAGCAGTCTTTCTTTTCGCCGCCCACCGTCACCTGACCGCCGAGCTTCGCGGCGGCCGCCTGCGCGAATGCAGGAGCGGTAAGCCCGATCATTTGTTCGCCGCAATCCTCCGCGTCGCTGATCTCGGCGGCAAAGGGACATTTGCCTTGTCCGATGAAGACGGATTTATTTATTATTTTTTCCTGTGAAAAATCAAACAATCCCTCGCCCACTTTTGCGTAAAAGACAAAGCGGAAACCGTCGAGAATGACATAGTCTTTTTTGAGAAAATCCTTGTCTTTTTCAGGATAAGTGGAAATCCCGTTGTTATAATCCCGCTTGCGGTTGATGACCACTCTGGTCTGATAGCGGAAGGGGGTTATTTCCTTGTCCAGCAATTTGCCGTCGCTCAGATGGATGAAGCGAAAGAGTTCCGCGTCCTTTTCGCTGTAAAAGAGCGGAAGCCAACGGGAACCGCAGTCGGTTTCGAGGCATTCGTATTGGTTGTTCTTCTTACTGTTTCCCGAATCCATAGCGGCAATCAGCATGGGCGCGGGGAAATAGAGATTATCCCCTTCATTCTTGTTTTTCTTGTTTTCCTTGTCGTTCTCTGCGGGAGGTTCGTTTTCGTCCTCTTTGCGCATGAGATACAGCGGGGATATTTTTTTGATCATGCCGAAATCCTGATTGGACGCGTTATCCAGCCGATAGCTGTCTGTCCCTATTCTGTTTGGGTCTCTCGCAAAGCTGCTGTCGGGATTTTCAATGCCGAGAAAGCGCAGCACGCCGAAAAGCGCGGACTGGTTGGGCATGAGGTTGGACCTGATGTAATACTTCTCGCCCTTGCTCATCTGGGTGTCGTTGTCGTCGTATTTCAACCCGCGTTCGCCGCCGAGAAAATAAGGCGCAAGCGGGGTCAGCACGATTCTGATATTTTTTTCGCTCATTGTTCCCTCACTCCTTTCCCGGCGCTTCGGTCATAAACCGGAGGATTCTGACGGCGTCGGCGCAGCGGTCGGCGATTCCGTCGGATATGCATATCAGTTTTTTCACAAAATCGTCAAATTTGTCCGTATTCAATTTCTCACGCATAGCTGCCGGCAGTATCTCGCCCACAAACGCCTTTTTGCCGTTGAACGTATCAGGCGTGACCTTTGAAATACCTGTCAGAATCTCTTTGGTCATCCGAACAACCTCTTCGTCGCTCAGCGGAATTTGATTGTCGGCAGCGGTGTTTTTGATTTCTATCGGCACCAGTTCGTATTGCTTCTGCACGGTCAGCTTGCAGTAATCGCGCAAGCCGTTCAGATAAGCCTCATATTTCTTCTGCGCGTCGTTGTCAAACATGTTCTTGAAGAAATGATCGATGGATTCTCCTGCGCAGCCGTCGTCAATATAATGGGAGATGGCCGATACGAGCAGTGCGGAATAGGTTTCCAGCACATAACCCGCGCCGGAAAGGAAGATGTTCATGTCCTCCTTTTGTTTGGCAGCAGACTTAGCCTGTTCATTCATCTTTGCCTTGCGCGCGTCCGTAATCATCTTGTCCAGCAAGCGGAGAAGATCGGAATTGTCGCTCATTACCCTCACGGTATATTGAAAACTCTGACCGGAATGCTTTTGCAGATCGACGCAGAGACCGTTTTTCATGTCGCTGCTCGCTTTTGCTTGGTGAAGCAGACCAAACGCGCGATCCAGCGCCTCGTAAAGCGGGCTTTTGATATGCTGTATCGATAGTCCCACCGAAAGCGAAGGCTTGCCGGGGTTCAATTTCCGCTCGTCGGCAAAGGCTTCGTTGAATTTTGCGTTGAGCCGATTGACGAGTTCAAAAACGGAGATTTCCTTATCAGGACTATCCTG
>ONDC01000128.1 GCA_900316495.1 uncultured Eubacteriales bacterium
AAGGAGGTATCTTTTTGAGCATTCGAGTATTCAGAACCGCGCTGTCAGCCCTGCTGATTTTTGCAGCGGTGGTCTGCGCCATTCCCGTCCATGCCGAGGAGGATACAGGCGACGGGAGTACCTATAGCGTATCATTTCCCGTTACCGTCAGCAATCCGGATAAGAAAATTCCGGCAGGAACCGAGTTTACCCTGATCATAGAAGGGCAGCGTCACGCCCCTCTCCCTGACCCTCCGGAAATCATCGCCGGACTCAATGGCACATACGAATTTGCCCCTATAACCTTCAACGAACCCGGCAATTACAAGTACACTGTCAAACAAATTGCCTTGGAAAACAACAATATCATCACCGACTCCAAGGAATATGAAATCGTAGTCACCGTGATCCGCGGCGAAGACGGTCGTCTTGAAGGGGGCGTCACCATCTCCGATCGGGACATGAACAATAAAAGCGCCTCTATTTCATTCCGCAACAACTACAAGTCGAAAAACGGACAGAACGGTAACAACGGTTCCCCCGATAACGGTGACAGCGATTCTTCCGACGCCAAAAAAGACCAGGAGCATTCCCCCGGAACAGGCGAACCCCTCTCCCCCGCATTTTTCTGCTTCAGCGCTTCCGGAGTGCTGCTTCTGCTCTGCTTTGCGGCGAGAATAATGCGAAACAGGAAGGACCGGATCGATGGATAACGGAGAAATCAGAAACGATACGTTAAATGTACAATTACCTTCTTCGGACGACGATGCACCTTCCTCCGAAAAAAACGAAGAAGAACGCGGAGAAAATGTGGAAAATACCCTCGAAGACATTCACCGTTCCGCTGTCAAAAAGAAAAGAATCCCCCGTGAGCTGAAGGAATTCCTGATCCGCATTGCGGCAACCGCCGGCGTCATCTGGCTTGCCCTCACCTTCCTTGTGGGCATCCACATGTGTCATTCCGACACCTGCTATCCCATGGTCAAGGACGGCGACCTCTGCGTCACATGGCTTCCCGGTTCCCCCTCGCAGGGCGACCTGATCGTATATAAGCACAACGGCGAAACCTGCTTCGGCAGGGTGGCTGCCGTTGCGGGCGACCGCGTTGAAATTGTCGGCGGCGCAGTCTGGGTCAACGGTTACATTGTACAGACGGGTACGGTGCAGAATGGCTCCGGCAGCATTGTCGAGGCAAAATTCCCACTCACCGTCCCGGAGGACAGCGTGTTTGTCCTCAGCGACAACAGCTCCGACGTGAACGACAGCAGACTTTTCGGAACCATACCTCTCAGTGACTATCGCGGAAGCGTCATTTTTCTGATGCGCCGCAGAGGATTCTGAGGCAGACTTTATAACAAAGGAGGCATCTCCTGATGAAAAAATACACGCTTGCGGCTATCCTGACGGCTTGCATGATAGCATACGCGCCATTCGCATCTCCCTCTGTACGAGCCGAAGGAGACGATTATTCCCAAACCCTGAGCACGGTTCAGGTCAAGAAATACCTCGTGCTGCAAACAGGCGTAACCGTACCGAACGTCACATTCAGATACACTCTCACTCCGGGTCAGAAAATAGAGAAAACAGACAGTACTCATGAGGTGTTGCCGGGGCCGGACGGAGCGGAATTTATCTGGGGCGAGAACAGAGTCGGAACCACAGCTTCCGTCACCTTCACGCCGGAGGACGTGCGGAAGGCAGAATCCTCCGCGCCCGACGGAAGCACGATTCCCTTCGCCACCGATGACAGCTCTGACGAAGTATATGGCGAAAAGACACTCACCATAGATCTGAGCCGGGTCAGCTTTCCCTCGGCGGGTATCTACCGGTATGTGCTCACCGAGCAGGGCTCCGGCATGACGGGGCTCTCCTCTACCGACACACGTACAAGATACCTTGACGTATTTGTGCATAAATCCGACAGTCCAGAGGACAACACCGACGAAAACATGGATCAGGACAGATTTGTTCCCGGCTCGGTGATTGTCCGGATGAATAATTCCGCCCCCGACACGGAGGGAAAGGCCGGCACGTCGGTCAAATCCACGGGCTTTGCCGACCGCTTTGCCACAAACAGCCTGGACTTTTCCAAGGATGTCACCGGCAATCAGGCTTCCTTCAATCAGTATTTTAAATTCACCGTAAAGCTCACCGGAAATACGTCGGCAGAAAACGGCGGAACACGTGTCATGGTAAACGGCAGCTTCGATCCCCAGCCCGGGGAAAGCATGGCCACGGCATACGACGCGGATGTGATGGCCGCCGCCAACGACGGGAAAATAACATCTGACGGAGACGAAGGAATAAAATATGTCACTCTGTCGCAGCTCATGGAAGGCAAGGATTTTTACATAAAGGGAGGTCAGTCGGTGCGGCTGACCGGCATTCCCGCGGGAATGGGCTACGAGGTGACGGAGGACGACGAGGATTACACCCCCTCGGCAGAGGTCACAGGCGACGATGAATGCACGGTCGCCGACGACTCCGTGACGGACGACTCCCTCACCCGGGACACATCGCTCGCCTTTCTCAACACGCGCGACGGCATTCTCCCCTCCACCGGTATCGCAGCGGCCTTCGCGCTTCCTGTCGCCGCCCTGCTGACAGGGATTGCGGGAATCACGCTGCTGACAGTAAAGCGCATCAGGCGCATCAGGCAAAGGGCTTCGGAAGGTAATAACAGTGAATAGACTCAACAAAATATGCGGGGTACTCAACGATCTGCACGACGCGCTTCTTATGATCGCATTTGTCGTGGGCATCATCATCTCAGTCTACGGCTTTTATGACGTGTGGTACGTATATCAGCATATCGGTGACAGCAGGCAATACGATTTTACGCCCGATTCTCCCGCTTACGAGCTGTCAAATCTGCCGATCACCCAAGAGATGGTGGGATGGATTCACTTTGGCGACACAGGAATCAATTTTCCGGTCATGCAGGGGGAAAGCAATCTCACGTTTCTCAACAGAGACCCCTACGGCAATTTTTCGCTGTCGGGCAGCATTTTCCTCGACAGCCGCAATTCACCCGATTTCACCGACGGTTACTCCCTGCTCTACGGGCATCATATGGAATACGGCAGGATGTTCGGCGCGCTCGACGCGTATCTTGACAGGGATTTTGCCTTCGGGCACAGGAACGGCACGCTGCTCATCGGACGCGACGGACTTCAGCGCCGCAAGCTGACGGTCTTCGCCGTTCTGAGAACCAACGCAAAGGAGCTGAAGGCGTTTGATGTGGAAAACCCGGAAAACGCCCGCAGGTTCATTTCTGAAAATGCACAGATCATCTTCGGTATGCCCGACAAGCCAATTCTGGCTCTTTCCACCTGCGACGGCGAGGACGACGCGATGAGAATCATTGTCGCCTGCGCTATCGGAGAATAAGCCTTTAAGCGGTACGAGCATCGACTTATCCGGCGTTTTCCGAATCATCATATATCGCAACAGTACCAACCGTTTTTTTATCCGGTACAATCCTGAAAGGGGGATGATATTTTATGAAACAGAAAATCAACCGTGCGCTGACGATTGCCGCAATGGTGCTTTCCTTTTTCCTGATACTGGCGCTCACAAAATTCATTCCGTCCATGGTGCTTTCCGTCTTTGCGGATCATGACGTCTCGCAGACGGACGCTGTCTCGCCATCAGAGCCAAACGATCCGGTGATTCCTTATGTCAACAGAATCAACGTATTGGAAAATCCTATGAAGCCAATGGCAAGAGGCATTCTCACTCACGTGACCTCAAGCGGAGCCTCTATTACCGTGGCGAAGCTCTTCGAGGAGCTTGGCGTGAGCCAGAGCGCGGATGACGTCACCGGCATCGACTGCAATTCCCGGTTCTTTGACACGAACACGGGAACAGGCGGCAGCCGCGTCATCCAGACCACGCGTTCCTTTGATTCGCTCGAGACCTTAACATTTCAATTCAGCGACGGCTCCACTCTGCCGATCATATTCAAGGACAGCCTTTACGTGACGAACATTGCACCTCTCTGCACCGACGTCAGTATCATAATCAATGGCAAGAATTATTCGAGCAATTCGACCGAGAGCTACGATGAACCGGTCGCGGTAAATGGAAAAAAAACTATGCACAACACCTTCCCGGCAGAGTGGGTCAACTACGCCAGGGACTATATCAACGCGTCACAGGTTTATCGCCCGGGTATTTTCACCCATTCCAACTGGGTTGAGCTGAACGGTACCAAAGCGATGGATTCCTTTAATACCCAGCCTGCCTACATCTACAAGCACGTTATCAATAACGGCGATAACAAGGGAATGAATCCCATCGGTACAGTGAGAATCGGCGATCCGGAAAACGGAAAGGAGACAAGCGTCATTTATCCTGTCTTCCGTTTCAGCGTTGCTGTCAACGGTATTTATTCCAATGATCCGATCGTGATAGAAGACTGTTTTGACACGACCCTGTTTAAGATGTTTGACAAACGCGACTTCGGCAATGTAAGCAAGACATTTGTCGAGGAGACACTCAGCGACGGTACTCATAAAGAAGCCTGGATCAGCTGGATGATGCCACAGTTCGGCGCAAATCCCGAAATAACGTGGAACGGTTCGGGCGGCAATTCCTATCTGGGAGAATACGGCAACCAAAGCTATCAGGGCGTTTTTTACCGTACCGACCGTTATACATATACGTACAATCTGCAGGATATGGAGGGCAGCGTCCCATATGGAAATGTCCATGACCGTTTTGTTCCGGTGGTTATCAATCTGATCCCGCACGATAACAGCTCATGGGTCTATATCGAACAGACTGCGGAAGAATAGTTTTGAGAAAAAGTCAAAAACCGACAATTTTGGATAATTTATAGAGTAAAAATTGACATTGAAAGGTTTTCAGTGTACAATTCTGATGGATGACCGAGCGGATTCAAGCCGTTTCGCTCAATCAACACGGCAAAAGGAGTACAGCCATGTATAAGGTAGTAACCAAG
>ONDC01000076.1 GCA_900316495.1 uncultured Eubacteriales bacterium
TGACCGCAGTTTCCACGGAATTGTAATTCGTCGTATCATTAGGGGTGAATACGACCGGGTAAGCGGTGCTGTTGCTGTCGTTCACCGTCGGAGAGGTAGAGGGTGTTTTCCACGTAAAGGTGCCGGGTACTTGCAGCGAACCGTGGCTTGCAGCACCGCCGCTCAGCGTACTGTTCGCCAGCGTCTGACCGTAAGAGATCGCGGAAGCGTTCGGAAGGGCGGTCACAGAAGGCGTGGCTTTGGCAATCTTCACCTTTGCCGAGCCGGTCAGAGTGTTATAGTCGTTCGCCGTCACCTGGTAATACACGGTATAGGTACCGGCATCGGTATATCGGGGCGATTCTGTGAGGTTATAGGTACCGTTGGCAGTGCCGTATTTCACGGTCGCGCCGCTGGTGGGAATACTGACATCAACAGAAATAGAGTGATCCTGACCATCATATATGCCATCGTAACCTGTAGCAGTTGCGGTGATGTTTTTAGTCACAATAATTTGAAAGTTCACATACGCATTTGCACTTGAATATATCCGAATATTTGATGTACCGGGTCCGTTAATACTTATATCAGTTCCAGTAACAGTAATATTATTTCCGCTCCTTAATACTACCTTTACAACGGTACCACCATAACCTTGCTTCTTCCGAAGCGCAGAACCTGTCGTTTGGTATGGAAGGGTACCATTTGCAGCCAGCGTTCTTGTGTCATTATAAGCAACATCTCTAACTTGTATCTTATAAGTAGGCTGTGCATCCGCATACGCCGTCAGGTTCATTCCCGGCAGCAGCGCCGGCAGCAGCCCCAACACCAGCGCGAGGCTGAGCAGGACGCTTAAAAACATTTTCTTCTTCGTTTTCATAAAGTAATCCTCCTAAAAAACTTATTCACGGCTGTTATGGTCGCCGCAACCATATTAAAACCGCCGAGCCTGAAAGGGTATACAACCTAAATAGGTATTATTTTTCAATGGGTTTCAAATGCCCCTATTTATAAGTATTTTAATAAATATTTCGCTAAGTATTTTAATAAATATTTCGCTAAAAATCAATAGGTTTAACACAATTATCTGATAGATATTCTTTCAAAATACTTTCTGAATTTTGTTTAAAAAACCTATGCTTTTACATTTTTTCGCTGCGATTCCCATTTTCTCCTTGCAAAATCGCGTCGGATTTTTAAATTTTTCACAGGTTTCTCTCCCCGGCAATCTTACATTTTTCGCAAAAAATGATACAATAGGAGCAGAGGGAATCAAAGGCGGTGAAGGCATTGCATAGTGAAGACGAAATCACAGGATGCATTACCGCGAACTGAAGGAAAAACCATTTTTTTAAGGATGAAGAAAAGGGGGCAAAAGAAATGTGCCAGATCTGGGAAGAAGTAAGAGAGGAAGGCATTGCCATAGGAATGGAACGATCCGCCAAAGACTTAGCCTAAACGGAAGCGGAAACGGCAAAAGTGAAGGCTGAAGCCAAAGAACGCGCCACCAAAAACGCGCTCCGCATGATCAAGCGTGGCAATCTGACGATCGAGGAAATTGTGGAATACACAGGTCTTACCGAGGAAGAAGTCAGGGAATATGCCGAACTGATCGCCGGATAAAGAGCTTTCATCAAAGCAAAAAGCATCAAATGAAATGGAACCTCAAAACGCAGTCTTCCCCCGTCAGGTCAGGCTGCGTTTTTCATTGTATTCCACTTTCTGACATTACACATTAAACAGGAAATGCACCACGTCGCCGTCCTTCATGACGTATTCCTTGCCCTCTGAACGGAGCAGTCCCTTCTCGCGGGCAGCGGCAAGGGAACCTAATTCGATGAGGCTGTCGTAGTCGATCACCTCGGCGCGGATGAAGCCGCGCTCTATATCCGAGTGAATCTTACCCGCCGCCTGCGGCGCTTTAGTGCCCTTCGTGATCGTCCACGCCCTGACCTCCGGCTGTCCGGCGGTGAGGAAGCTGATTAACCCCAACAGATGATAACCCGCGCGGATGAGGCGGTCAAGTCCCGATTCCTCCAGCCCCATTTCGTTGAGGAACATCAGCTTTTCCTCCGGCTCCATGCCGCTGATCTCGGCTTCAATCTCGGCACAGATGGGAAGCACCTCGCTGTTTTCCTCCGCAGCGATCTTTTTCACCACCGCAAGGTGCGGGTTTTCGGTATCGCCCGTGAAATCGTCCTCGCTGAGATTGGCGGCATAAATGACCTTCTTGCTGGTGAGCAGCGCCACGGTGGAGAGCATTGCCTCCTCTTCCTCGGTGAGAGTCATGGTGCGGACAGCCTTGCCGGACTCCAGCACTTCCTTCACACGCTCAAAGAATTCAAGCTCAGAAGCCAGCTTTTTGTCGCCCTTCATCGCCTTTTTGGTGCGGTCGATCTTGCGTTCCACCAGCTCCAGGTCGGAAAGAATCAGCTCCAGATTGATGGTTTCGATATCCCGCGCAGGGTCGATGCTGCCCTCCACATGGATGATGTCGTCGTTCTCGAAGCAACGCACCACATGTACAATCGCGTCGCATTCACGTATGTTGGAGAGGAATTTGTTGCCCAGACCCTCGCCCTTGCTCGCGCCCTTGACCAAGCCGGCAATATCGACGAATTCAAGGGGCGCGTGGGTGATTTTTTCGGGATGGTACATCTCCGCCAGCTTATCCAGGCGCTTGTCGGGAACGTCCACCACGCCTACATTCGGCTCGATAGTGCAGAAGGGATAATTCGCCGACTGTGCGCCGGCGCTGGTAATGGCGTTGAAGAGTGTGCTTTTGCCGACGTTCGGCAGTCCTACTATGCCTAATTTCATTGGTATGGGTCTTCCTTTCAGGTGTGTATAATAATAAAATCAATCAGTCGTTGAAGGTAACGCTGCTGTCCGTGTCGTCCGGTTCTGACGAAGCCTTTGGCGCGTCAGAGTCGGAAACGGGGGCAACATTGGTAAAATCGCCGCTCTCCACCATGGAATTCGCGTCGTTGATGTAACCCATCATGATGTTGAAGCTGGTGCTGTCAAGAATGATGTACCACTTATCCTTTTCTCTGGTCAGATTGACCCTGCACTCCGTAGTGACGTGCCTGGCCTCGGACATCTCGGACTCGCGCACGATTTCCTCCACCAGCGCGTTTCTCATCTCCTCGGCGGAGATTTTCGCGCCGCCCAGCACGGTATCCACGTAATTATTGGTAACAGTCGAAGCCGCGCGGGAATAAATCTCGCGCAGATCAACCGTCGTCACATTCAGCACCGCCGCGCCGTTGGCGCCTGTGGTCTGAATATCCACGATCTCTATTTCCAGCGTCTTGGACACAGCGTCCACGATCTTGCGCGTTCCGCTCTTATCGCCGCTGTCATAGCTGAGTCCGTCGTAATCCTTGACATAATTGAACGCCGCCTTGTAATCGCAGTCATTCATTCTCTTGTTGAAGCGCTTGATCGCCTGCTCGGGCGTCTCCGCGTCATTGCAGGCGCCAAGCAGAAGCATTGCCGCCATCAGCAAAAGGGCGGCGACAGCCCTGATTCCGGATTTGACTTTCAATAGTATCCTTCCCCTGTAAAATTTCAATACACCAGATTGCAGACGGCACGTCCCTCAAAGTGACGCACCGTCTGCAATTTTATCGCTTTATGCTGTACGTTTAGAAGCACGGCGTTTGTCAGATCTTATCCTTCCGGCGCAGCATTCTCTTGAAATTCAGACCGGTGTCCATGAGAATCAGAATGACAGCGCCCACAAAGAGCAGGACATAGATGACCACCGAATAATTGTACGCCCAATCCATCTCCACAAAGAACCTCTTGCCGTCCATGCCGAGCAGATCCACCTTTTCCTCGAGCGAATCCCTGAGACCCAGCATATACCACGCCTGGAAGAGCGACGAGCAGATGATGACAATGTCGCTCAGCAGCTTCGGCAGAAGGTTGCGCAGGGAAAGAATGAGGAAGATAATCAGCGGGATGGCGATCAGCACGATGTTGAAATAGCTGCCCTCCAGCATGCGGTTGTTGATCTCCTTGCCGACAATCAGATCCCAGCCGGACACGCCCTTGGCCGAATTGAAGAATTCGAGCGGATTGAGCGTATTGCGCTCGGAATCGACGCCCGCGTAATTGAGAACAACAAGCACGCCAGCCATTGCCGCAAACAGTCTCATGGCGGTGGTAAACAGCCACATATTTTCCGGCTCATCATCGTCCTCGTCCAGCCCGTCGTCATCCTTGGGGGCGATGACAACCGCGTTGGCAGCCTCCTCGGGGGTAACCTCCATCATGGTCTGTGTGCCGTCGGGCAACTTGACCAGCGCCATGGTCATGACCGCTTCCATCTTTTCCTTCTGACGCTTTCTGCGTCTGCGAAGCACCAGACCGCTCAAAAGCATGATTACAGCGCCGCAGGCTACAATCGCGAGCGCTCCCACCAGCATCACAAAGATGAGGTTGACTCTCTGCACCTGATAGCTCACGGTAAAGGTCTGCGCGGATATGGGATGGTCGAATTCACTCTGGGATTTGCCCATGAGCACATCGTTCTTGCCCTTACCAGTGACAGAGGAATTCCAGCTGACGGAGCTTGCTTCACCGGCGCCCCGGAAGCCGTATTCCACTACCCCGGTATAGCCGGACGCCTTCACAAAATCGGCGACGTTTACGTCCACAGAAACAGAACGTCTGTTGTACAGGGCGAATTTATCCGCGCCCTCAAGCTTGACCGAATTTCCCTGCCCGATATACTTCTGAAGGAGCGCCGTAACCTCTTCGGCTGTGCCTCTCGGAGTGGTGATGACAACCGCATACTGCGAACGGGATGAATTGTAAGGCTCAACCTCGACGTCAATCCCGCTGCCCTTGAACGCCTCCTTGAAATACTTGGCGGCAAACTGCGCTCCGGAATCATCCTCCCCGACCTTGTAGGCAATGCTGATCTCCTGGCTCAGCTTATCGTCATTGTCAATATCAGTCTTTACGCTGACCTTTGAAACACTGTACACAGAAGAGGAATAAAGCTGAATATTGGCTTGCGAGGCTTTTTCATACATCAGAACAAGCATCTTGCCGTCGTCCTGAACGCCCTCTTCACTCTTTTGTTTGCTTCCCGCCGCCACCGTCGACTTTGCGGGGTCAAACCTGCTGCCGTCCATATTGACATAGGTAAAGGTGACGTTGGACGTGCCATCACTGTTACAGGGGAACTTGCCAAAGCTGACCTTCTCGGTCAGAATTCCCGTCTCGGAAAACGCCGTATTCAAAGAGCCGTCGCTGACATACTGGAAAGAGCATCCCGCGCCGAACAGCTTTGTCGTACAGTCGTTGATCAGCTCCGCGTTTCCCTTGAAGGACACGCGGTAACGGCTGGCGCCGTCGTCGTCTGATTTCCACTTGCCAGTCGCGTTTTCTCCCACCGCATTTGCCATGAATTCCTCAATATTGGCTTTTCCGAGAGCCTCCACCGTCTTTTTGGGTATCTTGACGGTGACCTCGCGCTCGTAATCGCTGCCATCCTTGTCCACATCGTGAATGGTACGGACATCGATACTCTCTATCAGATACTTGGAAATGGTGTTCAGCTTGATCTTGGAGGAGGCAAAGTTGTCGTTGTCATAGGTGACTCCGTTCATGGTGATCTTGACGTCGTCGGTCATGCTGGAGACGTCCTTCGAGACATTCAGCCCGTCCTTAAGCGCCGGTTTGACCCACGCAAGCAGATCCTTGGACTCAAAATCCTCGGTGATCGAGAATCCGCTGGCAAAGAGATCCGCCTTCGGATCCTTATATGTAAACTGAACCGACGGGTCACGGCCAATCAGCGCCTTGACCTTGCTTCTGTAATCCTCGACATCGTTGAATTTCAGATGGAACACAAAAACCGCCTTGGTTTTCTTGTCGTTGGTGTACTTGCACTCAAATTCCATCTGAGGCGGGCACTTCTTGGAGAGTACATCCGCCGCTTCCGACACCTTGAATTTGGTGAAAAGACCGTTCTGATCCTCCAGCTCGTCGCAGGTAATCATGCGCTCGCCCTTGAACTGACCGTCGATCTTCAGATCGGTGTTCATTCCACAGCCCGTCAGAAGCAGAGCGGCAACGCACCCCAGCATGAGCCACAGCATTCTGATACGTCGCCTGCCCACATCGGCATCTCCCCTTGCAAGGGGATCCGTCCGTTTTTTGACAAAGCAGATTTTTACTTTTTCCATAATAATCTCTCCCTTTGACAATTATTGTGAAGGAATCACAGGATCATTCTTAATTATCTGACAAAAGGTATTATAATTAAACTCCTGTCAAGATTTTTCCTGACAGACGTTTACACAAGCCTATTATATAATAAAAAATCCTTAACGTCAATCATGGAAAGGCTAAAATCTGAATTTTTATAAAAATTTTTAGGGATATTTCGATGGAAATTTGTATGTTTTATATTATTTCGTTGACTTTCTCAAAAAACTATGATAAACTATGATAAAATCCAATTAACATCAGGAGGTATTTTCTATGTCACAGGAAAACGAAAAAAAACCGATCAATGTCGAAAAGGCCAAGGAAATCGCCAAATCGCCTAAAGGCAAAATCGCCGCGATAGCTTCCGTCGTTGTCATTCTTGCCGTAATCGGCGTGCTGGTGTTTCTCTTCACCAGATCCGACTCCCCGGAAGATTACAACTATACACTGACAACAACGGACGCCACCATCACCGGACTGAATAATAAAAATCTGGAAGAGCTTCGGATTCCTGACGAGATTGACAGCGTTCCCGTCACAATCATAGCGCCCAAGTCCTTTGAAAAATGCACTGCCATCACATCGGTGGACCTTCCCGACAATCTCAGAGAGATCGGTGTCAGCGCCTTCACCGGTTGTGTCAGTCTGGAAAGCGTAAGTATGCCGGATACCGTTGAGACCATCGGAGCCGCCGCGTTCTCCGAATGCTCCAATTTATCGAAGCTGAATATGTCAGACTCTGTCAAAAGCATCGGAGGCTATGCCTTTGCAAACTGCAAGAAACTGACAAAGCTCACTCTTCCGGAATCCGTCAAGACAATCAATCCGTACACCTTCTACAGATGCACCAACCTGTCCTCTGTCAACATTCCCAGTAAGGTTAGTAATATTGATATTGCCGCCTTTTACGAATGTGAAAGCCTGAAAAAAATAGAAATCTCCAATTATATCACAAAGATCAACAATTCTTCCTTCTACGGCTGCAAGAGTCTGACAAAGGTCGAAATTCCCAAATCCGTCACCGTGATTGATCTTTATGCCTTTGCAAACTGTTCGGGACTTACGCGCGTGGATATTCCCGATACCGTCCACACCATTCAGAGACACGCCTTTGAAGGCTGCCCCAATCTCACCATATACGGCGTCAAAGGCTCTACCGCCGAAAAATATGCCAGACAGAATAAAATCTCATTTAAAGAGCTGTAATTGATTGGCAGAAGCATATCCGGCTTAACAGAATGCTGATTCGGTTATCGCCTATCGCAGAGCAGCCGCACGGATTCCTTTGAATTCGTGCGGCTGTTTGTCGCTTTTCTGAGGGATAATGGATTCAAAAACTTCACGCAAAAAAGAAAAAATCAAAAAAAATTAAAAAAAAACACAAAAACATCTGTAAAAATCCAAAAGTATATGCTATAATCAAATGAAATAGACATCGCTTGCGATAAAAGGAGAAATAGGAAAAAATGCCTGTCAGAGTAGGAATGGTCAGTCTGGGGTGTCCAAAAAATCAGGTAGACGCTGAGCTTATGCTGGGGCGCCTTGCCGACGCCGGCTATGAAATATCCGAAGACGCGGCAATGGCTGACGTTGCCATCGTCAATACCTGCGGCTTTATTGAAAGCGCCAAGTCTGAAGCCATCGAGGAAATACTTGAGCTTGCGGCTCTTAAAAAGGAAGGACGCATTAAGTCCCTGATCGTCACCGGATGCATGGCGGAACGCTACCGCGACGCCATTCTGGAGGAAATGCCAGAGGTTGACGCCGTCGTAGGCATCGGCTCCAATCATAAAATCGCCGAAATAGTGGAGCGTATCGCCAACGAAAGAGGATTCGGGGTATACGGTGAAAAAGAAGAGCTTCGTATGTGCGGCAGGCGGATCCGCACCACTCTCCCGTTCTACAGCTATCTCAGAATCGCTGACGGCTGTAACAACAGATGCTCCTTCTGCGCGATACCCATGATCAGAGGAAAATTCCGCTCCCGTCCTATGGAGGAGCTGATAGAGGAAGCGACACTTCTCGCCCGGAAGGGTGTCAGAGAGCTGACAGTCATTGCGCAGGACACCACCGAATACGGGTCAGATCTCTACGGCAAAAGGATGCTTCCCGAGCTGCTGAAGAAGCTCTGCGAAATTGAAGGGCTCAGATGGATCAGGGTGCTGTATTGCTAT
The DNA here is from genome assembly GCA_900316495.1 of uncultured Eubacteriales bacterium. Classification (GTDB taxonomy): domain Bacteria; phylum Bacillota; class Clostridia; order Oscillospirales; family Acutalibacteraceae; genus RUG762. The sequence goes on from ONDC01000076.1 coordinate 8,385, forward strand.
CCTGAAAAGATTACGGATGAACTGCTTGACGTGATCGCCCATCAGCCGAAGATGTGCAAATACCTGGATATGCCGATTCAGCATGTCAGCAAGAATGTGCTCCGCGCCATGCACCGTCCGGGAGACAGGGAGTCTCTGACCCGCTTGATTTCACATATTCGCGAAAAGGTGCCGGGCATCATCCTGCGCACCACGCTTATGACCGCATTCCCGGGTGAAACGCAGGAGAATTTTGAAGAGCTGATCGAATTCGTGCGCGAAATTCAGTTTGAACGCCTTGGCTGCTTCATATGGTCCGCGGAGGAGGATACTCCGGCATTTGATCTGCCCGACAGAGTAACTGCCGAAACCGCCGTCCAGCGAGAGGAATCCATCATAGATGAGCAATCCAGGGTCATTGACCGGTGGTGCGAAAGCATGATAGGCAAACAGATCGAGGTCATGACGGAGGGTTTTGACAGACTGGCGGAATGCTGGCACGGTCGCTCTCAGGGAGAGGCTCCCGAAATAGACGGTAAAATCTTCTTTGACACCGATGGCAAAAAGCTTCGCCCCGGCGAGTTCGTGACGGTGGAGATCACCGACTTCATGGGCTGCGATCTTGTGGGACGGATCGTATAATCTATCCAAAGGGGAATGATTTATGAATCTTCCAAATAAACTGACGGTGCTGCGAGTGCTGTTTATCCCTGTGATCATGATTTTCCTGCTGGCGGAAGGCATACCGTACCGCTGGCTGATCGGAGGTCTGTGCTTCGGTGCCGCATCGCTGACCGATATGCTCGACGGCAAGATTGCAAGGAAGCGGAATCTCATCACTGACTTCGGCAAGCTCATGGATCCTGTCGCTGATAAAATGCTCATTATGTCCACCCTCATCTGTTTTGTTGAGGAAAACATTTGCGGGGCATGGGTAGTGGTTGTGATACTTTTCCGTGAATTCCTGATTACCTCCATGCGTATGATCGCCGCAGACAAAGGAAAGGTGATCGCGGCAAACATCTGGGGCAAGATTAAAACCGTCACACAAATGATCGCTGTCATTGGAATCTTCTGCGCAAAGGCGGCGGGCGAATTTTCCTTTATCCCCGCCTTTATCGGACAATGGCTCATGATTTTATCCTATGTCGTGCTTTATACCGCCATTGCCGCCACGGTGCTTTCAGGAATTAAATACATGTACGACGCGCGAGAATTTTTTCACGACGTATAATAATAATTCATTTTTTTTGAAAAACACTTGTTTTTTTGCGCGACTTATGTCAAAATGGATTAGATAACCGTTCAGGAACGAAAAACATATAGAAAAAAAGAAGGGAGCAAACCCAAAAATGTCCGAATTTGAGAAGGAAAACCAATCCGGAGCTTTTGAAAAAAATGATGCTGTGGATGCATTCGAGGATTTTGAAATGTCTCAGGATGAAATGGACGCCTCTGCTGATACATATGAGGTTTTCGATGAGATAGAAGAGACAGAGGAATACACCGAGACTACGGAACCCATTGCTGAATCAGAAGAATTTGATGAGTTCATCGAAGAAGCAGACGAATTCGATGAGGAAACCGAAGCAGACGATGAACCTGAAGAGGTCGAAGAACCCGTCGAAGAGACCGATGAACCCGACGAGGAAACTGAAGCTGCCAATGAACCTGAAGAAGTCGAGGAACCCGTCGAAGAGACCGATGAACCCGACGAGGAAATCGAAACTGTCGATGAGTCAGAAGTGGTAGAAGAATCCGCCGAAGACGCGGACGATTCCGACGCAGTCGAAGCTGCCGATGAACCTGAAGAAGTCGAAGAACCCGTCGAAGAAGCAGACGAGGAGATCGAAAGCGAAGCATCTGACGAACCCGAAGTGATAGTGGACCCCGTTGAAGAAGCAGACGAGGAGATCGAATCCGAAGCATCTGACGAACCCGAAGAGGTGGTAGAATCCGTCGAAGAAGCAGACAACGCCGATGAGGAAATCGAAAGCGAAGCATCTGACGAACCCGAAGAGGTAGTAGAATCCGTCGTAGACGCGGACGAGGATGAAACAGCTCTTTTCGACACAGAAAAAAGCGAAGATGAAATCGATATAATGAGTACCATTATGGCTCTTGAAGCAGGAACTGCGGCTGAACATGAGGAAGCTGCAAACCTCCAAAGCGAGGAAAAAGCCGTCTTCGATGAGCTGGAAGAGGTGGACGAGGAAGCGGTTGAGGAAGACTCGACAGAAGAAGAAGCTGAAATCGCCGACGAGACGGATGAGGACGATTATCTCGATTACGATGATACTGCCCGTCCCAAGAAGTCCGTTTCCGGCAGAGCCGCTCTCATCACCATGCTTGTCACGGCATTTGTCACCATCGGCATCATTGTCGGTGTCGTATGGTTCGCACTCACTGTCAACAAAGACATCGGCGT
>ONDC01000141.1 GCA_900316495.1 uncultured Eubacteriales bacterium
ATAAGCTGCGGGAATTGCTGTCGGAACAGGATTCTTCGTTTTTTTCTTCCTGAATCCGTGAAACTTGTATATTGTAAAATGCTTGAAATACGCATAGAATCCAACGTTTCAGACATTTCTACGGTCATTATTTCTGCACCCATTTGGTGCAAATTCATAAACCGAGATTTTTCCTTCAAAAGGCGTGTTTATCGGTTTTTTATGATTTGAATTACGGATTCAGGTTGAGAACAGGCGATCGAAAAAAGCGCCAATGAAGTGAGCGAATGCGGGCGCGGGGTTCAGAGGGCATTGCCCCTGGCGGGTGCAGGGCAGCGCCTCTCGCTGCAATGCACTTCAGACCTGAATAGCGCCTGGGCGCAACAGAAAAGGCTCCGAATGAGATTTTCCTTGTTAGAAGTGAAAAAACAGTTGCTTTTTCCAATCCGCCAATTTCCCGTTTTCGGCATTCTTACGATTATAAATCGCCTGTTCTTTCATGAGATTGCAAGGAGTGAAATGGAATGAAACCAGAAATGCAGGAAATTACAAGGGGTATCGGAAGCCTTTCCCCCGATTCTGTCAGAAGGCTGGACGGGAGCTTTGTGCTATCAAAGGATGCTCAAGGACGCATTTATCGGAAAACGCTCCGAAAAACCGGCGTCAGAGAAAAAGCGGTCATGTCGGACGCCGCAGCCGTTTCGCGCAGGGGAATCCGCTTAAAAAAGCCTGTGACGGCAGTGGTTGCCCTGCTGCTTGCCCTTTCGATCGGCGCGGGTGCCATCGTCGGCGCGGGAAGACTCAGCAGGAGCTTCAGTCAGACCTTCCGCACGCTGCCGGAAGAACGCTATCAGGGCATTATCTTTGATATTGATCAGACAATGACGGACAATGGCGTTACGGTCACGCTCTCGCAGGGCATGTGCGACGGATATGTTCTTTATGTGATAGAGAGAATTGATTTTGACCCGTCGGTCGTCACCCTGACGGACGAAATGTTTCAACGTGAGGACGGCAGCTATGACGCGCCGTATTTGTCCGACGAAATAGTCGTCAATCCGGACTATCCCCGCTACTGCGTTACCGCGAGAAATTTCAGCAAGCTGATTGAACACGACGCGCACAGCATGACATGGCTCAGAACCTTCGGTACCACCGGCGCGGGAACCGAAATATTCGGCTTTTTTACCATTGGCTCTGAATTCGTTCTGAAGGCACATGATATTCACAATCTGCCGGGCAATGAAAGGCGGGAATGCCGGTTTCAGTTTCAGTTTAAGATCAGACGCTCCGAGCCGGTGGTCTATCATCTGCCGGAGGAAACATACAGGTTTGACGGGAAGTTTCTGGAGGATTGTTTTTCCGTCATGCCGCCGCTCGCCTACGAGTTCATTCCGGACGTGTGGATCAATCCGTGGTTCATGGAGATCATTTCCGCGACGCAGAACGGGAAAATCCTGAACACCAGCCTGAAATCGGATCAGCCCGCATTGGTCATCACCCTGCACAACGGAAAGCGGTACACCGACAGGGACGGCATCGGATGGGCGGAGAGTCCGACACTGACAAGGGATATGTTTGGAGCGGACTATAACAAATACGAGGGCTTTTATCTGACGTTCAATGAGGAAATTGACATTACAAGCATTCAGTCCATCACGTTGTACGGCTATGAGCTGAAAAAGGCTTCCATGCCGGAGAGCGTGTATGCCGATAACTATTGCTCCGTCAAAAAGGAGCTGCCCGCGACCAATCCGGTCAAGGCTCCGGAGAAAGCAAGAACCGTCGGCGTCACGGAGATCAGAGAAACGGACAGGGGCTGCAAGGAGTTTCCGGCGGGGACGCTGCGATATTCCGTCAAGAACATAGGCGTGTATGACAATCTCTACGCGACAGGAGCGAAGAAAAAGGATATTTCACCGGCTTCGGTCGACAACACCGGCTTTGTCTATTATGACAAGGACTATGAGCTGGACATCAAGCCGTTTGAGGACGCGTTTGACGGCAAAAGCGGCAGGCTGCGGAGCGGCTTTTATCTGGTGGAGTATGAAATCGAGATCACCAATGTCGACTCTTGTCTGACGGCGTTCGATTACAGTCTTTTTCATTTGCAGGCGTATTGCGACTACAACGAGGAGTACGGCAAGAAGGACTCGCTGATCGCGGTTCCCCTGGCGTATGTGCGGGGGGGAAGGCGCGGACGGCGGCCGCCATACGCTTTCACTTGAAAAGGGAGGGAAGAGTACGCTCCGCGTCGGGTTCATCGTCCACGACAATCACCGCGGCAGCCTGAGTCAGATCGGACTGAGCGTGGGTCCGGCCTTAGAGAAGGATCCCGATTTTGTCAACATCACGAAGGCGGCGGAGACATTGAAAAAGTAAACAAATTCATCCCGGCAGCGGGTTCTCATGCCATTGGAGCAGAAAACCGCTGCCGGATTTTTTATGGCTTTACGGGGAGAAGGAAAAAACTTGAAAAAAAATAAAAAATATATCATAATGGATGTAACGAAGCGAGGGAAACGTGCATTAACGTAGTGAAAGGGCAAAGGAGGTGAGCCTGATGCACCGAAGTGAAAGCGACGCGGACATCCAGCGCAATTATCAGGAATACGCCCGCACGATTTACAAATACCTGCTTTCTCTGACGCGGGACGAGCAGGTCGCGGAGGAACTGACGCAGGAGACATTCTTTCAGGCGATCCAGTCCTGCGAGAAATACGACGGGAGCTGTTCCATGGCGACATGGCTCTGCGCCATTGCCAAAAACGTGCTGCGAACCTACCGCCGCAAGCACCCTCCGCAGGAGAATATCGACGACATTCCGGAGGAATCGTTTTCGGTTCCCTCCGCCGAGGACGGGGCGGAAAAATCGGACGAAAGAGTGCGGCTCTTCCGACGGCTTCACGAGCTGCCGGAGCCATACCGCGAGGTACTGTACCTGCGGATCTACGGGGGACTGTCCTTCCGCGAGATCGGCGAAGTCCACAGCAAGACCGAGAACTGGGCGCGGGTGACGTTTTACCGAGGAAAGGAAAAACTGAAGGAGGATTTATTATCATGAGCGAGAACAAACTTCCGTGCGATACCGTGAGGGATCTGTTTCCCTCCTATATCGACGAGCTGACAAGCGAAACCACCAACCAACTGATCAAGGAGCATCTTTCCGGCTGCGAGGCATGCGCCGGCGTTCTCAGGTCCATGCAGACCCCCGAAGCCAGCAAGCCGGAGAAGGAGACAAAGGAAATCGACTTTCTCAAAAAGAACAGGCGGCGCAATCTGAAAATCATCATCGGCAGCCTTGCGGGCGCGGTGGCGCTGGCGGTCATCATTCTGCTGCTGAAGGCATTTGTCATCGGAGAAGCCAATTACAGCGGCATGGTCGCCACCCGCGTGGAGGTGAGCGGCAGCGACTTCACGCTGACCGCCGTACCGGTTGACAGCATCCACGCCATTTCCGACCTGACGTTCGAGGAGGAGGACGGCGTTGTCACGGTTCACGCCAGAGCCGTTGTGTCCAGCTTCCTGCACAGGGGCGATTTGCGCAGGTCATTCACCGCCAGCGGGAACATCCGCCGGATTGTGCTGGGCGGACAGATCATCTGGGACGACGGCGCACCGGTTTCCTTCTTTACGGCGGCTGTCTTTCAGACGCGGCACGACTACATCGGCTCCATGCCCGACAATCTTCGCACCGCCGAGGCCGTCTGTATGAGCCGTTATCTCGGCGCCTTCACCAATGAGCTTGCCACCGCGCAGAAGCCGTATGTCTGGAAAATTCTTCTGGAAACGGACGTTCCCACGGGCGAAAGAGCCGCGCGGGAAAGCGACATGGAGCGGTTTGCCTATGTGTTCCTTGGCGTGATCGGCAATCTGGACGAGGTGGAATTTTCCTACACATCGGGTGGCGAACGCTTCGCCAAGACCGTTACCACGCAGGACGCGACCACCTTCTTCGGCAGAAGCATCAAGGATTGCGGCAGCAGCCCCCGCGTACTTGGTGACCTTCTCAACCGGACAGGGCTGGACACCTATGCCATGGGCTATGAAGCCGCGTTCATAGAGAACAGAAACGTCACGCTCAATCTGGTCAATTTTACCGAAAATGACATTCAAGCCATCAACTACACGATTTATTCAGGCGACAGAGTCATCAGCAGCGGTGGGACGTGCAACGCCGACAACAGTCCCGTCAAAAGAGGCGAAATCTTCACCGTATTCTTCGAGCATGGCGACCTCGGCAGCGGGGAGAATGTGACGGTCGAGCTGTGCATTGAATTGTCCGACGGCAGGAGCTTCCCCCTCAAGGATCGCTGCCGCGT
>ONDC01000089.1 GCA_900316495.1 uncultured Eubacteriales bacterium
GATAAAGATTCTGTCGAAAAGCACCGCGATCATGTAAACCGCAGTCAGCTGAATGAATCCGTCCCAGAATCCGTGCGCACCGTTGATCAGATAGACCGCTGCCGGAACCGCCGTAAGCTCCGGAATATACAGCGCAAGCGCCGACTTGAGCATGGCGTTGTTAATTTTTTTCTTGGTGGTCAGCCCCAGCTCCACCACTCGCTCCTGTACGTTCTTTTCATAGAAGCAGACAAGTCCGACAGGCCCGTTTGCGATTCCCACAACGCACACCAAAAGGAGCCAGAAGGACAGAATAATGCCTTCCATGATAACCAATGCAACCGTCATACTAACATCTCCTCATTCAAGAGCAAAAGCCCTTGCGAAACTTTTATTGCTTCCGTCTGCCGTTTTCAGTCTCTCGGGTGATTCTCGCGCTCCTGTTCGACCTCGTCGGGGTCTACCATGCGAATCACCTTGTCGGTATAGAGAACGCCCTCAAGGTGATCTGTCTCGTGGCTGGCGCAGGAGGCAAAGAGATCCTCACCCTCGATTTCATAAAGATCACCGTTACGGTCGCGGTATCTCATCTTGACATACTGCGGGCGGTTGAGGATGCCCCACTGTCCGGGAATGGAGAGACAGCCCTCCATACACTCCTGTTCGCCGCGCTTTTCGATGATTTCGGGGTTGATCATCTCGATGGGACCGTCGCCCATATCAATGATGATAATGCGCTTGAGAAAGCCTACCTGCGGGGCTGCCAGTCCGAGTCCCTTTGCCTCGGCAAGCGTTTCCTTCATGTCGTCGAGCAAATCCCAGAGCTTCTGATTGAATTCAGTAACCGGGCGGCACTTCTTGCGAAGTACTTTATCTCCCTCTGTCACTATCTGTCTTAAAGCCATAAGTATCGTTCCTCCAATTCATATTATCAGCGCGAAGCGCTCCATTATTATTTCAGCTTTCAGCGAGCGATCCTTCACAAAACATTATCCGGATTGAGATCGGCGTAGACGGTGACCTCCTTGTTAGCAGGGTCGCTGCCGGATTCGCAGAGAAGAATGTGCATCATCTCGCGGAAACGGGCATTGTTGCGGCATTTGAGGATGATCTTATAGCGGTAGCGTCCGCTGATCTTCCTGATCGAGGCGGGAGAAGGACCGAGCGCGCGGATCGGCACGTCAATAAATTCCCGCCGCGTATAGAATTTGAGCCGCGTGAGGAAATCGTCCGCGGCAAGGGAAACCTCTTCATCGCGCGTTCCCACGAATCCCACCATGCAAATGTCCGCAAACGGCGGATAGAGCATCGCCTTGCGGAGAATGATCTCATTCTCGTAAAACCTTTTGTAATCCTGACTCGCCGCCAGATCGATGACGGGATTCTCAGGCGTGATCGTCTGAATGATGGCGCGCCCTCTGCTTTCACCTCTGCCGGAGCGACCCACCACCTGTGTGAGCAGCGAGAACGCCCGTTCATAGCTGCGGAAGTCGTCGCTGTAAAGCGCCTGATCCGCCATCAGCACGCCGACCAGCGTCACCCGTCCGAAGTCAAGCCCCTTCGCCACCATCTGCGTGCCGATCATGATGTCGTAAAGCCCGGCGGCAAAATCGCCCAGCTTTTTGTCATAGGAAGAGCGCCGCGTCATGCTGTCCGCGTCCATGCGGAGAATTCTCGCCTCGGGAAAGAGCTTGGCAAGCTCTTCCTCCGCCTTCTGCGTGCCCTGACCGGCAAAGCGGAGATACGGCTCCCCGCAGGAGGGGCAGACGTGCGGCACCGGCACGGAATAACCGCAGTAATGGCACATCAGCCGCTTGTTGTCGCTGTGATAGGTCATGGAAACGCTGCAGTTCGGGCAGGTGATGACCTCATTGCAGGCACGGCAGGAAACAAAGGTGTTGAAGCCGCGGCGGTTGTTGAGCAGGATCGACTGCCTGCCGCTCTCCAAATTGTCTCTGAGCGCCTGATACAGACGGGGACTGATAATGCCGTCCTTTATATCCATCTGTGATATGTCAATTTTCTCCACGTCGGGCAGAATCGCGTTGCCGTAACGCTGGGTCAGCACCTCATAATCATACCTGCCGCCCTCCGTGGCGTTGTAATATGTCTCAATCGACGGCGTCGCGGAGGCAAGCACCAGCAGCGCCTTATTGTAGCCGCAGCGGAACCGCGCCGCATCGCGGGCGTGGAATCGCGGGGAATTTTCGGATTTGTAGGTGTATTCCTGTTCCTCGTCGATGATCACCAGTCCCAATCGCTTAAAGGGGGCGAAGATGGCGGAGCGTGTGCCGAGGGCGATCTGCGCCTTGCCGTCACGCACGCGCTTCCATTCGTCCATGCGCTGCGCCAGCGACAGACCGCTGTGAAATACGGCGACCCTGCTGCCGTACCGCTCGTGGAACTTGCCGAGCGTCTGGGAGGTGAGCGCGATCTCCGGCACCATGACAATGATGCCCTTGCCGTCGGAAAGCACCTCGTCGATCAGCTTAAGGAATACTGAGGTCTTGCCGCTTCCCGTCACTCCGAAAAGAAGGGAAACACGGAATTTATCCTCATGATACAACTGATAAAGATTCTCAAACGCCAACTGCTGCTGGGGTGAAAGGGTAACTCTGCCGACGCTTCCCCTGCCTGCGCCGGCATACGGGTTGCGGTAGACCTCTTCCTCAAAATAGGTGACAACGCCCCTCTTGGCAAGCAGGTCAACCACCGACTGTGTGGTTCCCGTGAAATAACAGATTTCCTTGACGGAGGCTGTCTGCACCTCGTTCAGGAGCCTGATGACCTCCCGCTGCTTCGGCGTAAGCTTTTCACCGGCGCGCTTCTCCCAATCGGGCGAGAGAGCAGCCATTTTGATGGTTGCGTCCTTGATATTGCGAACCGCGTCGTCGGTGCGCTCCAGAAGTCCCTTCTCCACCAGCTTGTCGGGAATGGTGGAATTAACCGGAAGATTCATCACCTCGGTGATGTGCTTTTTTTCCAGCACAACTCCCGGGTTGGCGATGAACATCTCCATGATCCTGCGCTGCTGGGAGGTAATGTCGTCGCGTCTCATCAGCGTCAGTCCGTCCAGACCTTCAACTGCCCGGTAGGACGTCACAATGCGCACGTTGATGCCGGAAGGCAGCATCACCTTGGCAGCCTCATAATAGGTGCAGTAATAATTGTCCCGGAACCAGCGCGCCATGAGCAGCATTTCCTCGGAAAGCACAGGGGTTTCGTCCAGCAGAACGGAAATCGGCTTGACCGTATGGTATTCCGCCTCAACGCTCAGTTCAAAAATCACACCCTGCCGCTTCTGATTGCCTCTGCCGAACGGTACCGTAACGCGGCATCCCGGCGCGGCAAGTCCGTCATATTCAATGGGAATCAGATAATCGAACAGCTTGTCAAAATGATAGGCGGTGTTCTCCACTGCCACCTTGGCGTATGTTTTAGGAGGATAATTCAATCGCGTTCACCGCCTCCCGCTCCCGCTATTTCAGGCAATCGATTACTCCTCGCCTTCGGCTGCGGGCTGTTCCTCATCATCCGTGTCAAGCGTGTAGTTCATTGTCTGAACAGGCATCTCATGGGCGTGATGCACCTCTTCCTCCGGCTCGATATGCTCGATGGTGGCTCTGCCGTCCAGCAGGCGGTCGATCACCATATTCACCGGCTTGCGGTAAAGCACATCGTTGTTGGACTCCGCCTCGTCGGCGATCTCCCTCGCCTTCTTGCTGATGGCGTTGACAAGCGAATACCGGCTGTCGGACATCTCAAAAATATCGTCAATCGTTCTGATCTTCTTTTCCATAAGTTGCAAGCACCTCGTCAATAATATATTCTATATGTCTGCGGCTGTTTTTTTCCGCCCTGATAATACAGAGCAGGTCGTCAGCCGATTCCTCGATGATCTCATTGACCAGAATATAGTCGTACCAGTGAGCCTCGGGAATTTCGTCCCTGCCCTTTGCAAGGCGGTACCTGATTTTTTCCTCGCTGTCGCGTCCCCTGTTTCTCAGGCGGTATTCCAGCTCCTGAAAGGAGGGCGGCAGTATGTAGACCGTCACGGCGTCGGGGTACTGCTGAAGCACCTGCTTTGCGCCGTTCACGTCGATTTCCAGGATCACGCTGCTGCCGGCGTTCAGCCAACCGTCAAGCTTATCCTTGGGCGTGCCGTAGTATTCGCCGGCATAGCTGTTGTATTCCACCAAATTATGATCGGCGATATTCTTTTCAAAATCCTCTTTGGAAACATAATAATAGGTCTCTCCGTCAACCTCGCCCTTGCCTATGCCGCGCGTAGTCATGGAGATGGAAAGCTGCACGTCGACGCGGGCGTCATCCGCCTTTGCCAGCGCGCGGCTGACCACCGTGCCCTTGCCGGACGCGGACGGTCCGGAGACAATGATAATGATCCCCTTGCTGTTTTCGTTATTCATCAGGATTACTGTCCTCGCTTTCTTCCAGATTATCAACCGCTTCCTCGCGGTTGTCGATCCTGCCGGCAATATGCTTCGGCTGGATGGCAGACAGGATCACGTGATCGCTGTCGGTGATAATGACCGCCTTTGTCCGTCGGCCGAAGGTCGCGTCGATGGCAGTGCCGCGTTCCTTCGCGTCCTGCACCATGCGCTTGATCGGCGCGGAATCCGGACTGACGATCGCGATAATATGACTCACGGCAACCATATTGCCGTAGCCTACATTGATCAGCTTCATTTGTCCCCTCCGGAAGCGCTCGCAAGCTCGCAAAGAATGAATGAATACTGAATACTGAAGACTGAATAATGAATCATAAAGGAACGCTGCGCACTGAAAACAGATTATCAAGGCGCGAATGCGCCTTCCGAAACTATTCACTATTCGTTATTCTGTATTCTTTATTCTCTAAGCGAACGAATGTGAGCGTCATTCAATGTTCTGTATCTGCTCACGGATCTTTTCTATTTCAGCTTTGATTTCGACCACCAGGTGGGCAACGTCGGAATTCTGGCATTTGGAACCGACGGTATTCGCCTCGCGGTTCATCTCCTGCACGATGAAGTCCAGCTTGCGCCCGACCGCCTCGCCGGAGTGGAGCATTTTATCCATCTGTTCAAAATGGCTTCTCAGCCGGACGGTTTCCTCATCCACCGCAATCTTATCGGCGAAGATCGCCGTTTCGGTGAGCAACCGCTGCTCGTCGACCGAAGCATCCCCTAAAAGCTCCTCAATTTTGGCTCTCAGCCGCGCCTTGTAGCTTTCAAGGGTCTGCGGGGAAAGCTCCTCGATCTTACCCACAATACCCAGAATATGCGACATTCTGCCCATCACATCGTCGCGCAGCTTAAGACCCTCTGCCTCGCGCATGGCGATAAAATGCTCCACCGCTTCGGAAAGAACCCCGGACAGATCGTTCCAGATCTCGTCCTCGTCCTGTTCCGCGCGCTTGACAGTGAAGATGTCGCTGTACCGCGCCACGCTGGACACCGAAATATCATCCTTCAGACCGAATTCCGTTCCCAGCTCATGAAGCGCCTTGATATAGCCCTCGGCAAGTGATTTGTTGAGTATAACCTGCGCCGCTGTTTCATCGACGGTGAGAATGGTGATATACACATCGATCTTGCCCCTCGACACGCGCTCCTTGACAAAGCTTCTCACCTTATCCTCTACAAAGGAATATCCCCTCGGAGTCCTCACCGAAAAGTCAAAATATTTGTGGTTCACAGACCGTATTTCCACGGAAATGTCCCTTCCGTGAAGGGTTGCCTGAGCGTGGCCGTAGCCCGTCATGCTTCTTACCATACGCTCCGTCCTTTCATATGAATCATTGCAGTCAATTTATCGCAATTCGATGGCAAACACAAAAATACGATATTTCTGTAAATTACATTATAACAGTTTTCCACGCCTCTTGTCAATAGTTTATGCGCGAAAATCAGAGGACTGTTCTCATTGCTGACATTGTTCTCATTCGGTTGAATCTGAATAATCCACTTGACAGAATGAAGAATGCGTTGTATACTGCAATTGAAGTTTGCTTTATCATAAAAATCCGGCAAACGAGAAAGGAGAATTCTGATGATTGTGAGCGAGGTAATGATCAGCTGACTGAAAATTTTATAGCAGGCACGTTATTATGAAAAAACGGGACAGGCTGTCCTTTTTTTCGTTGTGCCATTTTACAATTCCTTTCTTGATCGATGCATATTTCTGCCGCAGAAATCCTTAAAGGGTTGTTTTCTGCGGCTTTTTTGCGCCCATTTTCAGTTTTTTCAGTTTTTTTCAGTTAGCTGTTTCATCATTCAATTGAATCTTAACACAAAGCTGATTATGGAGGAACAAAGCATTGAATTTTTCAGAATTAACTAACTACGGATTGACAGACGAATTATTGAACGAATACAAGCACGGCACGCCCGCGCGGATTATTTCCGTCCACAAGGGGCGCTTCGGCATTGTTTCGGCATACGGCGAAGGGTACGCTCAGCTCAAGTCAAGAGAGTACTATTATGACGGGGAAGAATTTCCGACGGTCGGCGACTTTGTGTTGATCGACCATGTCGAAAGCGGCGACAGCCGCATTACCGCCACGCTGCCGCGCAGGACATTCTTTTCCCGACGCGATCCCGACGTCGGCAGGGGCGAACAGGTGATAGCGGCGAACTTCGACACCGTATTCATCATGCAGTCGCTAAACGACAATTTCAACGCCAAGCGGCTTGAACGGTATCTCACAGCCGTGCGCCAATCGGGAGCCGAGCCTGTGATTATTCTGACAAAGGCAGACCTCACGGACGACTACCTTCCCTACATCCTCGAATCAAGCCGCATCGCTGAGGATGTGGAAACGCACATAGTCAGCGTCAAAACAGGCTACGGCATGGAATACCTCGGCAAATACCTGCAACCGGGCAGGACGCTGGTATTCCTCGGCTCATCCGGCGTCGGCAAGTCAAGCCTTGTCAACGCGCTTGCCGGTGAAGAAATCATGGATACAAGCGGCATCAGGGAATCCGACAGCAGAGGAAGGCACACCACTACCCACAGGCAGCTTGTCCTGCTGAATTGCGGAGCGATGGTAATAGACACTCCCGGTATGCGCGAGCTTGGTATGTGGGACGTGACAGAAGGACTGGGGCAGGCGTTTGCCGACGTTGAAAAATTCGCCGCACTTTGCAAATTCCGCGATTGCAGACACGAAAACGAACCCGGCTGCGCGGTGCGCGCCGCCATTGAAAGAGGCGAACTGGACGAGAGTCGTCTGGAGAGCTATGTAAAATTGAAGACCGAAGCCAAATACAGCGACGACAAAGCCGGCTATCTCCGTAAAAAGGAGCAGTGGGCAAAGTCCGTCAGTCTTTACAGCAGAAAAAAAAAGAAAGAAGGTAAAATGAAGAGGTGAGCAGGACTATCCAATCCATGAAAGAAGAATACAGGCAGCCTTCCCTCGACATGGTGAGAAGAACCTTTACCAACCATGAAAATGCGGAGGAAGCACAGGTTGTCGTCAATCTCATCGAGGAAATACGTTCCATGAAAACATACATTCCCGAACTGGAGCTGATCATGGTTGACGAAAACGACGAGGTTATCGGCTACGCCATGTTTTCCCGGTTCCACCTTGGCGGGAAATACATGGATGAGCTGCTGCTGCTGAGTCCCGTGGCGGTCAAGGTCGAATGCCAGCGGCAGCACATTTCAAAGGAACTCATCGAATACGGCTTTGAAAAGGCAAAGGAATTGGGCTTTAAAGCGGTGATCGTCGAGGGAAATCCTCAGAATTACAGAAGCCGAGGCTTCAAAACCTCCGCCGATTACGGCATTGTCCCCGATGAAGGCATAGGCCTGCCCGCCGTGGAATGCCTGATGGTCAAGGAGCTTTGCGAGAACGCGCTCGAACACATCAGCGGCGTTGTTTCATACGCCGACTACAAGAGTCTGACCTGATACGCGACAGCTCTTAAAACAACATAATGAATTATCCCCGCGGGATCCGCCCGAAATTGGATGAAAAAAACATTCAGGACGACCCCGCGGGGATTTTATTATTTTTTCACTGTTTCACACAAATGCGCATTCCGTCACATAGAACCGCCGGAATACTGCTGTCTTACCGAGTCGATCTTGTTCTGCTCCGCCTGCTGCGGCGCGTACCAGCCCTTTGACTCCATTTTGCCGTAAATTCACAGCTTCCCTTTTCCAGAAGCAGCATGTTTTCCATAAGGTCTCTGTCATTCATGTTTGAATCCATCCTCCTCTCAGAGCAGTCCGTAAAAGCTGTTGAAAATCTCGCGGTGTTTTCTCGCCATGTCCTCGATACAGTGCTTCAGCTCGGGATCCTGTATCTTGGACGAGGTCTCCTTACACTGGGTCTGGAAATACTGTTCGTGTCCCAGCGCGTCCTGTACATAGAGCAATTCCTTTTCGGTCATAAAAATTGATCCACCTCCGGGTAATTTTCGCTGCGGAGAGATTTTTTGAAGCCATGCGCCAATCTCTCTCAGCCGCATTATTATTATGTCTCGATTTACCTGTGTTTATTCAATTTTTCATCCGGACAAAAGAAAAAACTCCGTTTGACCGAAACAACCGGAAACGAAGCCTGATGAAGCATTTATTTTCCTATCAGATTATCGAGACACTCGGAGGCGTATCTCACACAGTCGTCACAGGTACAGAGCATATTGCCTGTTTCGAGGCCCTTCAGTTCCCGGCAGATCGTCGAACCGCCTGCCCTTGTGCGAAAGCCCTCCACCAACAACTTGGCCGACCGGATGGTTCCCCCCGTCATTCCCAGCACCATCTGAGCCGCGCAGAGCGAGCCGCAGGTGGATTCAAAGCAGCCCATGCCCGCTCCGAAGGTCGCGCCGAGCCGCTTGATCTGCTGCTCCGAAATATCCATTCTGTCGGCGTATGCCATCAATACCGCCTGACAGCAGTTGTTGCCGTTGTGCTTGAAATTGACTGCCTGTTCCGCGCGCTCCATCGCCATCGAGCTTCACCTCTTGAACCCTTTTCCGATACTGTGCCTTCATTATAGCGTGTGAAAAAAATTTTTTCAAGTGGCTTTTCGATAAATTTTACATATCCGAAAAATAAATTTTACATTTCGGAAAAAAGAGTTGTCTGTCGGATTTGACATGCCGCAAACCTTGTGTCAAACCACGCACTACAGAATATAAGGCATCCGGTTGTTTTTTCGCCCCTTCTTTTCTCACGCTTCTCTCAGCCATGTTCCTACACTATCATCCCGCCACTTCCTTCCGATCAGAAAAAGTAGTTGAAAATTTAACATACGGATGCTACAATAGAAATGAAGGCGGTGGTACCCTATGGCAAGTGAAAAGGATTCATTGACAAAGCGCTTCATGGAACGCCCGGAGGTCTTCGCGGACGCATTCAATCTGCTGATCTACGACGGAGAAAAGGTCATTCAGCCGGGCGAACTGAAGGCGCTGGACACGACGGAAATTGCGATTCCATACGGTGCGGACAGCGACGCCGCTCCCCAGCAGAAATACCGCGACGTATTCAAAAGCCGCGTAGCGATGATGGACGGACGCGCGGCATATTTGCTCCTTGGGGTGGAAAATCAGTCGGAAATCCATTACGCCATGCCGGTCAGAAATATGGTGTACGACGCGCTGCAGTATTCCGCGCAGGTTGCGGCAAAGGCTAAAGCCCACCGCAAAGAGAAAACTTCCACGGACGGGCAAAAGATTTCGTCAGGCGAATATCTTTCAGGTTTTTATCGGAGCGACAGGCTGATTCCCGTGATCACGCTGGTTATTTACTTTGGCGCGAATGAATGGGACGGTCCTGTCACTATTCACGAAATGTTAGAGGAAAGCGATGAAAAGATATTGCGGCTGACGCCCGATTACCGCATCAATCTGGTGTCTCCCGCTTCGCTGACAGAAAATCAGGCTGAGAAGCTTTCGTCTGACCTTAAAGAGGTCATGCTGTTTGTGAAATATTCAAGGGATAAAAGAAAACTTCTGGAGCTTCTGAACACAGACGAGCATTTCAAGGCAATCGACGTCGATACGGCGCACGTCATCAAGGCGCTGACAGGAACCAACATCAATATCAACAAATCAGAGGGGGAAGTGGATATGTGTCAGGCAATTGAAGAATTGAGAAATGAAGCACTGGCGCAAGGCATGGAGCAAGGCATGGAAAAGGGAATGGAAAAAGGCATGGAGCAAGGCATGGAAAAAGGCATGGAAAAAGGCATGGAGCAAGGCATGGAAAAAGGCATGGAAAAAGGCATAAGAGGCATTGTCAGCATTCTTCGTTCCATGAATTGCGGAAATGATGAGATATGCGAAAAGATCATGCTGACATACGATCTCAGCCGTGAAGATGCTGAGCGCTACGCTTCAGCCGCTGTCTGATTATTTCATCATGACTAACTCGGGAGGGAATTCATTATGATAAACGAAAATGAACATGAAACTGCAATAGCTGAATCGGAGCAGAGCCAAACAGAGCATCAGATTCTAACGCCGTATTACGGGAAGGAATCGGTCGAGAAAATGATGACGGGCATGATGCAGGAAATGCGGCAGGGCACCGAGCGCACAAGGCAGCGCCGGATCCAAGGCGCTGCCGATACGCTGCGCGGCTTCGGCTACGACAGCGAAAGGATTATCCAACAGCTTGTCGATTCATACGGACTCACCCGCGAGGAAGCCGAAAGCTACATTTAACTGACGTCGCAACAGCAAAACCGCAGACAGCCGGAGCATTCCGGAGCGTCTGCGGTTTTTTCTCTGACGCGGATATTCTTAAAAAATCATAAAGATTGGCTTCCTCGCTTGCAATGACCTATATAAAATGATATAGTAAAAATATCAATTCATTCGAAAAAACGGAGAACAACCAATCATGATACAAGTGAAAAACCTTGAAAAACACTTCAAAAAAACCATCAAGCAGCCGGGGCTGATGGGGAGCGTGAAATCCCTCTTCCGACCGCAGACTGAAATTGTCAGGGCGGTGGACGACATCTCCTTCCACGTCGACAAGGGGGAAATACTTGGCTTCATCGGTCCGAACGGCGCGGGCAAATCCACCGTCATCAAAATTCTCACCGGCATTCTGACGCCTACCGGCGGAAGCTGCATGATCAACGGTCAGGATCCCCGCAAAAACCGCAAGCGCTACGTCAAGGAAATCGGCGTCGTATTCGGGCAGAGAACGCAGCTCTGGTGGGATCTTCCGCTTGGCGAAACCTACACCGTGCTGAAGGAAATATACGAAATCGACGATGCGCGCTACAAAAAGCAGATGGCATTCCTCGACGATGTGCTTGAATTGCAGTCCTTCATCAAGACGCCGGTGCGAACCCTGTCTTTGGGACAGCGTATGCGAGCCGACATCGCCGCCTCGCTCCTCCACAATCCGAAGGTGCTGTTTCTTGACGAGCCGACCATCGGACTCGACGTGGTGGTCAAGGACAACATTCGCAAGGCGATCACCTACATCAACCGGGAGGAGGGCACTACGGTCATTCTCACCACCCACGACCTTGATGACATCTCCACACTCTGCAAACGGATCGTCATGATCGATCACGGCAAAAAAGTATACGACGGCAGTCTTTACGACCTGAAACAGAAGTACGGACAGATGCGCGAGCTGAATTTTGAGGTCATCGACAAAGTCTCCCTGTCGTCCCTTGCTTATGAAACCGCCTTTGCGGACTGCGGACTTGAAGATGGCGATCTTTCGGTAAAGGCTGAAGGAAAAATATTCACTGTGCATTTCAATACCGACAAGATTCCGGTCGAAAAAATGCTTAATTACACGTTAGGAAAGACACACGTCAAGGACGTGAATCTGAAAGACGCGGATATCGAGGAGATCATCCGGCGCCTTTACAAAGGCGAGGTCAGGGAAGGAGAAGCAAAAGCATAATGAACAGGGTACTTACAGAAACAAGCCGACTCATTATAAAAACATTTGAGGAAAGCATGGCGCAGTCAGTTCACAAGCTCTCGCTTGACGAAAATAACCGTCGGTTCCAGCCGGACGAGGTTTTTGAAACGGCGGAGGACGCGCTCGAAACCATTCAGTATCTTTCAGCCAATTACGGCAATCCCGAAGCGCCGCAGGTCTATCCGGTCATCCTCAAGGATAAGGACTGCAACATCGGTCACGTTGAGTTGGTTCCTATCGGGGAAGGCGAATGGGAAATCGGCTACCACATCGGGGAGTCCTTCACACGCAGGGGCTATGCAAGCGAAGCGGTAAAAGCATTTCTTCCGGTTATCATGAAGCAATTCGGACTGGATCACGTCATGGGCATCTGTGCCGCCGAAAACGCCGCTTCCAGAGCCGTCATGGAAAAATGCGGCTTCGTTAAGGAATACGAGGGAGAGGCCATGTACCACGGCGAGCTGCGCCAAACCTGCCGGTATCGTTTCACATAATAATTGGAGGAATCGTATAATGGACAAAGACATCCGCATAGAGAACCAATCGACTTTTTAAAGCGCACCGACCTCGGCTCACAGTATCCGAAGGAGCGTTTTGAAGAAAGGATCCCGAAGCTGGTCGTCAATGCCTCCATCAGCCTTGCCGCGCTTGATAAAAACGGAAAAATCGTCGGCGCGCTGCTGGGTCTGACCGACTTCGCCTACTGGCTGTATGTGACCGATCTCGGCGTTGACCGCGAGTATACCCGTAAGGGCATCGGTCGGGCATTAATGAAAACCGCCCACGAAATCGCAGGCGGTGAAAAGGACATAGCGGTTTATTTAATTGCCAATGAAAATGCCGTTCCGTTTTACCAGAAGTTA
>ONDC01000035.1 GCA_900316495.1 uncultured Eubacteriales bacterium
CCTATTTCACGTTAAAGCAGCCGAGAAAGCGGAAGGTAAAGGCGCTGTTCCTTGTCAGCTTCTCATAATCCTGATAGCTGCCGCCGGCGCATTCTATCACATAATGGTACTCGCCCAGCCGGGTTTTGAGGGGGCGATCGTGAAGGGTGACAAGGATCAGATCCTGTTCACTGATGCGGGTCATCAGCGAGGGAAGCTCCTCCGCGCTGCCGGATGCGATAAATGCCATTCTCTCTGCCTTCTCATGGGAGGGCGCCTGCGTCGAGAGGACGTAAAAGCGGGTTTTGTTCTTGTCGTTTTTCTGGATATTCTCCGCTAAGATGTCCAGAGAATAGAGCCTCGCGCAGCCTGCCGAAGCGATGGCGGCGCAGTTCTTCTCCTTGCTTTTGGAAACCTTTTTCGCGCCCTCCGCCGTACTGGACACCTCTACCAGCTCCGCGTCGGGAAGATTTTCCTCAAGCCACCGTCTGCTTTGGGCGATGCCCTGCTTGTGGGAATAAACCGTCCGGATGTCGCTCAGCTCTGTTCCGGGAAGCGCAAGCAGATTCTGCCGGATGGGCAGCTCGACCTCTCCCTCCATCGACACGCCGGGGGTATCGATCAGCGTGTCAATGTAATCGGTGACCGCGCCGCCGATGGTGTTTTCCTGCGGAATAACGGCATAATCGCTCTCGCCGGACGTCAATGCCTCCACCGCCTCCGGCACCGTCCGGAAGGGGATGTATTCGCCCTTTTTCATAAAGAAGGATTCGCAGGCCTCCTGCGTATAGGTTCCCTCCGGTCCGAGATAGCTGACCTTGGATGAGGAATAATCCTTCTGCTTCCTCATTTCCTGACTGTCGGGGTCATGGCCGCATCCGCTCAAGAAGGACGTCATGATCAGCAGAACGCTGAGCGTGACGCTGATTTTTTTCAAGGCTGTGTGTTTCATACTGTTCCTCCGTTTCTTATTCTGTCAGTTGTGTGAAATATGGCCAAGAGTTCTTCCGTGAACCCTTTGTACCTTCATTATAGCACAGCGGTGATCAGAAACGCAACCTGAATGATTGATTTTTTGGAGCCTGTTCAGATCCCCGCAATGTGCCAGATAGTGTGTGATGAAGCCAGCCTGCCCGATTATCGGAAGCATTCTCCAACATTCGCGCGGCGTGATGCCGAAGGGGAAAATAAATCTGCTCTTGCAATTCTGAGAAGGAGTCCTTATAATGAGTTTGAATCAATGCAATTAGGTGAGGAGAAGGATCCATGGCAGCCAGGGTTAAGAAAAGAAAAAAATCGCCGGTCACCCGGTCGGACACGCCGGTCAGCCGCCCGGTGGCAGAGCATCGCACAGGCATCGGTGTTCTTCTGGAAAAATACCCCCGCGCCGCTGTTTCAGCTATGGTGCTTGCGCTTGTCTTTGCGGAGCTGACCGCCGGCGGTGTGAACGCGTGGAGAAGTCTCGGTGCGGAATCGCCGTACGCGCCAAGGAGTCAGATGATCGCCGATTCCCGCACCGTCGCCCGTTTGTCCGAACATCTCAGGGCTGCCTCCGTCAGCGACAGCGACGCCGCGATTTACCGCGTAGGCACGCTTCTTGGAAGCTCGCTCAATGACAACGCCAGGCTGGGACAGGGAGGCTTATCCTATTTCAGCTCCACTGACAACGGCCGCCTTATGCGGATGCTGGACGCCGCGGGATATAATTCCGACCGCCTGGCCGCGTATTATTACAAGAGCTTCACCCCGCTGATGGATTCGGTGTTGAATGTGCAATACGTCGCCTATTCCCAAGACGTCGGTGATCCGCCGTACTTAGTGAAAGCCGGACACGGTGAAGGCTATACGCTCTATCGCAATACGCTCGCTCTGCCGCGCGCCTTTGCCGTATCTGACGGGCTGACGCGATGGAATACATCGTCGGACAATCCCTTTGACGTGCAGAATAATTTTGTCCGGCTGGCCGTATCGGACAGCGACCTCACGGTATACCGCACGGTGAAGCTCCACACCGCAACCGCTGATTCCTTCGGCGCGTCGTATGCCGACGGACAGGTGCGCTTCGTCAAGGACGGCGGAAGGCTTCTGCTGAACGCGGTATCGGGGAGCCGCGGACATCTGTATGCCTATGTGGACTGTGAAGGTGCGTCGGAAATTGCCGTCACGGTCGGAGAAAGGGCGCAGAGCGGTCGTATAAAACAACGTGGCATGGCGACGCGCCATCCTTCGTTACTGGCTTAGCTTCTGTTATTATGTAAAAGATCTCCGGATCACCGTGAGCCTGCCAAAAGGCTTCGGTCGATCCGGAGATCTTTTATTCTGAAAAACCTACCCTGCGCCGGGGGCGAGCTCACCCCCCCCGCAAGCGGTTCCCTTCCCTGAAAGGGACGGAAAATAGGGCGCGTTGAAAAAAATGTCTTCCTATCTGAGGGAGGTGCATCGCTGCGATGGGCGGAGGGAGCCTTCGCGCGGGCTTCCACTATATTTCAAACTCCACCAGTCCATCCGCCAGCCGGTACAATGCGCCGATCACGCGCAGTCCGTGCCGCTCCTCGCTCTGTATCTCAAGGCTCTGTTCGATCAGGTCAACGCTGTGACGGACGTTGAGGCAGCACGCCTTATAATCGTCCTGCTCCTCTCCGATGGCGAGCCTGATTTCATCCGTGATGAATTTAATGTAACCCTCCGGATCGTGATGAATCGCCGCGTCAACGGCGCCGCAATGGTCATGTCCCAACACGACGATCAGCCTGATTCCCAGATGCTCCGCGGCGTATTCGACCGAGCCTAACTGATGATTGTCGATCACATTGCCCGCCACGCGGATGACAAACAGATCGCCTATATCCGCGCTGAAAATGCTTTCGGGTATCACCCTTGCATCCGAACAGGTTACGATCACCGCGTAGGGCTGCTGACCGTTTTCACAGGTGTATGCCCTTCGGTCGGGTGAAATATCCCCACCGCTAATTTTGGCGGACAGATACAGGGCATTTCCGTCCTTCAGCTTTTGCAGCGCTTGTTCCGCGCTTACTTTATACGTCGGTACCATAGTATAACCTCACCTTCCTATGGATAGTATAGCGCGCAGGACGCGGAATTGCAAGGGCGGAATCAAAGAATATTTGCTACGGTGGGCAATTCCGTGGTTCTGAGATGATCGAGCGCGTCGTCGGTCTCGTGAAGCGTGAGATAAAGCTCACCGAATTTTCCGCTGTCAAAAAGCGGGCGAAGCCTTCGCACGGCGGAGGAAACGCGCTCTGACTCGTCGTGACGGGAGTAGGTGGAGACAACCGGCTCGTACCTCCCCCAGCAGCGGGCAATTTCATCGATTTTGTCACCAAGCTGTTCAAGGCTCTCCTTGCCGGGATTGCCGCCCGCGGACAGGGCGATGGCTTCGTTTGTCAGGCGGGACATGCCGCGGCTGACGCGGAGTGTGTTCACAAGCGCTGCCGTACAGCATATCAGCAGCAGGAGGAACAGCATGACGGTAATTCCTTCTCGGTTGATTTTCATTCGGACACCTTCTTGATGATTTTATATTTTCCCCCGCTGTCGCCGTACATGATAAACACGTCGCCGAGGGAGATGCTCCGGGACTTCAGCGTCCTCCTGATTTTTTCAGGCGTCCAGCCGGTAACCATCGCCGCCTCCCTTTCGATCTCGCCGTCGCTGACGATCAGCGTGTGGAGGGAATCCTTCCCGTCGTCCTTTCCCGCCTTGGACATGGTCAGCGGCTGCTCCCCGCTTTTCAGCAGGACGCTCATCACGCCGTCCGTCTCGATGATGGCGTATTCCACCGTGCCCGGGTCAAACACATCCTTCTTGCGCAGCTCCTCAAACAGATCCTCGTTGCTCAGGCGCAGCGAACGCATTGCCGCCTGGCTGATCTGCCCCTTTTCGATCACCACCACCGGCATGCCCGAAATGAGACGGCGGAACGACCGGTGCTTCAGCATGAGGTAGGACATCACCATTTCGGTGACGACAAGGGTGAGGATGGGGATGACGCCCGTAAAGATGGAAATACCCACCTCCTGCATCGGCATGGCGGCGATGTTGGAGATCATCAGTGTCACGACGATCTCCGACGCCTGCATCTCCTTGATCTGGCGCTTGCCCATCACCCTCACGGCAAAAATGACGACGGCATACAGAATCACCGTCCGTATCAGAGAGACGAACATGGCTCCGGTCACTTCCTTTCGGTACTATTATTGCCGGAAAATACAGGAATCATGCAGAAACAAACAGACAGCCCGCCGGAAAATCTCTTTTCCGGTGAGCTGTCCCGATCAGACTGATTATCTGTATGCTTTGTCTTCAAAAAGCGGTTTGTCGTAGTCCACCTCATACGGTGTGCAGAGGTATGACCAGAGAATCCTGCCGAATTCAGCATCCGTCTGGAAATAGACGTAGCGCGGCTCGCCGTTCTCCGACGCTATTTCGTAAATGTACCCGTACTCGGCGCTGTCATTCTGCTTGATCCCCACGTTCGGCTCCCCGAGTCTGCTTTTTAAGGCGGGATCATCCAGCCGCCCTCCGTTCTTCACCAGCCCGCGCAGTTCATCGGCGGTGACGGTGGGAGTGTCGGTCGGGAACCAGAGATACGGTCTGCCACCGATCAGGCGCGCGTCCACCTCGCGGCTGCTCTTGAAGTCACAGAGCAGATAGACGTGCTTCTGAGGATCCGCGCCGGGGGAGGCTCCGCTGCGGTATGCGGCGGCTGCTTCAAGATTCATCACCATGAAATTGGTGACGCCCACCTTGTCCGGCTCGTCGGGATTGCGGTAGCAGTAATTCAGATACATAAAATACCAGGCGCCGTCCAGCACGCAGCTGAAGGACAGGCTTTCGGATTTAACGCCGTCTTCGGAGACCTTGTTGACAGGCTCCAGCCTGAGCTTGTCGTTGATCCGGCATCTGGAAAGACCCACGGGGTAGAGGGATAAAAACTGACTGACCGTTTTGTCAAAGTCCTTCCGCTTCTGCAGCTCCGGCGTGAAGTTCTTTTCAAAGGCCTCCTTGTCCCCCTTGTCGGCGTAGACCAGCAGCGCCTTGATGATTTCCTCCTCCGCGCGCGACTGCGACACCGTTTCCTTTCGCCAGACGTCCGGAATGCATTGATAATGCGCCCGGTTGTAAATCGTGCTGACAGAGGAGGTAATGCTCCACAGGGCAATGACGACGAACGCGATCACCGGCAGCGAGATGAAGACAATGCCTGTGGTCATGAGTACCTTCGGCGTGTTCTTGCCGGCGTATTCCGCCAGATACCTTTTCAAAAAGCCGCGGATGAGCAGGATAATACCCAAAATAAACAAGATCGCCATCACCGCGATGGCTAACAGAATGTAAACGAATGTCATTTTTCCGATCCTCCCTATTGCGCACAGGCGTTCTGATTCGACGATTGAGGAGAGACAGAACGTCCGTGAGGATGATATGGTCTCTCCGCGTGAGGCATGCTCTGCTATTATTGTAGCGAAGGACGGCGGAAAAGTCAACCCGTTCTATCTGATTTCATCAATCTCTTCGGCGTCGAGCACCCTGAACCCGTTCTCCATGAGCAGCGAGGCGAACACTCCGGCGCCGTCGATGAGTCTTCCGGAAAAGGTGCCGTCGTAGATCTGCTTCACGCCGCAGGAGGGACTTCTGGACTGCAATACCGCGAGGTCGATCGCGTGTGCCTTTGCCAGCGTCAGACATTTCGCCGCTCCCTCGCGGAATTCCCTGTCCCGGCTCTCTCCGGTGACATTCCTCACCACCCCGCCGACGTTCTCGCAGGGGGGACGGGGGACGGGTAATCCGCCCGCCACCTCCGGGCACACGGCAATGACCTCATGCCCCCGGGTAAAGGCCGCCACCCTTTCGCTGAAATTGTCGCCGCCGTTGTACTTGCACCTCTGCCCCAGAAGGCAGGCGCTCACCATAATCTTCATGCTGCCACAGTCACCTCCTTCCCGGAATGCCGGCAATATCAGGTTCCCAGAACCTTTTTGATCATGAAAAATCTCGCTCTCTTCGGCAGCATATCCAGCATGATCAGCAGGGGATTGCGATTGACGGAATAGGCAAAGCCAGGCTTTTTGCGGCTGAAGATGCGGAAAAGCCGGCGGGCAATGCCGGCGGGCGGGATTTTGCGCGCCTCCACGCTATCCACGATCTGCCGGAAACGCTTGGCGTTGAAGGCGTAGAGCGTAGTATGGCGGCAGAAGGCGTCAAGCTGGCGGGTGGATTCCCCGATCATCCCCGTATCCACCGCTCCCGCTCGCAGCACCGACACGCTGATTCCCAGAAGCTGCAGCTCCATGCGCAGCGAATAGGCATACTGATCCAGCGCGGTCTTTGTCACCGCGTAAAGCCCCGTGAAGGGAAGGGGATCGCGCACGGCAAGCTCGCTTGTCAGCAGAATGATCTTCGCACCTTTTTTCAGCAGCGGGAGAAAGGTTCTGTTGATCAGAAAAGCCCCGTACATATTGACGCGGAAAGCGCGTTCAAACGCCTCTGGCGTTATCTCCACGAGAGAATCAAGCATATAGACGCCCGCAAGGTGGATGATCCCGCACAGCTCGTCCGTCGCTGCGGTCACTGACCGCAGCGCCTCGGACACGCTTGTCTCGTCGGTCACGTCCGCCCGGAGGGGAATGACGTTTTCACGCGGGGCGCATGCGTCCCTGTCGAGAGCGAAAACGCGGTACCCGCGGGAAACGAACAAATCGACGGCAGCTCTCCCCATGCCGCCGTTTGCCCCCGTAATCAGAAGATCCTTCACTATTTCTCATTTCCTTAAAATTGATACGATTGTCCTCCGCCGGACGGCGCCGCGCGAAAAAACAGCATTATCATTTTATCACGCCTGACGCCGTTTGGCTATTGTCTATTATATACAATTTTTACCCTCCGATGTTGGAATTGACTTTTTAGAAGAAATGAGTTATTATTTAGTTATTATTTGTAAACAACTGGTCATTTCGACGAAAAGTCTCCTTCACAGGGGGGGGCCGCCGGAACCGGTCAGTCATCAGCCTCTTGCAAAGGATATGATTGTTTCATGTTAACCACCGTCCTGATGATGTATGTCACGCTGTTCCCCGTCATTCTGGCGGGAATTGCCAATATGGCGTGGTGCAAATCCGGCATTCTCGCCCGCACAAAAAGGCCGATTGACGGCGGCAGGTGCCTGTCCGACGGGCAAAGGATCTTCGGCGACAACAAAACATGGAAGGGCGTGATCGGCTATATCCTCTTCAACACGCTTTTCGCTCTTCTCTGGGGACTTCTGTGCGGCATGGCGGGATGGGAGCGCCTCAATTTTTTTTACGTTCTGCATGACAACACGCCCGCGTTCAATCTCCTGATCGGACTTCTGCTGGGGCTTGCCTATTCTCTTTTCGAGCTTCCCAACAGCTTCCTGAAAAGGCGGCTCGGCATCACGCCCGGCAAGTCGGTGAGCGGCGCCCGGAAGGTCTTTTTCGTGTTTCTGGATCAGGCGGATTCCATCTTCGGCTGTGCGCTCGTCGTGTGGATGTTTTACGATCTCGGAGCGCTCCTGTACCTTCTGTTTGTGCTGGTGGGCGCGGTGACGCACATTGCGATGAATATGCTTCTGTACTTCGCGGGACTGCGAAGGAATATGTTTTGACAGGACGGTGTAAGAGATGATCGTATCGCTGAATCAGACGGGCGTCTGCTCCGACAGGCTCGGCAACAAGGGGCTGTTTCTGCTCAGACTGCTCCAGGCGGGATTCCCCGTCCCGGAGGGCTTCATACTGGACAGCGACGAGTATGAGAACTTCATCGGGCAAAACGGGATCAAGGAACGGATCGCCCTGCTGCTTCAGAAGCTCGGCAGAGACAATACCGCAGCCGTCTCGCGGGAACTGATCGCCCTGTTCGACAACACGTCGCTCGCCCCCGACGTCCGGAGAGAGGTGGCGGAACGCGCGCGGGAGGGCGTCCTTTACGCGGTCAGAAGCAGCGGCGCCATGGAGGATATGGCGGAGCATTCCTTCGCGGGGCAGTACGACACCTTCCTCAATGTTCCGTGCGACGCGCTCTGCGACAGGATCGTTGACTGCTACCGGTCGATGTTCCGCGAGGTCATTCTCTCCTACATCGTGGACAACGGCATTCCCGCTGAGCGGCTGGGCATGTCCGTCGTGGTGCAGGAGATGGTGGACGCGGAGATCAGCGGAATCTGCTTTACCGTCGATCCTTCCACCGGGAACGACAGGGAAATGCTCATAGAGGCGTCGGAAGGGCTGGGCGAGAATCTCGTCAGCGGACGGACGGCGCCGCAGCAGTATCACTTCAATTGGTACGACAATACCGAGGTAATCAAGGGCGATTCCTCCGGACGCCGGCTGCTCCCGCCGGAGAAGCTGACGGAATTCGCCCTCTGCTTCAAGAGCATACAGCAGTACTTCGGTTACCCCTGCGACATCGAATTCGCGGTCAGGGAGGGACGGCTGTACATCCTGCAATCGAGAGCCGTCACAAAGCTGCGGTACTCCTTCACCCCGTACATCTGGACAACGGCGGATTTCAAAGACGGCGGCGTTTCGGCGACGGTCTGCACGCCGTATATGTGGTCGCTTTACGAATACATCTGGGAGCATTCCCTGAGAGAGTTCATCGTCGGGTCAAAGATACTGAAGGATGAAGAGCTTCCTCCGAAGCTTGGTGAAATGTTCTACGGCAGACCCTATTGGAACATGAGCGCCGTCAAGAAAACCATGAGCCAGATCATTGGCTACAGGGAACGGGAATTCGACAACGAATACGGCATCACCGGCAGCTACGAGGGCGACGGACAGACCACGGGCGCTTCGCCCAGGGTCCTGCTGAAGATGATCAGGATTATCTACCATCAGACCCGGCTGCTCAACGACCGCCGGAAAAACGCGGAGAGATACAGGGCAGAGCTTCTGGACATTTATTTCAGATACAAAAGCAAATACGATCAACGCGCCATCACCGACATCTCCGCCGACTTCCTTGAGCTGACCAGGCATGTGTACCTGCGGAGCGAGACCACCTACTTCTGGCAGATATTCCTCAACACCATTCACCAGTCGATTTACAAGGACAGTCTGTTAAAATACGTTTCGGAGAGTGAATACCTTTCGCTGCTGGCAAGCATAGACGACATCTCCCATCTCCTGCCGTTCTACGACATGTGGAAGATCACACGGGGCATCAGAGCCGACAGCGAGGCTTTCGCCTTCTGGAAAAATGCCTCTGCCGGACGCATCGCGGAGGCATTGGGCAGCGAACGCTTTTTCCTGAAGGAAACGGCGGAATTGATCGACAGGTACGGCTATCACTCCGACAAGGAGCTGGACGTCACCTACCCCTGTTATTACGAGGAGCCGCAGACCATGATCGGCATGATCAAGGACATGGCGCTGCTGGACGACTCCTTTTCCCCGGAAAGGGACAGGGAACGCGGCAGACAGACCTACGGCGACATTCTCCGCCGCATAGAGGGGAATGTGTCGCGTAGGAAATACAGAAAAATCGTCAGAAAGATCGGGTCTATGCGCCGGATGTTGTGGTGGCGGGAGGAATTCCGCGATGTGTCCACCCGCTTTTATTATCTGCTGCGGGTCTACACCATCGAGTACGCAAGGCTGCTGGAGAAGAACGGCGTCCTTGAAAAATGGCAGGACGTGTGGTTCCTCAAAGTGGGCGATCTATGGGATTATATGGAGGGAAGGCGCACGAAGGAGGAGCTGAGAACCGTTCTGGAAAAGAACCGGCTCTACTACAACGCCTACAGAAATTATATGAGCGAAAACGAGATCGGCAGTGATTTTTCGCTTGTGACCACTCCCCTCAGCGCCGAGCCGCACGCCGGCGACGTGATCAGGGGACTGGGCGCCAACAACGGAACCGTCACCGGAACGGCGCGCGTGATCCGGGACTTCTCGGAGATCGACCGTCTGCGGGAGGGCGATATTCTGGTGACAAGGTTCACCGACACGGGCTGGACGCCGAAGTTTGCCATTCTTGCGGGCATCGTGACGGAATACGGGGGCATCCTCTGCCACGCGGCGATCGTATCGAGGGAATACGGCATTCCCGCCATTGTGTGTTGCAGGGACGCCATGAGCCGGATCGCCGACGGTCAGACCGTCACCATTGACGGCGCGGAAGGCACAGTCATACTGGACGGAGAAAAGCGCGTATGAAAATCTATGACAGACAGAAAAGACAATACATCGAAGCCGGGCAGTACGGGCAGGGGAAGCTGGAGTTTCTCTACGGCAGCGCTGTCGGCCGGCTGCTGTTGAAGCCGGTGATTTCCCCCTTCGCCTCAAGGCTCTACGGTTTTTACAACAGCCTGCCCGTTTCGGCGGGGAGGATTCCTGCCTTTGTGGAGAAGTACCACATCCCGCTCGGCGACTACGAGAAAACCACGTATCGCTCCTTCAACGAATTCTTCACCCGCAAACGCCGCGCCGAAGCGCTGCACATCGACAGGGACGCGGATTCGCTCATTGCCCCCGCCGACGCAAAGCTGCTTGTCTACCGCGTGACCGACGGTCTGAAGGTATCGGTCAAGGGGCGCGACTACACCCTTGGCGAGCTGACGGACAACCGGCTTGACATGTCGGGCTACGGCGGAGGACTCTGTCTGGTGTTCCGGCTGTGCATGGAGGATTACCACCGCTACTGCTTCATCGACAGCGGCCGACTCACCCGGCATTTCCGAGTGAAGGGAAGGCTCCACACCGTCAGCTCCGTTTCAAAGGACTACCCGATATTCAAGGAAAACTCGCGGGAAATATCCGTCTGTGAAACAGCGCGTTTCGGCGAGATAATACAGATCGAGGTCGGCGCGCTGCTGGTCGGCAGGATCGTCAACCACGGAAAGACGTCATTCGGCAAGGGCGAGGAAAAGGGCTGGTTCGAGCCGGGCGGCTCCACGATCGTCCTGCTGCTGCGAAGGGACGTCGCCGTGATCGACCACGATATTACAGAACAGAGCGACGCAGGCATCGAGACCGTTGTCTGTTACGGAGAAAGGATCGGTAAGAGAATCCATGATTGACATGCTGAAAAGACTTCACCTCTACTACAAGGAGAGATACCCCATCCTGCCGCGCCTGCTGCTGGGCGTAATCGTGTTCGGCGAGATACATTTCATCGTGCTGCTGAATGAGGGCGTGACGAGGTTCCATATCGGCGCGGCGGAATTTACCGGCGCGTTCACGGTTTTCGCGTTTCTGCTCTGGCTGCGCGTGGCGGACGACTTTAAGGACTATGAGACCGACAAGGTGCTGTTTCCCGACAGACCCCTTCCGAGCGGCAGGGTTCGCAAGAAGGAGCTGATGGTCTCCTGTGTCATCGTTCAGGTCATTACGGTGGCGCTGAATGTTCTGTTCATGAACAATCTGCCGTTCTTTGTGATCCTTTACGCCTACGGCTATCTGATGAGCAAGTGGTTCTTCCAGAGAGCCAAGATACAGCCCAGCCTGCCGCTGGCGCTCATCACGCACAATCCCGTGCAGATGATCGTCAATTTGTACATCATCTCCTTCACCGTCATCAAATACGGCATTCCCGCGTTTTCACTCACCAACTGCATGGCGCTTATGACGCTCTATTTTCCGGCGCTGATCTGGGAGGTCTCCCGCAAGATCAAGGCGCCGAAGGACGAGAACGACTACACCACCTATTCCAAGCTCTTCGGCTATCGGCGGGCGACGCGCTTTGTCATGATACTGACCATCGTGGACATCCTCAC
The DNA here is from genome assembly GCA_900316495.1 of uncultured Eubacteriales bacterium. Classification (GTDB taxonomy): domain Bacteria; phylum Bacillota; class Clostridia; order Oscillospirales; family Acutalibacteraceae; genus RUG762. Next base: position 11,735 of record ONDC01000035.1, read on the forward strand.
CAACTTCATTCTTGTCTATCGGCTGAATCTCATTTCGGTTGCCGTCCTCTTCCTGCTTGTCTCGTGGATGACGTGGAAGTTTATCCAGTACATGAAGAATCCGGAGCGGTTCGTATTGGTGGACAAGGTGGAAATCTACACATATCTCCAGGAATCGACCATGTTGCTGACAATCGGGGCGTTCCTGCTGTTCGGTAAGATCGGATGACGGGGCAGAAGGCGATAAACCTCGAAAGGCTGCAAAAGGCGGGCATTCACGTCCCCGCCTTTTCGGTGATCGGGCATGACGAATTACAGGGCGGGGGATGCCCTGACCTTGCGCGGCTCCCCGTGCTGAGGGAGGCAGGCGACGGTCTGTTCGCGGTGAGAAGCGCCGCGTCGGTCGAGGACAGCGACAGCGCCAGCTTCGCGGGACAGTTCCGGACGTTCCTCAACGTCGGCAGAGACGAGATAGAGGAAAAGGTGCGCCAGTGCTTCGCGTCGCTTCATGCCGCCGGCGTCAGGGAATACGCGGAACAAAACGGCATTCCCTCCGACGGACTGAGAATGGATGTGATCGTGCAGCGGATGGTCAACCCGGAGCTTGCCGGCGTGATCTTCACCTCCAACCCGCAGGGTCTGCTGAACGAATCGGTCATTACGGTGGCAAGGGGCGTCGGCGAAAACGTCGTTTCGGAAAAGACGGAAGCCACCTCGTATTACTACAGTACGACAGACAGGGTGTATTATTACGACGGCAGGGAAAATCTGCTCTCCGAAGAGCTGGTGGAAGCGCTGATCGACGTCTCTCAGAGGATCCGGAAAATCCTTGGGGAATTCCTTGACATTGAGTTTGCGGTGGAGAAGGGCGTGATCTATATTCTTCAGGCAAGAAGGATCACGACGCTCACGGGCGATTCCCCGCTGATTCTGGACAACAGCAATATCGTCGAGAGCTATCCCGGCGTATCGCTGCCGCTGACGGTGTCCTTCGTGCATACGGTGTATGCCGGCGTATTCCGGGGCGTCTGCCGCAGGATCGTCCGGAACAGGAGGGTGATCGACCGTCAATCGGACGTCTACAACAACATGGTGGGGCATGCCAACGGCAGGCTGTATTACAAGATCAGCAACTGGTACACCGTGCTGAAATTCCTTCCCTTCAGCAAAAGGATCATTCCCGTCTGGCAGGAAATGCTCGGCGTGAAGGTAAAAAACGACACCGGCGAGGACGTTTCCGTGCCATGGCGGGTCAGGGCGATGTCCTATGTGCATTTCTTTGCCGGATTGCTCCGCGCGCCCGCGAACATGCAACGGCTGGACAGGAATTTTCACGCGGTCAACGACGACTTTTACCGTCGCTACAGCGAATCCATGACGGTCGGGGAGCTTTGCGCCATCTACGGCGAGATCAGGGAGAAGCTCTTCGGCGTGTGGGACGTCACCCTGCTCAACGACATGTATGCCTTTGTCTTTACGGCGCTGCTCAAAAGCCGGCTGAAAAAGCGGGGGAAAACCGACGACCAGATCAACGAATTCATCTCCGGCATCTCGGACATCGAGAGTATGAAGCCGGTAAAGCGTCTGATTGACATCGCGTACCACCGGGAGGACATGTCGGACGACGAATACGAATCGGTCAGATCGGAGTATATCCGGCTGTACGGCGACCGCACGCTCGAGGAACTGAAGCTGGAGAGCCGTACCTTCCGCACCTCGCCGGAGCTGTTCGACGAGAGAATCGCATTTTACCGCGCCGACCAGGAGCGGCTCCGGACGCTGTATGCCGACCTTCAGCGGCATGGCGCAGGGAGAAACGGCAGGGAGGACCTCTGGACGAATTTCCTGCGGAAGAGAGCGGCGCTCGGCATCCGCAACCGGGAAATCTCACGTCTCAACCGCAGCCGCGCTTACGGCATCGTCCGTCAGATCGTGCTGTCGGTCGGCAGACAGGCCGCGCAGAAGGGAATCATCGGAGAGCCGCGCGACGTCTTTTATCTGACGGTTGACGAGGTCTTCGATATGCCCGCCGGGGTCAGGGAGCTGATCCGGCAGCGAAAGGAGCAGTACGCGCTGTTCTTCCGTCTGCCCGCCTACAGCCGGCTCATCTTTGAGAGCGCCGAGTTCGACAAGAACCACGCCTCTGTCAATTCCTTCCGGAAGCATCTGTCGGGCGACCGGCTCAGCGGCACGCCCTGTTCCTTCGGCACCGCCGAGGGCGAAGCGTGCGTCATCACCGACGTGTCCGCCGCCGCCGACATCCGCGGCAAAATCCTTGTCACCCGAATGACCGACCCCGGCTGGGTGTTCCTTCTGGCGGCGGCAAAGGGCGTGATCTCGGAAAAAGGCTCGCTGCTGTCGCACACCGCGATTATCTCCCGCGAGCTGAAAATCCCCTCCGTCGTGGGAGTGGAGGGGCTGCTTGACACGGTGCGCAGCGGCGACATGATCCGGATGGACGGCAGAACCGGCGTTATAGAAATTCTGCGAAAGGAGCGGAAGAAATGAAGATCGTGCAGTTTGACAGGGAGAGGAAGTATATCAGGGATTTTCTGTCGCTTCCCAAAAGGCTGTATACCGCCGATGACAACATGGAGGACGCGGGAGCCACGAAAAGGTTCCTGACCGGCACACACCCGCTGTCCAAGTACTTCACGCTCTACAAATTCCTTGTCTACGACGGCGCAAGACCGGTGGGAAGATTTGCCGTGACCACGTACCCGGAGGACGACACAGCGTATCTTGGCTTTTACGAGTGCGAGGACGACGACGACGCGGCGGGAAGTCTGTTTGAGAGCGCGGTTGCTTTCTGCCGCGAAAAGGGCTTCGCCAGAATCGTCGGACCGGTGGACGGCTCCTTCTGGCAGAAGTACCGGCTGAAAATCAACCTGTTTGACCGGCGCCCCTATACGGGGGAGCCGTATAACAAGCCGTACTATCTCAGACAGTTCACGGACAACGGCTTCGCCGTATCCGAGCATTACACCTCCAATCAGTTCCGCAGGGCGGACGCAAGCTACCGGAACGAAAAATTCGAGGAGCGGTTCAGGGAATTTCTGCAAAACGGATACCGCATTGAGAGTCCGACCGAAGATAACTATGACGCCATTATGGGCGAGGTATACGACATGATCATGGAGCTGTACAGCGACTTCCCCATCTTCAAGGCGCTGTCGAAGGAGGATTTCTGCGGAATCTACGCCAGCTACAAGCGCATCATGAATATGAGCATGACAAAAATCGCGTTCTGGCAGGATAAGGCGGTGGGCTTTTACATCAGCATTCCCGACTATTCCAACCTCGTCTATCACGCCGGTCTGCTGCAGATTCCCAAGCTGCTGAAAATCAGACGGTCGCCCGGACGGTACGTCATGCTTTACATGGGCGTCCGTCCCGAATACAGGGGGCTGGGCAAGGCGCTTGTCTACAGCGTCATGCTGGAGCTGATTAAGAACGGTCTTCCGAGCATCGGCGCGCTGGCACGCGACGGCAAGCCGACCCAGCGGTATGCCTTTGACGACGTGACGGATGTTTACGAATATGTGCTTCTGTCATACACACTCTGAACGGAGGAAGCAAACAGGATGAACACACTCGATACATTTTTAAGAAGCGCCTATGATAAGTGGCGCGACAGGAATTACCTGAACCAGTCCGGCAGAACCGAAACCTTTGGCAGCTTTGCCGAAAAGGTCAATTACCTCGCCGCCTGTCTGCTTGAAAAGGGCTTTGCGGGAAGGAATATCGGCATATTCAGCCCGAACAGCATCGAATGGATGATCGCGGACATTGCCGTTATGAATTACGTGGGCGTGAGCGTCGGTCTTTCCAAGGACTGGAAGTACGACGACCTCATGTACGCCCTGAAAAAGTGCGACGTCTCGTGTCTCTTCTATTCCGAGGTCTTTGCCGACATGATGGAAGGGGTCAGGGAGGCGCTTCCCGGCGTGACGTTTATCTGCATGGAAAAGGAGTTCGCGCGGTGCCTTTCCGAAGGGAAGGCGGCGCTGGGAGCGCTTTTTTCGCTGCCGGTCAAAACGGATGAGGCGCCTGCCAAGATCGTTCTCACCAGCGGCACCACCTCCTTCCCGAAGGCCGTGGTGCTTTCACTGAAAAACATCTTTTCCGGCTGGAGGGCGCTGCAGCGCCGGGTGCCGCTCGGCGAGGACGACGTCTGCTATTTTTTTCTGCCGCTCAATCACACCTACGGCTCGATCTATAATTTCATCTATTCGCTGATCTTCGGCTATCAGATACATCTTGCCAAAAGCATGAAGACCATCGTGCAGGAGATGGGCGCGATCAGACCGACCGCGTTTGCCGGAGTTCCTATCGTGTTTATGAAATTCTGCGAGGCGGCGGATCAGTACGGCGTGCCGGTAAAGCAACTGTTGGGCGGCAGGATCAGACATCTCTTCTGCGGCGGCGCGAATCTGTACGTGGATCTGAGAAAGCGCTATCTGCGGGAGGGACTGTACCTCATCAACGCCTACGCCCTCTCCGAGACCGCTTCGGCGTTCAGCATCGATTACCCGGGCGACAGCGATCTCACCAGTGTGGGAACCCTGTTTGAGGAGCTTGACGCTAAGGTGATTGCTCCCGATGAGAGTGGCTACGGCGAGTTGGCGGTAAAGGGTGACAACGTGTTTCTCGGCTACTACAATGACGAGCAAGCGACCCGGGCGTCCTTCGACAGCGACGGCTATTTCCTCACGGGAGACATCGGCTGCATCAGGGACGGCCATGTCTACCTCAGAGGGAGAAAGGACACGGTGCTTGTCCTGCCCAACGGTGAAAACATCCCTGCCAACGCCCTCGCGACAAGGATAAAGCAGCTTGACGCATCCATACGCTCCGTCAAGCTCTACGTGAGGGACAACGTCCTCACGGCGGACATCTACAGCGCCGCGCCTCTTGCGTGGGACAGTCTGATCGGGGAATTCAATCTGACGCTGCCCAGATACGAGCGGATCCAGAGGTTCCACATCATCGATCCCTCTGTCCTGCTGAAATAAAGCGCCGCAGGCGTGGGACTCTCCCGCAGAGACGCCATTTTCCAATGGTTTTTTGTCCTTTCAAGCTCATATTACCTGAAAAAAACGAATACAGAAGAATCCCTTCGCAGCTCTGTGCGGCAGAGTGACGCCGCGGGTAACGAATGTCACACTTTCTTCTTTGAACCGAATGGATATAGTGTAAGGCCCTTATAAAGCGCCATTCCGGACCGGTTCAGACTATCAGCGACAGTGAGGTGAAACAGGTGACAGACGAGGCTATGTTGGAGCTGCTTGACAGCGACCCTTCGGAGGGGATCAGGCTGCTGATCGACCGCTATTCGTCGCTGGTTTATACGGTGGCATACGGCAAATTGAAAGGCGTGCTGTCAACGGACGACATAGAGGATTTTGTCAGCTTCATTTTCAGCAGAATCTACGAACGCCGTGCCGGGATCGATTTGTCACGCGGAACGCTCAAGGGATATATTGTGACGGTCGCCAGACGGATGTGCATCGACGAATATCGGAGGTGCCGCGCACGCGTCGCCACAGAGCCGCTGACAGCTGAAATCGCTGAGATCATCCCCGATGCGCGGAAATACGCAGGAGGAGGCGGAGCGCGCCATCGACGAAAAGGCGCTGACCGGCGCGCTGCTGCTTCTTGGGGAGAAGGACAGGGCGCTGTTGATCCGTCGGTACTATTATAGCCAGACCTCGGCGCAGATTGCCGAGGAATGGAAGCTGTCGGACGCCGCCGTCCGAAAACGCCTTTCACCCGCGCTGAATAAGCTGCGGGAATTGCTGTCGGAACAGGATTCTTCGTTTTTTTCTTCCTGAATCCGTGAAACTTGTATATTGTAAAATGCTTGAAATACGCATAGAA
>ONDC01000071.1 GCA_900316495.1 uncultured Eubacteriales bacterium
TACATCGGGTTTCTCCTTTACATAAAAAGCCCCTATTCTTTAATAGTATACACAACGCTGTCCCAAAAATGACCAGTAAAACTGGTCATTTTTTGATTACATTATTGTTATTTTTATTACAATATCGTAACTATGTTGGCTTTCCCTTTTGCATCAATCCTCCACACAGGAAAATTCGGTAGTAAAATTCATAAACGCGCAGTCATAATAGGCTGATCACCGCTGTCGGTTTTCCTGCCAATGACCGTGTTGGGCGCACCATCGTCATGAGAATCCCGTCAGTTTGCAGGATCGGATTGATGGTCTTGCGCACTCTCGACACGGTTTGCAGCAGCAGTTCCAGACCTTTGGCGGAAAGAAAATGCTGCCGGGTGGGAATGATGCCGCTGTCCGCTGTCACCAGCGCGTTGATCGTCAGTACCCAGAGCGACGGGGGCAGTCGATCAGCACATAGTCGTAATCGCGCTTCACCATGTTGAGGTACTGTAACAGCAGAATGTTCGACGGAAGCAAGTCAAAGCCCTCCGAGCGGTGAATGATGCCCTCTCGCGGATCAAAGGCATGTCGTCCATGATATTCTGGATGATGTTGCCTACCGTTCCTTGTAAAAGCCGTAATGGGACTAATGCTTTGATTTCCTCAAATGCTTTCGGTCGTGTCCTCACGCGGGGAATGCTTCTTGCTTAGTTAATATTCCTTCTTCTCTTATCATGTTTAACTGTTTTTCTCTTCGCGTCGATAAATCAGGGCTGCCTCACAGGGATATTGATTTCCCTTGTGCAACAGCCCCTTTCTTACTACTTGCTGATTTCATGATCCGCTGCGATATTTACTTCTTTTTCTTCGCTTTTTTCTCCTTAAGCTCGGTGAATTTATTGCCTTTGACCGAATAGGTAAATTTCTCTACCGTCTCGCCGGAGTCATAGCGTGCTTGAGAATAGGTGACCGTGCCGTTTCCGCTATCGTCGCCATCCCAGACGAGCGAATACACATAACGTCCGTCAGACTTCAGCTTTTCGGAGCTGCCGACATAGAAGCCATATTCCGGGTGAAGCGCGTAGAGCGCGTTCTCCACCTCCGCGTCTACTCCGTAATCGTTGAGCATCCGGAAATCTTCCTCCCGGTAGCTGCTGATCTTTGCCTCTCGCCCGAGTACCTTGAGATATGCCTTCGCGTATTCATCGCACTGCTGACTGAGTGACGCGTGTATTTCGTCGTCCGATTGAGCGGAAATTGCCTTTTCCGCAAGGGCGGCAGGGAACATCTTCCTGATGGAAGGCGCAAAGTAAGCTCCGTCCTCCGCTTCAATCGCTTCCTTAAGGAGATATTCGCCGTTTCCGGCTTCAACAAATCTGAAAAGAGTGGGAACACAGGAGGATCCGGTATTATCCACCAGTATTCCGTTGCGGAAGCCGTAGCCGGAGGTGCTGCACAGGGCGTAAACCTCGGTCATGCCCTCCTTTTTCCCGCAGCCGAGAATGACATGACCTTCCCCGAAGCATTCGCTTTCGTAGAATTGATCGTTATCTGTCAGAGCGATATAGCGGTAGCTTGTCCCGTCGATGGTCGTATCGGTAGGCGACACGTTGGCGCTTGTGAAAATGCTGCGGACAACCGCTTCATCGAGTCCTTCGGGAATGGTCGTGCTGTATCCCGAAGGATGTGTGACAGTAACGATGATTCCCGCGACAATTGCGATCAACCCCACGCAGATCAGTCCGATGGCAAAATGTTGTTTCTTCATCATATAGAATGGCTCCTTTCCGTTTTCATTCCATATTATTATACTATCATCTGTATACAATTGCAAGAAAAATTATAATAATTTACGGATTCTTTGCACAAAGAAAAAACGCGCCGCGGGAAACTGCGATCTGTCTCTCGCGGCACATACCTTGAAAAAAGCCTACGCTATTCTTTTATATTCCATAATCGCGCCCGCGTTGGGGGTGGAGAAGACGGTGGCCAGTTCTCCTCCCTGCGCGTACAAGGCGCTTCGACCCTTTCTTTGCTTGACGTTGGCTACAGTATAAAGCCGACAGGTTTAGAAAACGGAGAGTTACGGTAAGGACTCTCAGTAGTTCCCCAAGAATTTAAAGTAGCTCATCTCGGTGCTGAGCGAACAGATCAGGGCGCAGACGCGTTCGTCGTGGACATTGCCGTTGAAGTCAAGATAGAAGCGGTACTGGAAATTCTGTCCCTTCAGCGGGCGGGATTCGATTTTTGAAATATTCATACCGCTCGCCGCGAACCTTGACAGAACCCGGTACAGACTTCCCGTGCGGTGAGGAAGGGTGAAGGTCAGGCTGATTTTGTCCGCGCCGTCGCGTATCACCATATGCTTGGAGATGATGATGAAGCGGGTCTGGTTGCCGTCTATGTCCTGAATTCCCTCCTCAAGAACGTCCAGTCCGAACTGCTTTCCCGCGACGGCGGAGGCAATTGCCGCCTTGGTCGGGTCGTTCCAGCGGGCGACGTTCCTCGCCGCCACCGCGTTGTTGCTGTATTCGTTGGTGTTGAAGCCGTGGGTCTGGATATACCGCGCGCATTGGGCAAGCGCCTGCGGATGGGCGTAGACCTCCGTGACGTCCTCGATTTTCGCACCCTTCGGCGCCAAAAGACAGTGGTTGATGTCCACGTCCGTCTCTCCGACGATGTAGAAGCCGTGGCGTGTCAGCAGGTCGTAAACGTCGTTGACCGCACCGGCAGTGGTGTTCTCCAGCGGCAGCACGCCGAAGTCGGCGTATTCCTCCGTCACCGCGTCGAACACGTCGCGGAAGCCGGGAAAGAACATCGGCTCTGTGTCCTCGCCGAAGAACTGCTTCGCCGCCAAGTGGGAATAGGCTCCCACCGCGCCCTGACAGGCGATCTTGGAGCCTTTGATGATCTTGCCGGCGGTGAGAAATTTCTTGCGGAGCTTACCGTCGTCGCCATAAAGAAGCATTTGCTGGTGGGTACAACTGATGTCGATGAGCGTCGCCATCAGCGTCCTCGCGCCGCCGCCGTACTCTCCCCCCTCGCGCTCGACGCGCTCCAGTATTTCCTGTTCGCGGTCGGGCTGGATGATGGGCGCGCCGGTGCGCTTTTTGATCGCAGCCACCTTCTCCGCCGCGTGCATTCTCTGTATGAAAAGGGAAAGAAGCTGTCTGTCTATCTCATTGATTTCCTGCCTGACGTCGGAGAGATCGTAATCCTCCGGGATGCTGTTCAACACATCGGAAAAGCTCACAGCTTCCCCACCTCCTTCATGAGATCGGCGAGACCGATGGCAACTGCCGATTCAATTGCGGGCAGCGCTCTCGGAACGATGCAGGGGTCGTGCCTGCCGCCGACTGTGAGAATCGCGTCGCGCTGCTCCTTGAGGTCGATCGTGTGCTGCTCCTGCGAAATGGAGGGCGTCGGCTTGATGGCAGCGCGTAGAATGATGGGCATGCCATCGGTAATGCCTCCTAAAATGCCGCCGCAAACGTTGCGGGTGGTGATGACGCGGTTGCCGGAGAGGGTGAAGGGATCGTTCGATTCGCTGCCCCGCATGCGGGCAACGTCAAAGCCCGCGCCGAATTCCACGCCCTTGACGGCGGGAACGCCGTAGACAATGGAGGAAAGCACGTTCTCCACGCCGCCGAACATCGGTGAGCCAACGCCGGCGGGAACGCCCACGGCGGCGATCTCCACGATGCCGCCCACGCTGTCGCGGTCGCTGCGCGCGTCGTCAATCCGGCGGCGCATGCCGCGCTCCGCTTCGGGACGGTTGAGGGCGAAGAACTTCTCCTGCAGCGCCAGAAGCTGGTCGGCATTGACCGAAACCGGGTCGAAGGGATCGTCGTACATATTGCCGATGGCATAGATATGACCGCCGACGGTCACGCCCCGGCGGGCAAGAATCTGGCGGCAGACCGCTCCCGCAAAGGTCAGGGGCGCCGTCAGCCTGCCGCTGAAATGACCGCCGCCGCGCACGTCGTTGTAGCCGTTATAGCGCACCGCGCCGGTGTAATCGGCATGTCCCGGGCGGGGCAGGCGCTGCAGCTTGTCGTAATCCACCGAACGGGTGTTGGCGTTCTCTATGACGGCGCACATCGGCGCGCCGGTCGTGACGTTGTTGAGAATGCCCGAACAGACCTCCGGCATATCCTCCTCCCTGCGGGGGGTGGAGGTCGAATCGTTGCCCGGTGCGCGGCGGTTCATCTGAAATTGGATTTCGTCAAAGTTCAGCTCTTCCCCGGCGGGAAGTCCGTCAATGACAATGCCGATGCCGACTCCGTGACTTTCGCCGAATATTGAGATTTTAATATGATTGCCCCATGTCGATGACATTTGCTTTACCTCCAAGAGAATTGTATACTTCAAAGAAAGACGGATAACTCTTCCTGACGCTGTGCGGTGTGGTGATCGTCACCTTGCCGTCGGCGCAGAGCGCGCCGATCGCCGCAGACATCACGATCCTGTGGTCGCGGTAGCCGTGAACCGTGCCGCCTCTCAGCCGCTTCACGCCCTGAATCCTGAGACCGTCGTCCGTGACCTCAACCCTTCCGCCCAAGGAACGAATCATCGCGGCGGTGGAGGTCAGACGGTCGCTCTCCTTGATACGCAAACGTTCCGCGTGGTCGATGACCGTCGTACCCTCGCAGAGAGCCGCGCAGATGGCGAGACAGGGAACCAAGTCGGGAATCTGCTCCGCATTGATGTGCTGCGCGTGAAGCGAACCGCTTCTCACGGTGATCTCGTCGTGGCTCAGCTCAATTTCCGCTCCGAAGCCGCGGAACAGCTCAATGGCCGCCTTGTCGCCCTGTACGGAATCAAGGCGCAGTCCGCGCAGGGTCAGCTCGCTCCCCAGCGCGCCGGCTGCAAGGAAGAAGCCCGCCTGCGACCAGTCGCCCTCGACGGTGTATTCTCTCGCGCGGTATGACTGCCCGCCCGGGATGAGCCAGCCGTTTTCCTGTGGAATGACCTTCACGCCGAAGTCGGACATACAACTCACGGTCATATCGACGTAAGCCGAGGACTGCAGCGGCGTGGAAAGGGTTATGCGGCTGTCCCCCTCGCAGAGCGGCAGCGCCATGAGCATACCCGTGATAAATTGGGAGCTGATGTTGCCCGGCATTTCGTAATGTCCCGATTGCAGCCTTCCCCTGCAGACCAGCGGAAGTCCCCCGTCGGAAACGCACTCCACGCCCCCCTGCGGGAGAAGCTCGCTGTAGAGTCCGATGGGGCGGGAGACGAGCGTCCCTTCGCCAAGGAAACGCCCGTTGACGCCCACGGCACAGGCAATGGGAATGATGAAGCGCAGCGTCGAGCCGGACTCGATGCAGTTGACGTCTACAGGCTCGCCGTCCGCGTGTCCGGCGCGATGTGCCATGCCGTCAATTATCAGCGTATCGCCGGCGTATTCCGCCCTTGCGCCAAGAGCGGAAATGGCGTTGAGCGTCGCCTTCATATCGTTGGAAAGCTCGATGGGAGAAAGGACGCTTCTTCCCGCCGCCAGCGCCGCGCAGAGCATGGCCCTGTGCGCCGCGCTCTTGGAGGGGGGAATTCTGACGCTTCCCCGTAGCAATCCGCCGCCCGGTATGGTACAGACAGCCGTGTCGTGTGTCAATTCATTCATACGCCCATTCCTTTCCTGACAAAATCAAGGAATTCGGCGCATTGGATCGGTTGTACAAAGGAATTCCCTATTTCTCTGAGAAGCACTACATTTAAACAATCGCCGCGCCGCTTCTTGTCGAGCATGGCGGCTTCGCATATTTCTTCCGGCGAAAAACCGCAGGCGGTCGGCATACCGCATTTTTTCAACACGGCTTCGATCCTGTCGCAGGTTCCCTTCGCTGTCAGACCTGCGGCTTCACCCGCGCGCGCCATGACGCACATGCCGACGCCGACAGCTTCACCGTGGGCAATACCGGTGTAGCCGGCGCATTTTTCAATCGCGTGGCCGACGGTGTGTCCAAAATTGAGCAGCATGCGCTCGCCGGACTCCTTCTCGTCGCGCTCCACCACGCCTGCTTTGATTTCAATCGAACGCGCGGTCAGCTCTTCGATCCTGTTCATATCCGTTCCATGTTTTTCAATCAGCCCAAACAGCTCCGCTGATTTGATGCAGCCGTGCTTGATGATTTCTCCGAAGCCGTCGGTGATGTATCTCGAAGGCAGGGTGGAAAGCGTGTCCGCGTCGGCAAGCACCAGACAGGGCTGGTGGAAGCTGCCGACCAGATTCTTACCGCACTCCAGATCAATGCCCGTCTTGCCGCCGACCGAGCTGTCATTCTGGGAGAGAACCGTGGTGGGAATCTGCACGAACGGAATGCCGCGAAGGTAGGTCGCCGCCGCGAAGCCGCACATATCGCCGGTCACGCCGCCGCCGAGCGCCACGGCAAAGTCGCTGCGGCTCAGCTCCGCCCCGGTGAACGCCTCATACATTCCCACGATGGCGGGAAGCCGCTTATGCGCTTCTCCGGCGGGGAATATATTGACAGAAGCCTGAAAGCCCGCCGTTTCGAGCGATTTCTTCACGTTATCGGCGTAAAGCGGCGCGACGTTGCTGTCGGAGACGATCACACAGCGTTCCGCTTTCGGCAGAATCTTCCGGATTAACTCTCCGGATACCGATAATATGCCTCTTTGAATAATCACGTCGTATTGCCTGCCCGTATGGACATGGATTGTCTTTGAAAAACTCATTCGCCCAGTTCCTCCTTGACCATGCGCCCACGTCCGAGAATTCTTTCCAGTGTCTCGCGGTCGTTGGACTTGATGGCGTCGGTCATCTCCGTAATATTCCGTATCAGAAGGTCAAGCTCCTGCGTCAGCGCGTCGGCATTCTGAAGGAAAAGCTCTGCCCATAGATGCTCGTTCAGCCGCGCCACGCGGGACACGTCGCGGTAGCTTCCCGCAGAAAAGCCCCTGTGATGCAGACATTGCGGGCTTTGCACGTAGGCATTCGCCAGCACATGCGGGAGCTGCGAGGTAAAAGCGATCATGCGGTCGTGTTCTTCGGGCGAGCAGACCACCTGCATGCCAAAGCCGATGCGGGAGGAAAAATTCTTCAACCATTCCACCTGTTGTCTGCAGGAATCGTCGACGGGAGTGATGATAAAGCTCGCGCCATGGAAGAGCGCCGCCTCGCTGTTGGCATAGCCGCCCTTTTCCTTGCCCGCCATAGGGTGAACGCCCACAAAGACGAAGCCGTGCCGGGCGGCGATGGGCGGCATTTTCTCGCAGATAAAGCGCTTGATGCCCGAAACGTCGATCACCAGCGCACCCTTTTTGACTCTGTCGCCGATGGATTCCATGTATTCCACCGCTTCCTCCGGGTAAAGACCCAGAATGATCATATCCGCCTGACCGATGTTGTCGTCGGTCAGCTCCTCGTGAACCGCGCCATCCTCTATCGCACGCAGCAGTGTCGCGCGCGTGCGGTTGTGCGCCATAATGTGATAATCCGTCTTATCGGCGATTGCCTTTGCCATCGAGCCGCCAATCAGTCCCAGCCCGATGATCGCAATGTTTTTTATTTCAACCACAGGATTCCTCTCTCCCCCAGCTTAATTAATACGGTTGCTTTTTATCATACTAAATTCTTGCTCAAATGTCAAGCAAAGAGTCATTTTACAAAGACTTCATCAAAAACGCCCTGCGCCACCCGACGGAACGGCACTCCGTCAGGCTGTGCAGAGCGTTTGGTCTTCTCTCTCATGGTTTTAACCGGAACGTTATATAATGTAAGAGCCTCAATCTATACCGACGACGCAATACTGCCAATAAAAGGAAACACTGCCGGAAAGGGATTGCCTTATGAATTCGTTCCTGCGGCATCATCGGAGGAATCGCCGGATTCGGCGTCTCCCGTATCGACCTTTTCCCTGAGGACAAATCCCACAACATTTCTTCCCGTGTCGCTGACCTTATAATACGCTCCCGTTTCCCCGTAGATCAGCACCTCTGTCTGACCGGCAAGTCTGCCCTCCACCATGGCGCCATCCTCAGGGGAAGAAAAAATATCGCAGTCAACGAGGAGCTTTCCCGTGCCGATAACGTTTTCCGATATCGACTCTGTCGCGGATGACTCGCTGTCAGCGGCAACAAGCGGGGGATGCCTGTCCGAATGGTCGTCCTCCTGTACGCGCCCGCGCAAAAACGGGGGCAGCATCGTCACGGCGGCAGCAAGAATCATGATGGCTCCCACCAGCAACAGAATCACAGCCCCTTTTCCCGACTTTTTCTCCTTGGATTCGGTTCTGACGTCCTGACTGTCATCCGTCTCCCTGTCCGAAGACCCGGCCTGGCTGAATTGATCCAGCGCTGTGTCAATCGAATGTGTGGCGTCAAGCCTGTTCATCTCAAAAAACTCATCGTTCATTCCGCATTCCTCCCTGCCGTTACTTGCATTATAATGCGCGCCGTCGCAAAAGTCAAACCCGCAAATGTAAAAAAAAATCCGTCCGTTTACGCTATGTTCATCCGGCAAGAAGAAAAATTCCCGAAACACCTACGAAAGGCATTTCGGGAACAATGATGGAGCTGTTAACCAGATTCGAACTGGTGACCTCTTCCTTACCAAGGAAGTGCTCTGCCTACTGAGCTATAACAGCAAAGTGGCGACCCGGAACGGGCTCGAACCGTCGACCTCTAGCGTGACAGGCTAGCGTTCTAACCAGCTGAACTACCGGGCCATCCTTGCTGCTCTTTTGTGACAGCTTCATTATTATAACAGCATTATTTTGATTTGTCAAGGATTATTTTTAATTTTCTGAATTTATTTTCTGAATTACCCAATCAGCAGAATCTGCTGACCAGCCCGTTCATTGATTCGTATGAAACACATCTGCATTCTGGAGCTTTCCGCCCGCCTCTTGTATACGGCTGCGCGGTACACATTCCGTTCATCCTCATGAATAATCCGCTGCGTATCCGTATTCCCGCGATATGCTCCCGTCTTATGAAAGACTGCCATGCCGTACAACCGCGCATTCCCCCTGAGAAAACGGCGGACGCAGACAAGCGCAGCCCGAAACCTCCCGCGCAACGCATCCCGACCAATCCCCTTAGCGCCGCGGCAGTATGAAACGCAGCCGCCGTGCATAATAATGCGCGGCTGCCGGCGTCGTTGTGCCGGAAAGCAAGCAGCGTCGAAACAAACGCCGCGAACACGGTCGCGGCAAACAGGGCGGCGTATTGTTTTCGCAGCGAATCAGGCTGGTACAGCTCCGCGCAAGTCCTGTCCTGCGCTCCGATCAGCCTGAGAGCCGCTTCTCTCCCCTCGTCCCCCCTCACGCGGCAGGCAACGGGAATTTCAGTCCCTCCTGACGTTATCAGACTCAGGCACCCAAAACCGCAGAGAACGTGTGCCGGACTTCTTCTGAACCAAGCTCCCGCAATCCCTTTTTCAGGAATGTAGATTTCTCTGCTTTTCCATGTTCCCGCCGTTACGAGACACCCATTCTCCATGCGAATCAGGGAGAGTCCCCTGTGTTTCGCGAAACAGCGCAAAAATTCACAGGTAGCTGACGCCAACAGAAGGACGGACACATCATTCATCATTCTGTTCTCACCGGAAAACAGCGTGAAGTATGCCGAAAAAATCAGCAGCAGCACCGGTCGCTCCGAGGTCAGCGCACATACCGCCGCGGAGTGCCGCCCGGGCAGAATGCGCCCTGTTACGGCTCCGCAAGGCACCATCGCCCGGACAGCCGCCTTCGCCGCTTTTTCCGGAAGTCTGACCGAAAGCCACGCCCTTTTTGTCACGCCCGAATACACCTTCATCTCCACGCATCCCAACAGTCTCAAAAGCGGCGAGCGACAGATTTCCACGCGTTCTTCGCCGTTCAGTCTCAGTTTTCTCCGGCTCCGGCCAAAGCTGTAAAACAGCCATTCTCCGCTCAATTCAACAGAGGCGCTCCGGCGTTTTTTCTCAACTACAAGCAAAAGAAGCAGGGTGATCGCCAGGAGGATCGCCGCAGCAGATAATCCCCCCCTGACAGAGTCGCCGCGTATCGCCGCGACAGCCGCCAAAACGACACCGACAGCCGCGGGAACAAGGTATCTTAAGTGAAAGACGTCGCTCCAATGCGGCGTGAGTCGGATGTTTCCCTCGGTCAAGCTGTCCGGTCTCACACCGCCTCCGGACTGAACATTCTGTCCAGCATCCTTCCGTCCGTCAGCTCAACGCCCCGGAGCCTGACCCTGCCGCCACCCGTGACGAAAATCACAGTGCACAGTCCCATTTTTCGCTGCGGAAGGCTGCTTTTGATTTCCGAGCCGCGAATATCGCTCCGGTTGATGATC
>ONDC01000137.1 GCA_900316495.1 uncultured Eubacteriales bacterium
ACAGCGGCTGACATCTCTCCGAAGGAGCTGCTGAAGGCGCTGATGATCAGACACAATCTGTTGATCAAGGAACTCACCGCCAAAACGGACGGAGGAAATTATCTGCGCATCGCGGTAAGAAATGCCGAGGACAACAACGCCCTGCTGCATGCCCTGAAGTGCGAGCTAAATAATCCCAATTTCAACTGAGGTAAAACAACATGAGTATTCTTTCATTTTTATACGATCTGATCATCGAACCTATCGTATTGCTTTACGATGTAATTTTTACTTTGTTTTTCACTACCACCTTCCGTGTCGGCGCGTCCATCATTGCCCTCAGCGTCATCGTCAATCTCCTTGTACTGCCTCTGTACCGTCGTGCGGATGCTTTGCAGGAGGAAGAACGCGTCAGAATGGAAACGCTCAGACCAGGGGTTGAGCACATTAAAAAGGTTTTCAAAGGCGACGAGCGCTTTATGATGCTCCAGACCTATTACAGACAAAACAATTACAAGCCTTACTATTCCCTGAAGGGATCGCTCTCATTGCTTCTTGAAATACCGTTCTTTATCGCGGCGTACAACTTTCTGTCAAATCTTTCTCTTCTGAACGGCACCCCGTTCAAAAGCATTCCCGACCTTGGACAGCCTGACGGACTGATTCATCTGGCCGGACTCCATATCAATCTGCTTCCCATCCTCATGACGGTCATCAATATCGTCTCGGGAATGATTTACACAAAAGGAGCTCCTCTGAAAAACAAGCTCCAGCTTTACGGCATGGCGTTGATTTTCTTCGTGCTTCTCTACAATTCACCGTCAGGTCTGGTGTTTTACTGGACTCTCAACAATCTCTTCTCCCTCGGAAAAAATATCTACTACAAGCTGAAAAAACCCATGCTCACACTTGGCATTGCGTGCTTTGCGCTGGGCTGCGTTGTAATGCCTTACATCATCGTCAAACCCATGCTCACCATGAAAAAGCAGCTGTTTGTCATTCTGTGCCTGACGCCTCTCTTTCTGATACTTCCGGCGCACCTGCTTTTTCAGAAATTCGGAGGCAGACTCCGCAAAAGACCTGATGGGAAAGCCTACGGAAACGCGGACAACGTCCTCTTTCTTACGTGCTGCGTTTTCCTTACCGTTCTGACGGGAGTCCTGATTCCCTCCGCTGTCATCAGATCCTCTCCCGGAGAATTTGTCAACAGGTTTGATTTCCACAACCCGCTCCGCTACGTAGGCACCTCCTTCGCGCTGGCGGCAGGAACATTCATGATCTGGTTGAGCGTATTCTATTATCTCTCTTCCCGTAAGACAAGAAGAATCTTCAGCATCTGCACGGCAGTGATAGCCGGTCTGGCAGCCGTTAATTATATGTTTTTCGGCAGGAATTACGGCAACATGTCATCTGTGTTGCAATACGACAACATTCTTAATTCCGCTTCGCTCGATTATTTGATCAACACCGTCGTCATTGTCGCCCTGACTGCCGTCATTTACGTACTGTGGAGAAAATTCCCCGTCATACTGCGATCCGTCACCGTCGCCATGTCCGTCTCGGTTGTGATCATGTCCTGTATGAATTTGTTTTCCATCAACAGCAGCATACGCAAGATAAGCAAGTCCCTTGATACGCTTAAGACAAACGAAGGAATCGAGCTGCCGCTTGACAAAAGCGGCAAAAATGTCGTTGTCATCATGCTGGACAGAGCCATCGGAGACCTTTTCCCCTTTGCCATCGAGGAAAAGCCCGAGCTGAAGCAGCAGTTCGCAGGCTTCACCTATTATCCCAACGTCATCTCATACGGCTACACCACACTGACCGGGTCCCCTGCTCTGTTCGGCGGATACGAGTATACCCCGGAAAAAATCAACGAACGCAGCGAGGAAACGCTCAAGGAAAAACAGACTGAGGCGCTTACTCTCATGCCGGTGGTTTTTTCGGAGGAGGGCTATCAGGTAACCGTCTGTGATCCCCCCTTTGCGGGAATGAGTGAATTTGTCGATCTCAACATTTACAACGATTATCCTCAGATCAACAGATACATCACCAAGGAAAAGTTTTCGGACGAAAACAATACCAAAGAGTTAGACGAAGTGCGAAACCGCCATTTTTTTGCTTACAGCATCATGCGGATTTCCCCCGTCATGCTTCACCTGACGCTATACAACAAGGGCGCTTATTACCACTTTGCACCGTCCTCGATACAGGTTTGCGACGGATTGTATACCGCGCACGGCGGAACGAAAAACAGCACAGCGAAATTCATTGGCACCTATAAGGTGCTGGAGAAGCTGCCCGATATGACCAGCATCACCGATAATGGCAGCAATACGCTTCTGCTTTTGGAAAACGACAGCGCACACGATGTTATTATGCTGCAGGAGCCGGCGTTCGAGCCGGCGGAGCAGGTAGACAACACGGCTTATGAAGCGGAGCATTCCACGCGTGTGTCAGCCGAAGGCAGAGAAATGAGTTTTACCACCCGAAAACAGATGACGCATTACCAGTGCAACGTTGCTTCGCTGCTCAAGCTGGGGCAATGGATGGATTATCTCAGGGAAAACGGCGTATACGACAATACAAGGATCATCATCGTCTCCGATCACGGTAAGAATCTGAATTATCTTTTCGGAGACCGCATTACAAACGGCGCTGAAAAAATCCCGTCCACAGACGATCAGATTGACTTTGACGACATTCTGGCGTACAAGCCGCTTCTCCTGGTAAAGGACTTCAACAGCACCAAGCTTACCACAGATACAACCTTTATGACAAACGCGGATACGCCCGCAATTGCCTTTGAAGGATTGATCGATAATCCGCTCAATCCGTTTACCGGCAAAAAGATCGGATTTGAGGGAAAAAATCAGAAGGAACACCACATCGCCGGCTCCATCGCGTGGAATCCCAGTGACTACAGCGACAAGGAAACCGTACTCAAGGATCTGACGTGGATCGGGTTTAAGGGAACGGATACCACAGACCTCAAATCGTGGAGGGGAATCGGTTCTTCGCTCGATTGATCTGTTTCCAGTCATCGGAAGAACCAATTCATCAGATTGCAGGAGTGAAAATATATGATTCCGACTTTTCATTTTATTTACATCGATCCCGGCACGGGAAGTATGCTTTTCACCATTCTTATCGGCGTTATCAGCGCGGGCGTCTATTTCCTGCGCAATTCCTTCATGAAGCTGCGCTTCATTTTCAGCCTCGGCAAGCAGGAAAAAAACGTAAACGACGACAGAGTTCCCTTCGCCATCTTTACCGACAGCAAACGCTATTGGAACATCTTCAAGCCGATCTGCGACGAATTTGAAAAGCGCGGGCAGCAGGCAGTCTATCTGACAGCCTCTCCTGATGACCCGGCTCTCGGCGAGCAGTACGAGCATGTCTCGACGCAGTTTATCGGCGAAGGAAACAGAGCCTTTGCCCGCATGAATATGCTGAAGGCGGACGTCGTTCTATCCAGTACGCCGGGAATTGACGTGTATCAGTGGAAGCGTTCCCGCGACGTCAAATGGTACGCCCACATTCTTCACGCGGCAAATGACGTGACCGCCTACAGGATGTTCGGCATTGATTATTACGACGCCGTGATGACCTCCGGCGAATATCAGGCAAAGCAGGTAAGGCAGCTGGAAGAGCTGCGCGACCTGCCGGAAAAGGAGCTTCCCATGATCGGTCTCCCCCACATGGATGCTTTGAGAGAAAGGCTGCTCCGCGAGGACGAGCCGGAAGCACATCCTGTGACAGTGCTGCTTGCGCCGTCATGGGGGCCGAGCAGCATACTCAACAAATTCGGCTCCAAAATGATCGACGCGCTGCTCAGTACCGACTATCACATCATCATTCGCCCCCATCCCCAGTCCTACACCTCCGAAAAGGAAATGCTAAACGCGCTTAAAAGTCAGTATCCCGACAGCGACAGACTTGAATGGGACAGCAGCAACGACAATTTTGAGGTGCTGCGCCGTTCGGACATTCTCATCTCGGATTACTCCGGCGTCATCTTCGACTTTTCACTGGTGTTCGACAAGCCCATCATCTACGCCGATACCTCATTTGACAAAGGTCCCTACGACGCGTGGTGGCTCAAGGATGAAATGTGGACCTTCTCGATTCTGCCGAAAATCGGCAGACAGCTCACTACCAAGAATTTTGAAAAAGTAGGCGAGCTGATAGACGGATGTCTCAACGCTCCTGAGCTTTCGGAAGGAAGGAAGCGCGCCAGGTCTGACACTTGGGCAAACATAGGAAACTCCGCTTCCCTTGCGGTCGATTACCTGATAGAAAAAAGGAATCAACTGCTTGATACAAAAGAGGCAGCCTCTTCCGATGACACGAAACAGTCGGAAACAAAAGAGGGAAGTAAAGCATGAGTATTCTGTCCTTTATCTATGACCTTATCTTCGGACCTCTTATTTTGCTGTTCGACGCGGTCTATTCAATCATGTTCCGCATGCTGAATAACGAGGGAGCGTCAATTATCGCCCTGAGTCTGGCAATTAATCTGCTGATTCTTCCCCTCTACCGACGCGCGGACGCCATGCAGGAGGAGGAACGTGTCAGGCTCGAAAAGCTGCAACCCGGAATCGACCACATCGACCACATCAAAAAGGTATTCAAAGGCGACGAGCGCTTCATGATGCTGCAAACCTTCTACCGTCAGAACCACTACAAGCCTTACTACGCGCTGAGCGGGTCCATTTCGCTGCTGCTGGAAATTCCCTTTTTCATCGCGGCATTCCGGTTCCTCTCCGGACTGGAACTGCTCAAGGGCAATCCCTACGGTCCGATCGCCGACCTCAGCCTTCCCGACGGACTGCTCCACATTGCCGGGATTCACATCAACCTGCTGCCGATACTCATGACGCTCATCAATATTGTATCGGGGATCATCTACACCCGCGGAATGCCGCTCAAAAGCAAAATTCAGCTCTACGGCATGGCTCTGATATTCCTTTTGCTGCTCTATGACTCTCCGTCAGGACTGGTGTTTTACTGGACACTCAACAATCTGTTTTCTCTGATAAAAAATGTCTTCTATAAAATCAAAAATCCTGTGGCGGTAATCTGCGCCATTTGCACGGGTCTCGCCTGTGTGCTTCTGCCGGCGGTTCTCTTCCTCTTCAAGTTGCCCACTCCGCGCATACAGCATTTTGTCACTGCCGCGCTGATTGCGCTACTTTTTCCGCTTCCTGCGTATCTTGTTCTGAGAAAGCGCGATCTCAGGATCAGCCTGAAGCCGGCGGAAAAATCCGACGCCTCGCTCTTTCTCATCTGCTGCGCCGCCATAACCGTGCTGACGGGTCTGCTCATACCATCCGCTGTCATCTCCGCCTCTCCCGCTGAATTCATGGATATGGAG
>ONDC01000179.1 GCA_900316495.1 uncultured Eubacteriales bacterium
GGGGCTGTCCGCTCCGTTGAGCGGGTTTTGTGCTTCATCATTGGTGAAGCACTCGTACACCAGTCGGGCTTCATATTCTCCGGCGGAAAGAGCGCGGGACAGTACGACAGCTTCCGACGTCTCGCCGGGTCTGAGAAGCTCCGACTGCCAGAGCGTTTCTCCGTCCAGCACAATCGAAACGCGGAACCGAGCGAAATTCTGTTCGGGATTTGTGAAGGTCAATGTCTGCTTTTTGGTTCTTGCAGTGAACGTAAGCCACGCAAATTGCGGGAGGGCAATGGAATCGGTCAATTTCTCCGGGTTCTCGTTCGTTTGCGCGGAGGTGGTGAGCGGAAGCTGTGAATTTCCTTTTGAAATGACCGCCCAAACAGCCACGCTGACAGAGAGCAGTGTGATAAATAACAGAATGACAATCAGTTTATCACGCCCGTCTCTTTCCTTTTGCTTTTTCTCCTGTCGGAATTGACTTTCTTCCTTTTGGTTGTTTTGCTCGTCGATAAGGTTCACCCCCCTTTTTTCGGATTGACTTGGGTTGTTTTATATCTTTATATAATAGTAGGAATTATCACTGACTTACGGTTTCAGCAGTTCCACCTTCACATAATGTCTGTAAAGCGTTGTCGGTTCATCCTCCCACGGGTTCTGATGCTGAATTGCCATATTTCCCACGTCGAGAATACGGTAGCGGGCGTTGTGATTCATCAGGATTTCTTTCTCCTGTGAGTGAACCACTGCGTCAATGCAGACCGCGCCCAGACCTTCCAAGGCTTCGGGAGAGGCGTAGATGATGAACAGCGTGTCGCCAAAACCGGCGGCAATGCCGGGGTCGGTGGTGGTGCTGATCATGATGGGGTCGGTGAAGGTGCTTCCGATCGCGTCCTCCAATTGCTGCTGGGTCGGCAGGACGTCGGTGCCGGCGGCAGCCATCAGCTGGCTGTCATACAGTCCGCTGTAGAGTATCAGAGGCTCTTCCATCTTCCCTCTGGCAAGCTCCGTAAACAGACCGTGATCCATCATCAGGTAAAGCTGCTCAAAATCATCGCCGAAAATTCCGGCAGCTTCCGCCCACATAGCCGGGTCACGGTTCTGCACAGCCGTCATGGGAATGTAATGGGGGATAATCTCGCCCTTGTAGCGGATGATATACGGAATGGTTTCGTTCTTCAGCGTAATTCCCTGCGATTCGTTGTAGGCGAGGTACTGCTCGCACCACGCGTCAAAATCGTCGTTGCTGATTTGTTTGTAACCGGCGTAATCGGCTTCACGGAAGAGATTTCTGTCTCCCGCCACCGAACCGGCTTCCAGCGGCACTTCCCCCTCGCCGGAATCATCAGACGAATGATCTTCCTGTCCGGCATCGCCGAAAGACGCAGGATCAACGGCAGTTCCCTCTGGGATAACCATATTCTCCAGATTGGTGTCCGCAAAGGCGTAAGCGTCTATCTTCTTCAAAGACGACGGCAGGATAACGGTAGTCAGACTTGACTCCGCAAAGGCATAGGCGGCGATAGTTTCCACGCCGTCCGGTACGGTGCATTCGGTCTGAGGCTCTTCGGCGTAGGGGTCGGCGGGGAAGAACGCGAGAAGCGTCTTGCCGTCGGCGGTGTAGAGAGAGCCGTCGATGAGCCGGTAGCTTGTGTTTTCCTCGTCCAGCATCACACTCTCACGCACATGGAAAAACGCGCCTGCTTCAATTTCCGTCACGGAGGCGGGAATATTGACGGAGGTAACGCCTGAACTGCCAAAGGCTTCCTTTTCGATGCGGACGGTGCCGTCCGCGACCGAGAACCACGAAAGCTCCGAACAGCCGGAAACAAGACCCGTCGGAATGACTTCCGCGCTGACTGTCAGGCTGGTGAGTTTCGAGCAGTTTTCAAAGGCATAAGCGCCGAGAGAGGAAAGCGGCTCGCCGAAGTAGAGGGATTCGAGCTTCCGACAGCCTGAGAAGGCGCGCTTGCCGACGGAAGTGATGTTGCCCGGCAGTCGAAGACGGGAGAGAGAATGACAGCCGTAGAAGAGACGGTCGGGGAGCGCGGTGACTTTATCGCCGCTAAAGCGGACGCTGGCAAGGGATTCGCAGTAGGCAAAAGCGAATTCGCCCACATCTGTCAGTGCTTCGGGCAGTTCCATCTGCACCAGAGAGTCACAGCACAGGAACGCGCCGTTGCCGATGGTCTTTACGCCGTCCTGCATATCGACCAGCGACAGGCTGCCGCAGCCGGAGAACGCGCCCTCGCCGATGGAGCGCAGGGATTCGGGAAGGTAGATCTTTTTGAGCAGAGAGCAGCATTCAAAAGCGTAGTTGCCGATGTGCGTAACGCCTTCCGGTATGCGGACGGTTTTCAGGCAAAGCAAGCCCGCAAAGGCGCTGTCGCCAATTTCGGAAACCTTCTTTCCGTCGATGGAAGCGGGAATCGTCAGGTTGCTGTCGGAACCGCTATAACCTGTGACAGCGATGGTTCCGTCCTCTTTTTCACGGGTTGTATAAGTCGGTTCGGATTTTTGATATGTACCGGTTACGGTTGCCCTGATGACATACTCTTCCCCGTCAACCGTGATTGTTTTTTCCTCGGATAGGTTTATTGGGGAGGCGTCGGTATCATCCGACCCTGCCGCAAGCACATTGGCGGGCATCATGCCGAACCCAAGGCACAGAACCAGCGCCAAAGAAATCACGCTCTTTGCGGGAAGACAAATGGCTTTCTGGGCGTAGTACTGCTGTTTTCTGATGGTAATCAGAGCGGCTGCCGCGATGATCGGCATGATAAACACCATCATCCAGAAAGGCGCAAGCGACATTTCGCCCGTCTTGGGGCTGACCTCATGTGAATCGTCTGCTTTTCCGGATGGTTTACTG
>ONDC01000070.1 GCA_900316495.1 uncultured Eubacteriales bacterium
AGAAAATGGCTGTCATTCGGCGGCTGGATCAACGCGGTCATTCCCATGCTGATCCTGCCCTATTACAGCGTGATCGGCGGCTGGGTCGTCAAATACTGCGTGGAATACATCCGGGGACATTCTGCTGAAATGGCGGGGGACGGCTTCTTTGCCGGTTTCATCGGCAATTCCTTTTCGGCGGAGATCTGCTTTGTCGTGTTCATCGCGGCGGCGTTCCTTGTCATCATCGCCGGCGTCAAGAACGGCATCGAGGCGGTCAGCAAGCTGATCATGCCGATGCTGATTGTGCTCGCGCTGATCACGGCGGTGTATTCCATGACCCGTCCCGGCGCGCTGGCGGGCGTGAAATACTTCCTTGTACCGAATTTCCGGGATTTTTCCATCATGACAGTCGTTGCCGCCATGGGACAGATGTTCTATTCGCTGTCGCTGGCTATGGGAATCCTCATCACCTATGGCTCCTACCTAAAAAAGGATTCCGACATCGAGGCGGTTTTTGCCTTTACGGGCGGGGATATGGCGACGCTCAAGGCGGGACCTTCGCTCATGTTCATCACCCTGCCGAAGGTGTTCGACAGCATGGGCTTCGGCAACGTCATCGGCAGCGTGTTCTTCCTGATGGTGCTGTTTGCCGCCCTGACGAGCGCGATCTCGCTCTTTGAGACCTGCACGGCGACTATCACCGAGGAGCTGAAGCTCAGCCGCACGCTGAGCGCGCTGATGGTGCTGATCGTCTCGCTGCTGTTGGGAACATTCAGTGTGTTCGGCTATG
Source organism: uncultured Eubacteriales bacterium (assembly GCA_900316495.1). Taxonomy (GTDB): domain Bacteria; phylum Bacillota; class Clostridia; order Oscillospirales; family Acutalibacteraceae; genus RUG762. Next base: position 773 of record ONDC01000070.1, read on the forward strand.
GCATATGGGATCACGTCAGGCTTTTCGGCATGCAGATTCTCGATTTCTTCGACTTCCTGACCAATTCGCTGATGATGCCGGTGTCGGCGCTGTTCATCTGCCTTCTTGTGATAAGGGTAATCGGATTCGACGGGATTGCCAGGGAGGTCAGGCTCTCGTCACAATTCCGTCGCCAGCCGATGTATTACATTGTCACCAAATACATAGCGCCGGTCTTTCTGCTGATCATTCTGGTCAGCTCCATCGCCAGCGCCCTGGGCTTCATCACGATTTGATCAGAGTGATAGGTGAATGAGAACGCAACATTGTTCAAACGGGAGGTAATTATGGACATCAGAGTGGGCGACGTACTGGAAATGAAAAAGCCCCATCCCTGCGGCAGCCGACAGTTCGAGGTGCTGCGCGTGGGGATGGATCTGAAAATCAAATGCAAGGGCTGCGGACATGAGATTATGAACGCGCGCTGGAAGGTGGAAAGGAATATCAAAAAGGTACTCCGGGAACCGGAACAATAGCGTTATCAGTGTATTGACCAAATCACGATCCACTGATACCATATAGTAAAGGATGAAATAAAAAATGTTTGATAAATTATCCGCCGCTGAGGTAAGATATGAGGAACTCAGCAAAAAACTCTGTGATCCCGATCTGATCAACGACAACGCACTCTACCGCGACACCATGCGGGAATACAAGAATCTCACTCCGCTGGTGGAGAAATACCGCGAGTACAAGAGCGCCAGAGCCATTGAGGAGGAATCCAGAGCTATGCTCGAGGAAGGCATCTCCGATAAGGAATTCCGCGAGTTGGTGGAAAGCGAGCTGGACGAGGCGAGGGAAAAGCTCTCGGTCATTTCCGACGAGCTGAAAATCCTCTTGCTGCCGAAGGATCCGAACGACGACCGCAACGTGGTCATGGAGATCAGAGGCGGCGCGGGCGGCGAGGAAGCGGCGCTCTTTGCGGGCGTGCTGTTCCGCATGTACTCGATGTACGCCGAGCGCGTCGGCTGGAAGGTGGAGGTCGTCAACGCCAACGAGACCGAATTGGGCGGCTATAAGGAAATCAGCTTTCTTGTCAACGGCGAATCGGCGTATTCCAAGCTGAAATACGAGAGCGGCGTCCACCGCGTCCAGAGAGTGCCGGAAACGGAGACACAGGGACGTATTCATACTTCTACAGCTACGGTAGCGGTCATGCCGGAGGTGGATGACGTTGATGTTGAGATCAATCCCACTGACCTGAAGATCGACACCTTCTGCTCCAGCGGCGCGGGCGGGCAGCACGTCAACAAGACGGAATCCGCGATCCGCATTACCCACCTGCCGACCGGCATCGTGGTGGAATGTCAGGATGAGCGCAGCCAGTATAAAAATAAGGACCGCGCCATGAAGATCCTGCGTTCCCGCATTTATGAGGCGGCGATGGAGGAGCAGAACAGCAAGATCGCGGCGGAGCGCAGGCTGCAGGTGGGCACCGGCGACCGTTCGGAGAGAATCCGCACCTATAACTATCCCCAGGGGAGAATGACGGATCACCGCATCGGGCTGACGCTGTATAAACTGGACGCGATTCTCAACGGCGATCTGGATGAAATCTTTGACGCGCTGATCACCTCCGCGCGGGCGGAGCAGCTGAAGGCGTCCATTGACGAAACGGCAAAATAAGCGTACAGCAAAGGGAAAGGAAGCACAAATGATGAAAAAAACTCTCATAGCGATGGCGGCAGTCTCTCTTCTGCTGTGCGTCGTTCTTTTGACCTCCTGTCAGGAGAATACCCTCAAAGGAACCTACCGGTTCAATGAAGGCGGGAATTGCTCGGAGGTGACCTTCCAGGAAGACGGCTCGTTTGTTTTCACCTTTTCTCCCATCAGCAGCTATCTTGGCGTCGGAACCTTTACTCTGAAGGGCGATAAGGTAGTCTTGGAAACCTCCGATGGAATGAACCGCTATGTGTTCCGGATCACGGAGGACGGCATTGAATTTGTCGCTGACGAATCGTCAGAATTTCGCTGGTACGGCGAATTTACCGACGGCTCTCTTTTTGAAAAGTGTCTGCCATGAAACCCGGACAATAAAAAATCCGCGCCCGTCGCGATACCTTTTGCAGCGTATCGTGACGGGCGTTTTCTTTTTGTATGATCTGATGTTGCTTTTATTCCCTGCCTAAAGAGGAGAGAAGCTCGTTCAGTTCCTCGCGGCGACGGTCGACGTCCTCCTTTTTGCCCCTTGCTAAAGCGCCCTCGAAGGCGTCGATGTACCCGCCGAGAATCCTGCGTTCGTCGCCGGTGCATTCCTCATAGGCGAGATCGGCGCGGTAGAGGGTGAGTTTGTTTTCCTCCTGCTCGCGGGGGCTTATCTTGAGATAGCTCAGCTCCTCCATACGTTTCTGCGCCTGTTCCTCCGTGAGCGTGCTGTCCTCGCCGCGTATGATCATTTTCTTTGTCAGACCGGTGGAATTGACCTTGACGATGATTTCCAGCAGGGAATTGACGTCGTAGGTGTAGGTTACGTCAATGGACTCCTCGCCGCGAGGTCTGGGGGGGACGGGAACACGCAGCTCGCCGAGCAGCAGGTTGTTCTTTGCCATGCGGCTCTCGCCCTGCAGCACCTCCACCCGTACCATCGTCTGGTTGTCGCCGGCAGTCCAGAAGGTCTGCGTGCGGCTGACGGGAATGACGGTGTTGCGCTCGATAATGGGCATGAAATGCCCGCTTTCCTCGAAGTAGCCGTTGTTGGACACGACCTCTGTCCCCAGCGTAAAGGGACAAACGTCGGTGAGAATGACCTCCCGGATGCCTTCCGCGCGCTGCTTGATAGCGGATTGCAGCGCCGCGCCGATGGCGACCACCTCATCGGGATTGACGTCCACGTTGGGCAACCGTCCGAACATTCTTGCGGCTAATTTGCGCACGACGGGAGCCTTGGTTGCGCCTCCCACAAGGACGATCTCGCTGATGTCCGACGTGCGGATGCCCGCGTCGCGCAGACTTCTCTCGACAGGGCGCATGAGCCTTTCAAACAGCGGCTCGCAGGCCTCCTCGTACATCTTCTCGGTGAGACGGAGCGCTTTGGAGGTTCCGCCGACCTTGCATTCCAGCACGGCGGCATTGGACGCGGAGAGCGCCTTCTTGCACGCCTCGGCGCGTTCACGGAGCTGTGCCCGTTCCTCGCCTGTGAGGGAAGAAAAATCCACGCCGCAGCGGATGCAGAAGAGCTGCTCCACAATATCGGTGAAATTCTCGCCGCCAAGGAAGTTGTCTCCCGCCACAGAACGCACCTCGATGATCAGTCCGGTTCGTTCCAGAATCGAAACGTCGAAGGTTCCCCCGCCGAGGTCGAAAATCAGGTAGCGCGAGCGTTCCCTTTTGTCCAGCAATCCATGTGCCACGGCGGCAGCGGTAGGCTCGTTGACAATGCGCTCCACCTTCAGTCCCGCCAGCTCACCGGCGCGTTTGGTCGCCTTGCGCTGGCGGTCGTTGAAGTAGGCGGGAACGCTGATGACCGCTTCCTCCACCTTGCATTTCAGATACGCCTCCGCGTCCTCCTTGAGCGAACGCAGCACGAAGGAGGACAATTCCTCCGCGCGGAATTTTTTGCCGCAGAGGTTGTACTCGCGGTCGGTTCCCATGCTGCGCTTGAAGACAGCGGCGGCTGTCAGCGGGTGCCGAAGCCCTCTTGCAAGCGCGGTTTTTCCGACAAGCACGGTGCCGTCGTCGTCCACACTGACCACAGAGGGCGTCAGGTGTTCTCCCAGACGATTGGGGATAATGTGCGCCTTTTTGCCGTCGTAGTAGGCGGCAAGGCTGTTGGTGGTTCCTAAATCAATTCCAATGATCATTTCTGTAATTCCTTACGTAATTCTTTTTTGTGTTCCTTGCGAAGGCGGCGCAGACGAGTCGCAAGATCGCTGTCAAAGGGCGAGAGCTTCTGTCCCTCCAGACAGGCGAGCGCCGCGTTGTTGTAATCGCCGAGCGCGTCGTAATATTCGCCCAGCGCGTCGTAACCGTCCACACAGCCGCGGAAGCGGCAGTGATGGCAGAGCGGAGCGGCGAACGCCTTGTCTATGCATTCCTTCGCCTCGTCGTAACGTCCCATGGCGATGAGCAGGTAGGCAATCTTCGTCAGGTAAAGCGGCAGGTACAGCGGGGTGTTGTTTTGCTCCTGCGCCTTCATGCCCTCGTCAAACAGCGCGTCAAGCCCTTCGGTAATGCCCAGGCGCTTGCGGCAGACAATGGGAATAAAGCGGGCCATAATGCTGTCCGGCTCTTCGGCGTAATACTTTTCGACGGCTTCGATCGCCTTTTTATTGTCGTTGTGGTCGTAGTAGTAATCCGCGAGCAGTCGCCAGCGGAGAGCGCTGTTTTCCCTGATACTGCGGATGCTTTTCAGCTGGAGCGAATCCTTGCCGATCGCGGAGGAATAGTTTTCCATCAGATTGAAGTAAACGTCCCCCAGTTCGCCCTTGTACTGTTTGAGAAGGGCGAGGAACCGATCGGTCATGCCGCCTATGATATACATATCGGCGGCGCTTTCAACCTCCGAAATGTCCTTGCTTTTCCCGTACAGCTCCATGTGAATCGCGGCGGCTTCGGCATATTGACCCATACGCGCCAGAATCTGCGCTTCTTTTCTCCTGGCGTAACCCGAACGTTCGCCAACCAGCCCGGCGAGCTTCCGCGCCAGCGCCAGCGCATCGTTGTACCGACGGCAGCGCATGAGCATATCGATGTAATCCCTGTAAACTCTTTCGTTGTCGGCTTCCATTTCAAGAGCCGTCTTGTAATGCGACTCCGCCTCGTCGAATTTTTCAGCCATACTCAGGCAGTTGCCCAGCATGGTCTGGCAATAGGCGCTGTCAGAGCGCTTCTCCTGCTCCGTGAAGGCTTCCATCGCGGCGGGATAATCGTGCAGATCAAAGTAATAGATGCCGCCCATTCTGCCGCAGACGGTGGAATGACGCGGGTGTGTCTCATACACCTTGCGGTAGCATGCCAGCCCTTCCTCATGCTTATCCTGCAATTCATCGAGGACATATCCTTTGTTCATGAGCAGCGGGGAGTAGTCTTTCCGCACCTTGAGTCCGCGATCAATAACGGCAAGCATTTCGTCCGGGTTGGCGTCATGGCGTATCATGTAGACCACCATGTCGTTGCAAACCTCATAGAAGAATTCGCAGTCGCCTTCGCCCTTTTCGTCCGCGTCAAGAATTGCCTGCCAGATTGCCTTGGCCTCGTCCTCCTTGTTATCCCTTTCGTTCAGGATCAGCGACTCGCAGTACTTCACACCGTCCGAGTTGATTTCGTTCTCCCTAAGCAGATTAATGATCTCCTGCGCGTCATCGTATTCCTCGTACATAATGAGAATCCTGGCGCGGTAGACATAGCTGCTGACGTCCTTGTTCAGCTCGAGCGCCCTGCCGAAGCTGTTGAAGGATTCCTGCATATTGCCCTTTAAATACTGCGCCCTTCCCAACAGATGATAGGAGATCGCCATTGGCTTGATTTCCACCATCTTTTCACAGGTTCGCAGCGCCTCGTCGTAATCGCACAGCGCCACGCATATCAGATAGCGATGATGATAAGTGCGGTATTCGTTCGGATCGGCAGCAAGCGATTCGTCGGTCTTTTGTCTGGCCTCTTCATCGCGTCCCAAGCTGTGCAGCGCGAGGCTCTCCATCAGGGCGATGTCGCCGAGCTTGTTCTTGCGGCGCTTTTCCTTTTCGGTCTGTCCCTCCGGCAGCTTTTCCACAAATTCCCGCCAGACGGCGGCGTGTGCCAGACAGCCCTCAAAATCGCCCGTAGACTGTCGGAGCTTGGTATGGATGTTCTCGTAATCGCAGCGCTGCGCCACGTCCTCCGGCGCGGGAATATCCATGATTTCCAGCGCCTTCTGATCCTCGTCGTTCTGGAAGAGACACCACGCGTATTCAAAGCGGTTGTTAAAATCGTCCGGATGTTCCTCAAGGGTGCGGGCGTACTGCTCCATGACCTTCTGGTTCACTTCTCCCAATCGGGCGCGAACCATCTCGTTGTAGGGAATGACCTCGATAATCTTCTCAAGGAGCGCCTTTGCTTGGACGAATTCGCCCATCTCCATGAGTGACTGCGCCTTGTGATAGCTGATGTTCATGTTGTTCGGCTCAGCTGCGAGGATTCTGTCGTATATTTCGATGCCTGCGGCGTGCTGCCCCGCGTTGGAAAGCATATCGGCATAGAAGCCGGAGATTTCGCTGTAGTCGGGATATGCTTCATACAGTGCCCTTGTGCGCTCCATCAATTCCTCCGGAACCGCATTTTCCTCCACCTTCATGTAATCGTACCGGATATGCAGCAGCTCTCCGAAGGGGTGCCGGATGCCTGTCGCGTCGAGGTCGGCGAGCGAGACCCCTGCGTTTTCGTTACCGTCAAGAATTTCCTCCCGCGCCTTGAAATACGGCGGGAAGAAGGGGTCGATGTCGCCGGTATTTTGAGGAATAAAGAGCGCGTAGGGAACGAAGTCGTTGTCCTCCATACCGGATATGACCGCGTTGTCGATAAAATCCTTGGGATATTTCTCGATCAGCTCGTCTCTCCGCGCACGGAGATCGAAGGCTTCGTCCAGAAGCTGCCAGATCTCCTTCGGCAGATGCCAGTGATCCATCAGGTAGACCATCAGCGCTTCAAATGTGTCCGCGCGGGAGTCGAGACTTTCAAACAGCGGATCGCTCAGCAGCTCCTTCCATTTTGTCGCGTGACAGCGGTCGGCGATGTGGGTATAGACGTCGTCCAGCTTTTTTGTCCACCGTTCCACCGGCGTAAGCTCGCTCTCCGGCTTTTCTGGCGTTTCCTCCTGCTTGGCGTATCGCAGCGCTTCTTCATATTCGCTCCGCAGCGCTTTGAATTCATCCGGCCTGTCCTCGGGATTGACCAGAGGCAGTTTTTTGTGATAAGCGGCTTCGATGGCGCTTATGTCCTTTGTTTTTTCTATGCCTAATTGCGTCCAGAATTCCATGATGTTTTTTCCTCCCGTTTTCGATGAATAGACTGTTTTTATTATATCACACGACGTTGCGTTTGTAAAGAACGGGTTGAAAGAAAAAACAGTGTACCCGGTTGCCTTGAAGCATTGGTACACTGTTGATTGATTTGATTTCGGGAGCGCAAGGATTATCAGACATTTTTATTCTGCCAAAACCACATGGAAGCCGGCGGCGCGCAGCAGACGGTTGTAGACAGCCATCCCCACTCCCTCGGTCGAGGGACAGCGTGCGTAGACAATCGCAGCACCGTGTTCATCAAGCTCTCGCAGCGCGGTGAAGAGCCTGTGCGACTGGGTGAGGGGGTCGTCCTGTCTGCCATAGGTCACGCAGGGGAGGGGAACGGCTGTTTCCTCTCCGTCAAAGCAGAGGGCAAAGGCTTTGACGTCCGGAGCATGCTCTTTTTCTGCCGCAATAAAGCGCAGGAATTGTTCCAATTTACCTTTCACAATGGTGATTTCTGCCTTCGGGCTGTAATGCTTGTATTTCATTCCGGGTGAGGCTGCCTTCACGCCTTCTTTGAGCTTTCCTAAGACCGCGTCGTCTATCGTCAGCTCCCCCAGAACCTCACGAAGCTCCTCCGGCGTGACCGCTCCCGGACGGAGCAGGCGCGGCACCGGCGTCGCAAGCGTCACCACGGTGGACTCCACGCCGAAGTTGCATTCTCCGCCGTCGAGAACCGCTTCAATTCTGCCGCGCATGTCATCCATGGTGTGTCTGGCGCAGGTCGGGCTGGGACTGCCGGAGAGATTGGCTGAGGGCGCGGCAAGCGGTACGCCTGCCGCGTCGATAATCCTGCGGGTCGTGCGCATGGAGGGAAACCGCACGGCAACGGTCGCCAGTCCCGCGGAAACCTCGTCGGGGATCAGGTCGCTTTTGGGAAGAATGATGGTCAGCGGCCCCGGCCAGAATTCCCGCGCCAGCGCCATGGCGTTTTCCGGGATGTGATCGACAAGGCGCTCCCATTGGCTGAGATGAGAGATATGCACGATCAGGGGGTTGTCCTGCGGACGTCCCTTTGCGATGAATATCTTTGCGACGGCTGCCCCGTCCAGGGCGTTCGCTGCGAGACCGTAGACCGTCTCGGTGGGGATTGCCACAAGTCCCCCGCCGCGGAGTATTTTTCCGGCGCGGGCAATGTCCTGTGGGGTATTCTGCAAAAGTAGTGTTTCCATATCGATGAAAGATTCTCGCTCCTGTGATAGCGGCCGCAGGGCTATTTGATGAGCTCTTCTCCGATAATGCGCCACGCGCTCATATCGAAGGTGTCATCGCCCTTGAAGCCTATCCAAGTGATGTTGTAGTACTGTCTGAGATCGTTGTCGTAATCCTCTATGGTATTGTCACCGGGCTGAGCAATGTAATGATTTTCGGTGTTCTTTGCCTCGGAGCTTATTTCCTTTCCGGTGAAGGGGTTGATCGGGTTTTCCACCGTGTCGCGGAAGGCAATCGTCGGGGTATCGGCATTGGTCATGAAGGTGTCGTCAAAGGTAAGCTCAGTGCTTCCGAAATCCTTGACCAGCAGGAGCGACTTGAAGATCATGGTGTCATTCATTCCGACGTCCTTATAATCAGGGTGTTCCGCAAACCTCCGGTTGTTGAGGTAGTCCAGATGTCTGCCGTGGTCGGAGACGATGATGATTTTTGTATTGTCGTACACTCCCTGTTCGCGCATATAATCGAACCATTTGCCCAGCTTCATCATGGCAGCCATATTGGCCTGATAATGGATCAGCTGATAACTGTTAGTGAACTGCATGGTTTGACCATTCGCCGTTCTTGCCGAGCCGAGCGATTCCTCATAGGCGTGGTTGTCAACCGAATCGGAGGGTTGATACTCCGGCTCCTGCAGCATCATCGGCTCGTGGGTGGTGTCGTTGCTCATCATCAGGAAGGTGTTCCTGCCGGTGTCGGTTACCGAAGTGAGGTCGGGCAGATGATCCAGAACGGCGCTCGCCTTGGCAAATTGCGAATTCTTGCCGTCGAATCCGCCGCTCGCGGTATACATGTCGAATATACTCTGCACCAACGACGATTTTTCCGACTGATTGTAATTGCCCCTGTTGTACATCGTCATGTGCATAAGCACAGGCGAGACGCGGAAGAGACTGTAGGCGTAGAAGTTCCGTTTGAGCATTCTGTCGGTTTCTTCCGTGCCGTAGTTGATGTTGTATTTACCGAAGGTGATGTATTTCTTTATTTCGGGATAGCTGTCGTAAATGCTCAGGTCGGGATACCACTGGGCGCCGGCATAGGTCGGGTCACAGACCGTTGTTTCATAGCCGTTGCGGGAGAAAAGCAGCGGCATGACCTTCAGCGCCTGATCCTGTTTTTCCTTAATGGAAAGCTCGGTGCGCTTATCCATTTCCTCGGGGATGTATTCGTAGCCGCCGTAGAGTCCCGACGCGCCGACGAGTGTAGTGGCACCGTAGGAAATGGTGTTGGGATAGTAGGTGAAGCCGGCAAACTGAGCCTTGACTTCAGGTTTTTCCTCGATGATGTAGGGGAAGAAATCGGATATTCCGCGGTCAAGCATGAGGACTATCACATTCTTGCCGTTTTTGTCTAACGGCAGCGATATATCCGTGTGCGAGGATTGGCTGTCGCTCTGGGCGGAAGCGGTATGGAGCAGCTTTTTATAGCCGCTTTGAATGGTCAGGATATTGCCGCAGGACATGATGAACATGGCAACGCATACCGCGATACAGATCGGCGCGACAATGCCTCTGAGCTTTTTCACGATGAAGTAAAGAACGGCGGCGATGGCTGTCAGTGCGATAGCATTGATGATATATTCCTTTGTGGTATTGATAAAGATCCTGTCGTACTGCAGCAGGGAGGACATATTGCCGTAGCCGTCGCCGAAGAACATATAGTTGACAACCGACATTCCCATGACAAGGACCGATGCGACGGAGGCGATTCTTTGGGCGGAGGGAGAGGCAAGCCTGTAGAATACGTTCATCCAGACAAGGAAGGTTCCGGCGGAAAGAGCCGCCGAGCTGATAATATACCGCAACGGTGAGCGGACATTCTCCATATCCATGAATTCAGCGGGAGAGGCGGAGATGACAGCGGATGGTATGAGCAGACCCGTCAGCACGGTTATGGCGGCGCAGCAGATGAGAAAGAG
>ONDC01000069.1 GCA_900316495.1 uncultured Eubacteriales bacterium
TTCGGTGTAAACGTCGAATAGATTTTTCCATAATACTTTCATCATTATTATCATACCATTGAGGATATACGGAGGTAATTCATTATGGCAGTCAATCTTCAGAAGGGGCAGAGAGCCTCGCTTGACAATTCCATGAAAATGGCGCTCGTCGGACTCGGCTGGGATCCCAACAAGTATGACGGCGGCTACGACTTCGACCTTGACGCGTCGGCGTTCATTCTCGGCGCGAACGGCAAGGTTGTGAGCGACGATGACTTTGTTTTCTACAACAATCCCGACTGGCACGATCACACCGTCTGGTCGACAGGAGACGACCGCTCCGGCGGCAACAGCGCCGAAGGCGACGACGAGCAGATTTTCATTGATTTTACAAAAATTCCCGATTACGTCAGCAAGATCGCCATCACCGTGACGATTCACGAGGCGGCTGAACGCAGACAGAATTTCGGTCAGGTTTCCAATGCCTATGTGCGCGTGGCAAAGGTGGAGAATGAATTTGACACCAATGGCGAGACGGTCATTCAGTTTGACTTAGAGGAGGAATTCTCCATCGAAACGGCGCTGGTGGTGTGCGAAATCTACCGCAAGAACGGACAGTGGAAATTCAACGCCGTGGCTTCGGGCTATCAGGGCGGTCTGGAACAGCTCTGCCGCGTGTACGGCGTGAACATCTGATCAACAAATGAAATAAGATTTGCTTGTGGGGAAACAGGCAGCGGGCTGCGCCTGCGGTTTGTTTCCCTACATTATTCACAATGGAACCGGAACGAAATCAACAGAGAATCCATGGGCTCTTTTGGAAGGAACCACAGGGGATTCTCGGAAGCCATACGGGGTGTCCTGAAAATGTATGAGAAAGCGATTCTGAAAATTTCCCACACCGAAGCCCACACCGATCTGCTGGGACCGGGCGACCGCTTTGTCATATGGGTTCACGGCTGCTGCTTTGACTGCGAGGGCTGTCTTGCCCGCAACACGCGGTTCGGTCCATACAGCGAGGTGGAGACAGGCGTGCTTGCCATGGAGATTCTGAACTCCGGCTGCGACGGGATTACGATCAGCGGCGGCGAGCCGTTCCTGCAGGCGGAGCCTCTGGCGGCGCTTGTGCGGGAGGTACGTCGCGTGCGCGACATGGGCGTGATTGTCTATTCGGGCTTCACGCTGAGCGAGTTGCGGGAGAGAAGCGACTCCGCGCCGCTGCTGCGTCTCACCGATATTCTCATCGACGGCAGATATGTCAAGGCGCTCGACGACGGCAGCGCCTATATCGGCTCGTCCAACCAGACGTTGCATTATCTCACGGAGCGATACAGGGCGTCGGGCGAAGGCTACTATTCGGCACCGAGACGGCGGGCGGAAATCAGATTTTCCGCCGATTCCGTGACGCTCATCGGCGTGCCGTCGGCGAACGTGCTGACGGTCTGGAAGCAACTCAAATCAAAAAACGGAGGCGGCGAGGATGACTTCTGAAATCGAATTATTCGGCAAGGATTCTGTCAAGCTCAATATCCTGAAGGAGCTGGTCAGCGGGGACATCAATATCTCCATGTCGCTCAACGGAGGCGTGTATCAGGATTACCTTTCGCAGATACACCGCGAGGGCAGCCGGATGCAGGTGTTAGGCAAATTCAACCTTTCGGAGGATCCGAACGGCGACGTGCTGACCATACGTCCGATCATGGTGAGCGGTCTGTTGAAGGTGACCTTCGGATTCAGCGGCCAGCCGTTCAGCGGCGAAAAGAAGGTGAGCGTGTTCCGGAGCGCCACCAAGACCATCGAGCGAAAATATGACGTCAACGACATGCTCACGTCGGTGGAATTCATCCCGCAGGGCAATGTCAAATACATGCTGCGGCTGACCTACGGCGACGCGGAATCCGAAGCCTTGCCAGACGAACCGGAGCGCCCGGCTGTCGCCGCCCCCGACCTCACGGAATCGCCCGACGATTTTGACGTGCTGACCTCCCCCGTCGCGGAGGAGCCGCCGAAGCCGGAGCCGCCTGCTTCTCCCGCGCCACTGGCGCCTGCCGACCCGGAGCCTGCAACGCCGGAGGAGGATGTAACTGCCGCGGAGGAAAGGCTGGAAAAGCTCAGGGAGCGCAGGAAATCGGCGAAGGAGCTTCTGACAAAATTGGAAGCGGAGTATGAGAAGGATTACGACGAATACCAGCGTGAGCTGGAGGAATACCGGCAGCAATACAACGTCGATCAGTCGGTCATCGAATTTTACAGGGACAACGACATTCAGCCGATCGAGGACATCATGAAGGAGCTATCCGAAAAGCTCACGCAGGCGGAGCAGCAGATACGCCTGATTATACTCGGCAGACAGAAAAAGACGATGGAAATTGAAACGCAAGTCAAATCAAACAAGCGATAAATAGTAAAGAGTTGACAATATGGATGAGTTGAAGCGTCTGGAACGCGAGGTCAACGACCTTCAGAATCAGCTCCGGCGGCAGAACGAACAGGCGGAGCGTGCCAGACAGAATATGATAAACGAGAACCGCCGCAATCTGGAAAATTATCAGGCGGAAATGCAGCGGGCGATAAGGGAACACGACGCGGCGGCGCAAGCGGAATACGAGCGTCTTCTCAGGGAATACCAGTATTCCTTGAGCGACGAGGCAGGAAAGAAGCTCGCCGAAATGGACGCTGATTACAACCGCCTGATGAACGAGGTCAGGCGCAATGAGGAAGCCCTCGCGCAGAAAAACATGGAGCTTGAAAGAGCCGTGCAGGAGCTTCGCGGCGATATGGAGCGCAGGGAACAGGGCAGCGGCTCACAGGCGTCGGAGTACCTGAAGGGAGCCGTAGAGCAGTTCCGGCAGACGGAGACCAAGCCGCACGAAAAATTCATGCCAAAGCGGCTGGCGATATTCTATCATTCCCTGAAGGACGGGCAGCAGCTTTTCAAGGCGGGACTGTATGAAGCCGCGACTGCCGTAGCCATTTCGGTGAAGTCCGGACTGGAGAGGCTCGGCTATAATATCGACGATAAGGCGAGTGAATGGGACAGGCAATTCGACCTTCTCACGCTGAAAATGAATTATCTCCGGCAGCGTATCAGGCAGGAGCTTGACGACTGGAAGGAGTTTATAGGTCAGCCGGGCGACGATTCCAATTCCCGCAAGAGCCGGTTAATTGAGATCAATTACTGGTCGCGTGGAGAGTACGCGGAGGTCGTCAGGGAATCCAACCGGATCAACGCGGTGCTTTCGGACGTTGAAAGGGAAGGCAAGGCGGCATATCTGAAAAAAGCCGACGGTGCGTCCACGGATGAGCTGAAAAAATACATTCAGCAGACAGACGCGCTGGGCGACAGGCTTTCGGCGCTCAGCGTTCTTTACAAAGAGCGTTACTCGGCATCCTGTCAGCGCGCCGAATGGGGAGAGCAGATCATCGACTTCCTCACGGACGAGATCAATCTCAGGTGGATCGCGGAGCTTTCCGGCTTCCGTCAGGCAAGCGGTGAGGCGAAAAACGCGAGGGATTTCAAGGACTACATCCGTGTACAGTTCGGGGATGAATCGGTTATGGAGGACGCCCGCGAATGGCTGAAATTAGTGTTTGACAATTCATCCGGCAGCCGGATTTACGTCTATATACTTCCCATAGAGTCGAAGCAGAAGGTCAGAAACCGCGTTATTCTCCACATTGACTACGGCGGAGCGGAGCAGGCGCAGTATTCCCGCGACATTTACGCGCATATATGCGAAGCGATAAGCATAGGAGAGGAAGCGGAAGAAACCGTCGATTATGCCCCCGACGTCAACGAGCTGAAGGTCAGCACGAGCCGGGTTTACAAGGAGACGGGGGCGGATCTGGAGAAAAGCAAAAAAGCATAGCGCAGCGCAAATCAAGCGATCGCGGGGTGAAGGGGACTGGTTCCTTCACATTTACTATCAGCTATCATAAACAATCGAAAAGGAGTCTGAAAACATGAGCGGAGAATCCGGCGGACTGGTATTGTTGCCATTGCTGGCACTCGGAGCGCTGCCATTTGTGCTTGGCGGATTAGCTGTCGCGGGAGTTGCTGCGGCAGGAGTCAAGGCAGGAAAGGCGGCTGTCAATTACGAAAGGAACAAGCGGGAGGAACGCCGCGAAATACGGCGGAGCGACGCAGCCGTTAGCATAGGGAATTTCAGGAGCGAAATGCAGCAGAGTATGAACCGGCAGAACGCACTGAATGTGCAGGCGTCGAATCAGATGATGCAGGAGCTGGAGCGCCAGCGCCTTGCCATGAGCCGGGCTGCAGAGCAGCAGGACGTGGAAGCGTTCGGCAGCTACGTCAGGCAGATGAAGCAGTCCCACGCGCAGGTGATGAATTCAATTGCGGACACGCAGGAGCGCTTCAATCTCCAATATAAAAATCAGATCAACGAGAGCATAAGCGAAGTCACCCGCCAGATCAACGAGCAATACGCCGCCCGCATGGGAGAGATAGAGCAGCTTAAGGCTGATGTTGCAGAGAAGAACAAACGCGCCGGGGAGATAGCCAAAGGCTACATCAGCGAAGCGACGACGCTTCTCAACTCTCTAAAAGAAGACTACAACGGCCGTAAATTCTCTGCCCGTCAGCTCGAAACCCTTCGCAGTCAGCTCAACCAGGTCATCAGCCTTTACAACAGCGGCAGCTACGAGAGCGCGATTGCGGGGGCAAAGGACGTGGCGACGGCAGCGCTCGAGGAAATATACGAAGCGGACGCGGCGCAGAAGGAATGGGACAATTATTACAAGCTGGCGCTGGTGCTTTCGGAGGAGGTCAAGACCTTCATCGAGTCGCAGGAGACCGTCACCGAAGCGGCGAAAGCGCACGCGGAAAAATGCTCCGGGCAGACCCTTGAAAACGAGATTGTCGGTATGCGCATCGCCGATTACACCGACAAGAACGCCAAGGGACAGACGCGCTTTGATTACCTTAAGCACCGAGCCAATGAAATGTACGACGCCCTCCGCAGAGAGGACGCGCAGAACCTCACCACGGAGCAGCTTAAATCCTCGGTGGATTTTCTCAATAACGAGCTGTATCCTTCCATTTCGATTTGTCTCAACAAGGCGGTTGCCAATATGAACAACGCCTTTTCCCGTCAGAATCTCAGCGAGGACATCATCGACTTTTTCGAGGAGCACAATTTCACCTTCTCCGGCTACGCCTATGACGACAACGCGCACGACAAAGCGCTTCACATCGGTCTTGAAAACGAAGCGACGGGGGAGGAGCTTATCATCACTCTCGCGCCGGAGCTACTAAAAAACGGCGATGTGCAGACGCACGTGGACTTGAAGCAGACCAAGGGGGACGAAGCCAACGAGGAACGCAAGGCGTATTACCGCGAGTGTGTGGAGAATGTGGTGAAGGGGTCGAGTCCCTACGCGCAGTGCAGTCTGAAATGCAAGAGCGAAACACGCGGCAAGCTGTCAGGCGACACTGAGACAAAGAAGAAGCTGAAAAAGTAAATAGGCGATTGTAAAAGAAAAAGGAAAGCGCAGCATCAATTAAGCGAGCGAATGCGAGCGCGGGGTCCAGGGGGCATTGCTCCCTGGCGGGTGCAGGGCAGAGCCCTGCCAGGGTACTTTTGCGGTGTAACCGCAAGTTGCGCCATGAGCAAAGTTGCACCCTGGCGCAACTGAAAAAGTGCAGATTACGATTTTCCTTTGCAAAAATCGGAGAAAACAGCTACTTTTTCCAATGCGCCAATCCCCCCATTTCCGTTATTCCTTCACTTTTACAATCACCTATAAAAGAAGTAAAACGAAGGAGATAGCATGAGTTCAATACTTGAACGCCCCGAGTTGAATAAAATATTCCTGCTGTACGGCAATCTGGACGATATGTTCATTTCGCCCGACCTGCAAAAGAACAACTTCCGTCCCTTTCTCAACCAATACCTGCGCAGTCTGGGCTACCGGCAGATCGTGTATTATTCCGGCGCGAAGAACGTGGGCAAATTCGTGCTTGACGACGAGAGCGCGGTGTTGGCGATCAATAAGAATAAGCGCCTGCAGCCCTCTGTCCATGAGGATAATGCGGCGCAGGCGGCACAAACACAACCCACGCAGCCCTCAGCGGCTCCTGCGGGACGCAGAAAGCGGAGAATCCTCAATCCTTCCGCGGCAGCGGCAGGAGCGCAAAATGAATCCCCCTCCGAACAGGCGAATGCAACTCCTGCCGCAAACGCGGACGATAATCAACATACACAGACCACACCCGATCATCCTCCCGCACTTCAGCCGGGAGAAAACGAAAGGGAAAACAACCCCAGGCTCATCTACAAGCAGCCCAAGATAACGCCTGCCGAATTCCTTGACGACGCGAAGAAAATGATGTCCGACGCAAGTGTCAAGACGGCGATCGTGTTCACCTTCTTTCAGGATTTTGTGACCGACGGCGCAGCGCCGTTGCAGCAGTATTCCGAGCTGCTTTCCCACCTGTGGGACGAATACGGGCTGAATTCCAACGAAAATATCTGTATATTCTTAGCCCCTCAGATGAATTCCGACGACCTGTCGCAGCTATTTGAAAGGCTGTCCAGCGGCAACGTGTTCCGCAGCAGATTCTTCAACGCCAACAAGACCATCAACCGTGGCTGCACCATTCATATAGGGCTTCCGAATCAGGACGAATTCCGCTATATGCTGGAATACCTGCGTCTCGTCGGCGACGGCGGCAAACGCCTGACCTTCAAACGGAGCGAGCTGCGTCCCATTGTGTCGTCGCTCATGTTCCTCAGCCGCGAAGCCGACCGCGAGGAAAACCGCGCCGGGTATCTCAGCTCGGTCTATGAAAACATCGTCCGCTACATGAAGCGGCAGCCGGGGGACAAGGTGCCATTCACCGAGGACGATGTGAAATCCATTTACAGCCGGTTCAAGGCAAACGACGCCTCCGACCCCATGGAACAGCTTATGAACACCCGCGGATGGGAATCCGTCGCCAAGCGCGTCAGCGAGATCGTGGAGGACTACAAAAAGAAAAAAGCCCGCGCCCTCGGAAAATCGGGGAACCAGACGACCGAAGTCAGACGCTCCTGCGCGAATGAGCGCCTTGACACACCCGATGACAAAACGGGCTTTGATTACCCGATACCGAATTTTGTCATACGGGGCAATCCGGGCGTGGGAAAGACCACCGTCGCCCGTCTGATCGGGCAGATCTTCTACGAAAACGGCATTCTCAAAAAGGGGCTTACCATTGAAGCGACCAAGGACGATCTTGTCGACCGCTACGTCGGCGGCACGCCGGGACGCACCCGCGAAAAGATCATGGAGGCGCAGGAAAGCGTGTTGTTTCTTGACGACGCGTATTCACTGATTGATAAGAGCGAGGACAACAATTATTCCAAGGAAGCCATCGACGAACTTGTCGCCGCCATGACCAACACCAAGCAATACCGGTTCTGCATGATGATGGCGGGTTATCCGGAACCCATGGACGAGCTGCTGAAAATGAATCCCGGTCTGAGCAGCCGCTTCGGCAAGTCAAATATTCTCACCATCGAGGACTACCCGCCCGACCTGCTGAGAGATATTTTTATCGGCAACTGCCGCAAGGACGGCTACCGGTTTATCGGAGATGATGAAGAAGGTGAGGGCGTAAGCGAAAACAAGCCTGACCTCGACCTTTTCTTTCAGAATCTCTATGACCAGCGCGACCGCGCGAATTTCGGCAATGCCCGCGACGTGGTGGCAATCGCCCGCGACGTGAAGATGCAGGCTTCTCTCCGCGACGATGAAAAGCGGTGCATTACCCTCGAGGATTTCGGCGATTATCAGAAATACTTCGACAAGCACGGGGTTTCCTCCATCGACGACATTTACAGGGAGCTTGACAGGTACGTGGGACTTGATTTCGTCAAGGAACTGTTTGAAAACGTGCGCCTTGAAATACTGGACGCGCAGGACTGCAAGCGCCGAGGCGTCAAGCCGGATTCCTACCCGGATCACTACATCTTCGCCGGCAATCCCGGCACCGGCAAGACCACTGTCGGCAAGATGATCGGGCAGTTCTATCATCTGATGGGGGTGATGGGCGGCGCGGAAACAATCTTTGTGGACGCGTCCGAGCTGATCGGCAGTCATGTCGGAGATTCCAAAAACAAGACGGTGGAAAAGATTCAGGAAGCCATCGACCACAATTCCCTTCTCTACATCGACGAGGCGTACCAGATCACCGACTCGGCGTATTCAGCCGAAATTGTCGGCGCGATGATGACCCGCATGACCGAGAACGCCGACGACTTCAAGATGATTTTCGGCATGTATTCCAACCGCGTCGAGGATTTTCTCAAGATGAACGCGGGACTGTCCCGCCGCGTGCGGATCGTTGAATTCCCCGACTACAACCCCTCGCAGCTTGTCAGAATATTCGATAAGACAATCGAGCAGCAGGGAAGAAGCATCACTGATGAAGCTCACCGCTACATCGAGCTTATCATGGAGCACAAGTACAACACCCGCACCGAGGACTTCGGCAACGCCGGAGAGGTGAAAAAGCTGGTTATCGACATGAAAAAGCTGCTTCTCAGGCGAACCGCTTCCACGGAAGGCGCTGATAAATACACCTACACCGCCGACGATATTCCGCCTGCGGAGATGGAAAAAATCAAAGACCAGATCAACCCAAGAACCTTCGACGACATCATGAAAGAGCTGAATGAGCAGATCGGGCTTTCCGACCTCAAGGATGTAATTGTCCGCAAGCAGGAGGAAATTCTCTACGCCAAAAAGAGCGGCGGTTCGCTGTACAATATCAACCCCGGCTATTACTTCTTTGTCGGCAACCCCGGCACGGGCAAATCCACCAGCGCCAAACTCTTCGCGGAATGTCTGTATGAACTCGGCATCGTAAAGAGCAACAACTTCATGTCCTGCACGGCAAAGGATTTAATCGGGCAGTACGTCGGCGAGACGGATAAAAAGACCTATGCCCTTCTTCAAAAATCCGTAAACGGCGTGCTGTTCATCGATGAAGCCTACAGTCTTTCCTATGCGGGCGGTTCCGGCGCGGAGGTCGGCTACAAAAAGGAAGCGCTCGAGCAGATCATCGCCTTCATGGACGTTCCGGAGCATCGGCGAAAGTGCTGCCTGATTTTCGCGGGCTATGAAAAGGATATGCAAGGGCTTTACAAGTCCAACAGCGGCATGCGCTCCCGCATTGAAGAGGTGCATTTCAACGATTTTTCAGCCGAAGAGCTTTTCGATATTTTCGCCCTGTTCTGCAGAAAGGGCGGATTCACCCTCGCCGACGGCGTGAAGGAGCATTATCTGCCGGTATTTGAGAGGATGACCCGCATGGAATATTATTCCAACGGCAGAACGGCGCGCACGGTTTATGAAAAGACCCTTGCCAACTTCCGCCGCAGGATCATTCATTCCGAAAACCTCACCGAAGAAGAAAGCAGGCGTATCATTCCCGCAGACCTTCTCACAGAGGAAGAATGCCTATCCATCGTCAGCGGATAATTCTTACAGTCAGCGGAAGGAAATATTTTGTATCAATATACACAAGGAGGGAAACAAAATGCCGACATTACAAACCGGTTCCTATCTATCCCTTGTTGACGGCAGAAGGATACGCGTTGCCGGATTCATTGACGAGGGCGGACAGGGCGAGGTCTACCGCGTGGAAATGGACGGGGAGGAGTACGCCCTGAAATGGTACAGCAAGATTATGCCCTCCAAGGAATTTTACGATAATCTCCTTCACAATATCAGAATGGGCGCGCCCGCGGATTATTTTCTGTGGCCTCTTGCCCTCACCGAAAAATCAAACGGCAGATTCGGCTACATCATGAAGCTGCGCCCTTCCTGTTACCGCAAATACAGCGACTTCCTCACCGGCGAGGCGAGGTTTGCAAGCTGGGACACTCTCTTTGTCGCCGCGCTGAATATCACAGACGGATTCATGAAGCTGCACAGCCTCGGCTACAGCTATCAGGATTTAAACGAAGGCAGCTTCTTCATTGACCCGCAGAACGGCGATCTGCTGATCTGCGACAACGACAACGTCGCTCCCTTCGGCGTGAATTTAGGCGTGAAGGGAATGCCGAAATACATGGCGCCCGAGGTCGTCACCGACAGGTCGCGCCCGAACACCCATTCCGACCGGTTTTCCCTCGCCGTGATTCTCTTCCGTCTGTTTTACATCGATCACCCGCTGGAAGGAAGGTATACCGTGCAGTTCCCGCTCACCGACGCGAACGGCGCCCGGCTTTTCGGTGAGGAACCGCTTTTCGTGTATGACCCGGATGACAAGCGCAACCGTCCGCTTCCCGGCGCTCATGAGAATGTCATCCGTCGCTGGCAAATGTTCCCGCCGGATCTGACTGCCGCTTTTACAAAAGCATTCACCGACGGGCTTAAGAATATCGACGGCCGCATCACCGAGCTGCAATGGCTGGAGGTGCTTATTAAAGCCCGTGGAATGCTGGTCAGGCTCGACGGCAGGGAGCAGTTTGTCAACTGCTATCAGCCCGAAACAATTCCGGACGGCTGCCGGCTGCTCCGCACAGGCGAACAGATCATCGCCCTCGCGCCGGAAACGATACTGTATACCTGCCAGACCAATTGCACGTCCACCGATTACCGCACGCCTTCGGGATGCGTCCGGGCGAGCGTATCCGACCCGACGGTGTACGGTCTGGGCAATCTTTCGGATGACACATGGGTGGTCACGCTGCCGGGCAAGGAGCCTGTGCGTGTTCCGCCGAAAAAATTTGCCCCGCTGCTTCCCGGCACGGTCATTGCCTTCGGAAACGTGACGGGTAAGATTTTTTAAGATTTTTGGGAATGTGGGCTTTTGGCTCATGCTTTCAAACCGCGTAATCATTTTTTCATCAACAGGAGGAACCAAGCATGGCTGACAATGAAACATTTGACTTCGATTCATTTGACTTCGGGGAATTTGACAATCTGGATACGGGCGTAAATGTTCAGCGGCAGCCGGTCGTAACGCCTGATGTATCGCATATCGTGACGTCACTGAAAAAGAGAGCCATGGTGGTGATTTTCGTCGTCGACATTTCGGGCAGCATGAAGGGAGCGCGCATCGGCGCGGTGAACGACGCAATCCGCAACGTGCTTCCCGAGCTGAAAAAGCGCGAAAAGAGCAGCACCTCCGCCGAAATCAAGGTGGCAATATTGGAATTTTCCACCAACGCCCGCTGGCGCACGCTGATTCCGGAGCCTGTTTCGACCTTCCGGTTCACCGACATCACCGACGTTTACGGCGGGACGAATTACGGCAAGGCGTTTGAAAAGCTGAACGAAAAGCTCTCCGCGGACCAGTTCATGAGCGCCACGGCGGGGGCATACACGCCGCTCATCGTGTTCATGACTGACGGCAAGCCCTCCGATATGGGGCTTTACCGCGAATACCTGAACGAGCTGAAAAAAAACAAATGGTTCCGCTACTCCACAAGGGTGGGAATCGCCATCGAGGAGGGCGCGCTGAGTCCGGAGTGCAGGAGGGTGCTGACGGAATTTACCGACAACGAAAAGAACGTCTATGAGGCAAAGAACACCGTCGTGTTGGCGCGCCAGATCAGGCTGGTGACGCTGACGGGCGTGGATACCGTCACGCATCAGGGATCGGTGCAGAACGCCGCGCCGCCGCAGAAGCCCGCCTCCAAGAGCCATGCGGACAGAAGCGACCGCTTTGACTTAGGCACCCCGCCGCCCATCGGCATGTCGTCGGGCGCTCCGGCTCCCGCTGCCCCGGAGACGGCAAGTCCCACCCTCCCGATCGACGAGATCGACTGGGACAACGACTTTTATTTCTGAGCCATCATCGGCTTGAAGCGAGGTGACGGCAATGCAGCCGTATTGTCAACTGAATTCGCACTGCATCGGCAAAAGCCATCTTGCCGGCTCGAAGCCGTGCGAGGATTATTCGCTTTCCTACGGCGACCCCTCTCTTTCGGCGGCGATGATCAGCGACGGACACGGCGACCCCGCCTGCTTCCGCAGCGCGGCAGGGGCGCAATTCGCCTGTGAAATCAGCCTGAACCTGCTGCGTCAGTTTCAGGGCGTTCACAGCCACATCACAGACGTCCACGCCTGCGATTTTGAATCATACGTGCGGTCTCTTGAAAAGGAAATCGCCGTCCGGTGGAAAAAGAAGGTGCTTTCCGACGCGTCCGCCCGTCCCTTCACGGAAGAAGAGCTGGATCAGGCGCCGGAGGCAATCCGCTCACAGTATCGCCAGGGACAGAGCATGGAACACGCCTACGGCTGCACGCTGGTCGCCGTCATGGTGACGCGGCATTACTTCCTCTGCCTGCAGATCGGGGACGGCAAATGCGTCTCGGCTTATCCGTGTGGCGTTTTCGTCGAGCCGGTTCCGCCAGACGAGGGCTGCGTCGGCAACCGCTCCACCTCGCTCTGCAACCGCGACGCGGAGAAGTCGTTCCGGCATTATTACAGCCCGCTTCTTCCGCTGGCGGCGTTCGTCTCATCGGACGGCGTGGAGGAGAGCTTCGACGCGGAGGGGCTGTACCGGTTTTTTTATTCCGTCGCCTACTGGCACCGTCAGGAGGGCGCGGACAGCGCCGCGGAGAAGCTTGCCGCGCTTCTTCCCAGGATCAGCGAGGGGGGCAGCGGGGACGACGTGAGCGTCGCTGCCGTTCTCTCGTCGGAGGAGACGCTTTCCCCGCCGAAGCAGCCGCTTACGCAGGTCTGTCAGCGGGTGAACGCCGTGGCAGGACGTCTGGAAATGCTCGACGGACAGATTCAGCGCGAGGACGAGATGATTCAGGAAAGAATCAGGGACATTGAGTCGGAGGAAGCTGCGCTTGCTGCCCTGAAAGAGCAGCTGAAGGAGCGGGAAGAGCGCTACTATGCCGCGTGTGAGGAATGCGACGGCATGAAGGCGCGTTTAGCGGAGCTGCGGGAGCAGCGCGCCGCCGCCGCCGTTCAGAAAAGCAAAGCCGACGCGTTCCGGCAGTCCGCGGAAAAATTCTGGTTTGCCGAGTACGCCAGACTCGGAATTGGCGGCTTTTCCCAAAGCGAGGGGGAAAGCGTTCCGTCCCCTCCCGCCGAACCGCCGGTCAAAACGGTGTTCGCGGCGGAGGATCTGCCTTCTGACGAAGCGGAACAGGAGGTCTGAGTGGTTCTCGTCCTGCATTCTTGTGAATAATGCATAATACGTGCGGCTCAAACGCCCTGCATATTTGAACAAAAAAGAGAAAAAAATTAAACATCTTGTAAATTACAAAATAATGTGCTATTATTGTATAGAAGATTATGGAAGAAAGGATAAAAGAGTGGGGCGACCCACTCTTTTGTTTGTATACAGGGAGGTGTATGCATTTGGCAGGTAAAAAGCATGGCGGCAATACGGTGGCAGCCGTAACGTCGATCGCAAAACCGATAGCGGAACGATTAGGTCTGATTTTGTGGGACGTGAAGTTTGTCAAGGAGGGCGCGTCGTGGTATCTGCGCATCTTCATTGACAAGCCGGGCGGGGTGACACTTGACGACTGCGAGGCGATGAGCCGTGCCGTCAACGATCCTCTTGACGAAGCCGATCCCATCAGTCAGGCTTATTTTCTTGAAGTATCGTCTCCCGGCATCGAGCGCGAGTTGTCCCGCCCCGAGCATTTCGAGGCGATGAAGGGCAGAGACGTCTCGGTCAATCTTTACCGCCCGACAGAGGACGGCACAAAGGAGATCATCGCCACGCTGATCGGACTCGACGGCGACAGCATTCTCCTTACCGATCTTGACGGAACGGAATTTGCGATCAACCGGAAGGACGCCGCCTCAGTCAGGCTCTATGACTGCGAGGATGATTTTTCCGCCGCGGACGGCGGCCTTGACGAAACCGAAAACTGATTGGGAGGTCTATGAATACATGGCAAAAAGCAAGGCAAAGAAGGAAGAAGAGAGCATTTTTGACGCCCTCGCCCTTCTCGAACAGGAAATGAATATACCCAGCGATTACATGATCGAAAAAATATCCAACGCGATCAGAATCGCCCTGAAAAAGAGCAACAACGGCAACGACGACATAGAGATCCGCATCGAGCCGGAAAACAAGTTGTTTGCCGTCTACATCCGGAAGAAGGTTGTGGAGGAGGTCACCGACAGCGGCAGAGAGGTACTGCTGGACGTCGCCCTGAAAACCGACCCGCTCGCGGAGGTCGGTTCCACCGTCGCGTTGAAGCAGGACCCCAAGCAGTTCGGCAGAATCGCGGCGCAGACCGCCAAGCATATTATCCATCAGGGCATCCGGGACGTGGAAAAGGGTCAGGTCGCCGAGGAATTCCAGAGCCGCCATCAGGAGCTTGTCACCGCGACGGTGGACAGGATCATTCCCGACACAGGCGACGTGGTTGTCAAGATCGGCGATCACGACGTGGTGCTGACCAGGAACGAGCAGGTGGGCAACGAGCATTTTGAAGTCGGCGATCTCATCAAGGTATACGTCGTCGATGTGAAGGTGGGCGACAGAACCACCCGCACCACCATTTCCCGCACGCATCCCGGCATGGTCAAGCGACTGTTTGAAACCGAGGTTCCCGAAATCTTTGACGGCACCGTCATCATCAAATCCGTTTCGAGAGAAGCCGGCAGCCGCACCAAGATCGCCGTGTGGAGCAACGACGAGAGTGTCGATCCGGTAGGCGCGTGCATCGGTCCCAGAGGATCGAGAGTCACCAAGATTGTCGACGAACTGGGCGGCGAGAAAATCGACATCATCAAATACAGCGAGGATCTTTCGGAATACATCGCCAAGGCGCTTTCGCCTGCCGACGTGACGAGCGTGGAGATCCTTGACGAAGCCTCACGCTCCTGCCGCGTCACGGTTCCGGCGAGCCAGCTTTCACTCGCAATCGGCAACAAGGGACAGAACGCACGTCTGGCAGCCCGTCTGACCGGCTGGAAGATCGACATCCGCTCCGAGGAGGAAATGCGCGCCGAGCGCGAGACCGCCGAACAGGAGGAAGAAGACGACGAGCTTCTCTTTGCCGACGAGGAGAGCGAAGCGGAGGAACCAGCCGAGGAAGCGGTTGAGGAAGCAGAAGAAGAATCAGAAGAATCAGAAGAATCAGAAGAACAAACCGAGGAGTAATCCCTTAATATATAGCATAGGAAAGGGGAAATTCAGTCGTGCCGACACAGAAAACCAAAAAAATCCCGATGAGGACGTGTATAGGCTGCGGAGCGGAGAAGTCCAAAAAGGAGCTTGTGCGGGTCGTCCGCGATCCCGAGGGACATCTCAGCGTAGACCTGACCGGCAGGAAAAACGGCAGGGGCGCCTATATATGCCGCAGCACCGAATGTCTGAAAAAGGCAAGGAAGGGCAGGCGGCTGGAAAAATCCTTTTCCATGCAGATTCCGGACGAAGTATATGATGAATTGATGAGGGGGATTGCCGCAGATGAATAACAAGCTGCTTTCACTGCTTGGGCTGATGCGCCGGGCGGGAAAGCTATCGCTGGGGTTCGATGCTGCGGCAGACAGTGCGGAATCGGGCATAAGCCGCCTGATTCTCACCACCGCAGATATTTCACCCAAGACCTTAAAGGAGCTGAATTACAAAATCAACAACAAAACCGACGTCATTGCCCTGAGCTGCGACCAGGAGGACATCCGGCGGGCGATCGGCAAGGCAGTCAAAATCATCTCGATCAATGATCAAGGATTCGCTCAAAAGGCAAGACTTTTGATGGAAACAGATAACGGGGAGGAATAATATTTGGAAAAAATTAAGTATAAAGTGAGCCAGCTGGCAAAAGATATGGGTATGGCGGGCAAGGCGCTCGCAGAGCTGTTAGCAAAGAACGGCGCTCCGGACAAAAAGTACACAACGACTACGACGCTGGAGGGTCAAGAGCTTGACATGGCATATGAGCTGATCACCCGGGAGCATGCCGTCGAGAGCTTTGATTCCTTCCTTTCCCAAGCGAAGCGCATGGAGGTTTCCGAGGTAACGGAAGCCGAAATCGAGGAAACCAAGAAGGCAAAGGCGCGCGCAAAGGCGGAAGCGGAGGCAAAGAAAGCCGAAGCCGCCGCCAAGAAGGCAGCTTCGGACGCAGAGGCGGCCAAACCCGAAGCAGATGCGGGGGAAAAGAAGCCCGTCAAAGCGGTAGCCAAGGAAAAGCCGGAGAAAAAGCCGGAGAAAAAGCAGCCTGAGAAGGCGGAGAAAAAGCCGGTCAAGGTAAAGACAGAGAAGTCAAGGTGGAAGCCAAGCCGAAGAAGGAAAAGACAGAGATCAAGGCGGAAGCCAAACCGGAGGTCAAGGCTGAGGTTAAGCCGGAGGTCAAGGTGGAGGTCAAAGCCGAGGTTAAGCCGGAGGTCAAGCCGGTTGCAAAGCCGGAGCCTGTCAGAGAAGCCGCTGAGCCTGTCAAGGAAGCGCCCAAGCAGGTCAAGGAAGCGCCCAAGCCGGTCAAGGAAGCGCCCAAGCCGGAGAAGCCGGCGGTGCAGGTCAAGACGCCCGCGTCCTCCACAGGGCAGCGCGCCGCGGTGATCGGTCAGATTCAGATCAAGCCGCAGGGAAGAAGCGACAAGAAGAAGGAGCCTAAGGAGACCGGCAGGGACAACCGCGACCGCAGACAGCCCGCCGCGCAGGAGGGGCAGAGACGCGACAAGGTGCAGTCCGGCAGACAGCAGCCCGCGCAGCAGGGCGTTGCAAGGACAAACGCGCCTGCCAAGGTGTCGCCGGCTCCCGTCAAGCCCGCCGCGAAGGTTCCCGTCAAGGCAGCCACCAACAAGCCGATCGACCCGACCTTCCGCCAGCCGCAGAAGCAGAAGAATCCCTCGCAGCAGCCCAGAAGAGTGGAGCCGCCGACCACCAGAATCGTCGACACCCGCACCACCGACCTCAACGCCGACAAATACAACACCCGCTATGACGACATGGCGATGGAGAAGGAATTCGGCAGACGCAACGAGGGCGCGGCCAACAAGCAGAAGCTCCACCAGAAGTCGCAGGATTACCGCAAGAAGAAGGGCGCGAAGAAGGAAACCGAAGCCGAGCGCATGCGCCGCATTGAGAAGGAGCGCAAAAGCAAGCCGATCACGATCACGGTTCCGGATGAGATCACCGTCGGCGAGCTGGCTCTCAGACTCAAGGTGACAGCCTCCGAGGTCATCAAGAAGCTCATGCTCATGGGCATGATGGTGACCATCAACGACGTGATCGACTTTGACACCGCCTTTCTTGTGGCGGAGGAATGCCACGCCAAGGTGGAGAAGGAGGTTGTCGTCACCATCGAGGAACGCATCATCGACGACAGCGAGGACACTGAGGAAAAGCTGGTTCCCAGAAGCCCGGTCGTGGTCGTCATGGGTCACGTCGACCACGGCAAGACCTCGCTCCTTGACGCGATCCGCACGACGCACGTCACCGCGACCGAAGCGGGCGGCATCACGCAGCATATCGGCGCGTACCGCGTCTCCATCGGCGACCGCGAGATCACCTTCCTTGACACCCCCGGTCACGAGGCGTTCACCACCATGCGCGCAAGGGGCGCGCAGGTGACGGACATCGCCATTCTTGTTGTCGCGGCGGACGACGGCATTATGCCGCAGACCGTCGAAGCCATCAATCACGCAAAGGCGGCGAACGTACAGATCATCGTCGCTATCAATAAGATCGACAAGCCCGGCGCCAATCCCGAGCAGGTCAAGCAGCAGCTCACGGAATACAACCTCGTTCCCGAGGAATGGGGCGGCGACGTCATGTGCGTTCCTGTTTCCGCCAAGACGCACGAAGGTCTTGACGACCTGCTGGAGGGCGTTCTGCTGGTCGCCGACGTAATGGAGCTGAAGGCGAATCCCGACCGTTCCGCGAGAGGCACCGTCATCGAAGCCAGGCTCGACAAGGGCAGAGGACCGGTTGCGACCGTTCTGGTGCAGAACGGCACGCTTCACACCGGAGACATCATCGTCGCCGGCACCTCCGTGGGACGCGTCAGAGCGATGCTCGACGACAAGGGCGACAGGGTTGACTCCGCGGGCCCCTCCATTCCGGTAGAGATCACCGGTCTCGACGAAGCGCCGACAGGCGGCGACACCTTCGACGCGGTCAGCGACGAGCGTCTCGCCCGTGAGCTGGTCGAGCAGCGCAAGCAGAAGCAGAAGGACGAAATCTTCAAGCAGCGCACGCAGGTCACGCTCGACAACCTCTTCAGCCAGATGCAGGAGGGGGAGATGAAGGAGCTGAAGATCATCATCAAGGCGGATGTGCAAGGCTCCGTCGAGGCGGTCAGACAGTCGCTCGTCAAGCTCTCCAACGAAGAGGTGCGGGTCAACGTCATTCACGGCGCGGTGGGTGCGATCAGCGAATCCGACGTCATGCTGGCCGACGCCTCTCAGGCGATTATTGTCGGCTTCAACGTGCGTCCCGACCCGGTTGCGGAGGAATACGCCAAGCGTCAGGGCGTGGATATGCGTCTCTACCGCATTATCTACGACTGCATCGAGGAGATTCAGGACGCGATGAAGGGCATGCTGGCGCCCAAGACCCGCGTGATCGAGCTGGGCAAGGCGGAGATCCGCATGGTCTACAAGATCACCAACGTCGGCATTGTCGCGGGCTGCTATGTGACCCACGGCAAGATCCAGCGCAACGCCCAAATCAGAGTCGTGCGCGACGGCATTGTCCTCGCGGAGGATAAGATCGCCTCCCTCAAGCGCTTCAAAGACGACCAGAAGGAGGTCGCCGAGGGGTACGAGTGCGGCATCACGCTCGAGCGCTACAACGACATCAAGGAAGGCGACATGCTCGAAGCCTTCATCGTGGAAGAATACAGAGACTAACCATTCTCTCAGCGGGAGGATCAAACCATGTCAGGACACAGAATCGACCGCATCAACGAGGACATAAAGCGCGAGCTTTCGGCTATATTCCGCAACCTCAAGGATCCGCGCATCAGCAGCATGATCACGGTGCTGCGGGTGGAGGTGACCAACGATCTGTCGTATGCCACCATTCACGTCAGCACCGTCGAGGGCGAGGATAAAACCGCCGAGTCGGTCAAGGGGCTGAAATCGGCAAAAGGGTACATCCGCCGGGAGCTTGGTTCGGCGCTGAAGCTGCGCCATGTTCCGGAGCTTCGCTTTGTGGCGGACAATTCCATCGCCTACAGCGCGGAGATCAACAAAATTCTCAGAGGACTGGACATCCGACATGATGAGGATGAAAACGAACCAATGCCGTCCGATGATGAGGAATAAATAACAAAGCGATTGGACTTTTTGGCTTGTGCTGAAAAGTCCAATGTGTTATACTATAGACATCACCTGAAAAAGGAGAGAATCACATTATGGCATCCGTGAAAAAAAGAGCAGAAAACGCGATGAAGTGCGTCGGCATGAAGGACAATGACTACAGAAACCAGCTTGTCACCGTCGTCAAGGCGCTTCTCAGAATGGACTGCGTGCTGATCTTCGCCCACCGCGCGCCCGACGGCGACACCCTCGGCTGCGCCTACGCGCTCTGCCGCGGCATGCGCTCCCTCGGCAAACAGGCGAATGTGAAGTGCGCCGACGCGATTCCCGAAAAATACGCCTTCATGAGCGCGGGAATGGAGGAGCAGAGCTTCGAGCCGGCGCATTACGTCAGCGTGGACATCGCCGCGCCGCATCTTCTGGGCGGTCTGGAGGAAGCATACGCCGGAAAAATCGAGGTCTGCATTGACCATCACGTGAGCAATTCCTTCGAGACGCCTATCAAGCTCGTCGACGCCAAAGCCGCCGCCACCGCCGAGGTCATCTGGATGCTTCTCTGCGCGATGGACGCAAGGATCGACACGCAAACGGCTGCCTGTCTGTTTGCCGCCCTTTCCACCGACACCGGCTGCTTCAAGTACAGCAACGTGACCCCACGGACGCATCTGATCGCCGTCGAGCTGATGAAGTACGGCGTGGACTGCGCGGGCATTAATTTCAAGCTGCTTGACGAGGTGAGTCAGGCGCAGTTAGAGCTGAAAAAGCAGGCGCTCGCCAACCTTGAATACTGCTGTGACAACCGCTGTGCCATCGTCACGATCACCTCGGACATGATGAAGGAAATCGGCGCGTCCCAGGAGGATCTCGACGGCATCTCCAACATTCCCAGAAGCATTGCCGGCGTGGAATGCGGCATCACCATGAAACAGGTGTCCGACGGCTGGAAGATTTCCGTTCGCTCAAGCAACCGGGTCAACGCCGCCGAGCTTTGCGGCAAATTCGGCGGAGGCGGACACAAGGCGGCGGCAGGCTGCAAATTCGGCGACGATTACGAGGACGCCAAAAGGCAGCTGATAGAAGCAGTGAGCGAATATTTTTAATCGTAGTTTTGTAAAGCTATTCAACTTTACAAATAGTGAACGCATTTAGTAACGATTTACAGTATTTCGGAGTGAACAGATACAATATGGGCTGGCAAAACAACGCGGTAAACGGCATTCTACTGATTGACAAGCCTGAGGGCTTTACATCATTTGACGTATGTGCGGTGATACGGGGAATGCTTCGGACGAAGAAGGTCGGGCATTCCGGCACCCTTGATCCCATGGCGACAGGCGTGCTGCCGATTCTTGTCGGATCGGCGACCCGCGCGCTGGATCTGATTCCCTCGCACGACAAGACCTACGTCGCGGGCTTCCGTCTGGGCATGACCACCGACACCCTCGACGTCACCGGAAATGTTCTCTCGGAGCAGCCTGCCGACGTCACCCGGGAATTGCTTGAAGAAACGCTCGGCACATTCCGCGGCGACATTTTGCAGGTGCCGCCGATGTATTCGGCTGTTTCGGTGGGAGGAAAGAAGCTCTATGACCTTGCGCGAATGGGGGTTGAAGTGGAGCGTGAAGCGCGTCCTGTGACGATATACCGTCTGACGCTTGACGACTATGACAGCGGAAATTCTACCGGCGTGCTGACGGTTTCCTGTTCCAAAGGCACCTATATCCGGACGTTGATCGACGATCTTGGAAAAAAACTCGGCTGTGGCGCTGTGCTGACTTCTCTCCGGCGCACCGAGGCTTCGGGCATCACCGCCGAACGCTGCATGACGCTTGCGCAGGCGCAGGAATACAAGGACAACGGTCTTCTGGAAAGCAAGCTGCTTCCGGTGGACAGTCTGTTTGAGGAATATCCCGCCGTTACCATATCGGACAATCAGGCGGTGCGGTTTGTCAATGGCGCGACGCTTGCCCTTGAACGGCTGCAACCGCCCGTGGTCAACGGAGTGCGTATGAAGGAAAGGCTCGACGATGAAAAATACCCGCAGGAATCGCTCTACCGCGTGTATGCGAGGGCAGACAACGCCTTCTTAGGACTTGGCGTCAAGAGAACCGATGAGCTGAGAGTGATGAAAAGATTCTGATATTCTGATTTACATTTCTTTACATAGGCGATGATACAATGAAACTCTACCATCAGATCCCTGAATTAAAATCCACTGCCATCGCTCTCGGCTGTTTTGACGGAATTCATCTGGGACACAGGGCGGTTATTGAAAAACTGAATCTGCCGGAATATGAAAAACTTGAAAAGGCGGTTTTTTCTTTTGCAGACGCCCCTTCCTTCAAAAAGGGCGCGGAAAGCATTGCGTCGTTTGATGACAAGTGTGAAATCCTCTCTTCACTCGGCGTAAGCAAGCTGATACTTCCGTCCTTCGATTCCGTCAGGGATTATTCTCCCGAGTCGTTTTTTAGCGACATTCTGATAAAACGGCTGGACGCAAGGCTGCTTGTCTGCGGTGAAAACTACCGCTTCGGCAGGTGCGCGGCGGGCGACAGCGGATTGCTTCGTCAGCTTTGCGAGGAAAAGGGGATCGATTGCATTGTCGTGCCGTCGGTGAAGTACGGCGGCGAAATGATCTCTTCCTCCCGCATAAGGGATGCGCTGAGCAATGGCGACGTGGAGTCCGCGTCGGCCATGTTAGGGCGGCAGTTCAGCTATCGCTTTGAAGTGGTTCACGGGCGACAGCTTGGCAGACAGCTTGGCACGCCCACCATCAATCAGTATTTCCCGGAGGACTTTCTGATTCCCGCCTACGGGGTATACGCTTCCATAACGGAAGTGGGCGGAAAGCGTTACCCATCCGTGACAAACATCGGAATCAAACCGACGGTGCAAACGAATATTCCTCTCAGTGAAACATGGATTATCGGTCTGAACGATGATCTGTACGGGCAGTTTGTCAGAGTGAGCCTTGTCAGATACATGAGGAACGAACGCAAGTTCAGTTCCATCGACGAATTAAAGCAGGCGATACACAAAGACCGTGAAAAGTCAATCAGCTTGACGGCTGATTATCTGAAATAAAGGATGACATTATGGAGATTGAGCTTGAAACAAATACAGTGTCAGCCACCGTTACAGAGACAATGCTGGCAAAAAGCATGGGCTGCGGCGATACGGAAACATACGCCACAGGAATGATGGTGTCGCTCATGGAGCGTGCGGCAAAGCAGATTGCCGACCGCCACATTCCGGAAGGGTTCACCACAGTCGGCGTTATGCTGAATACAACGCACGTAGCTCCAACCGTCATTGGGAAGGAAGTTTCAGCGACCGCAACGCTTCTTGAGATTTCCGAGGGGCAGTTTTATTTTGAGATAGTCGCCAGCGACGACCGCGGTGTGATCGGCGAAGCGACGCACCAGAGAATCGCGGTTCCACTTGACAAATTCAATCAGAAGGCAAAAAGACGGGGCGGTGTTAAGCAGAATGACTGAACAGAAGTTGGTTCTATTTGATCTGGACGGAACGCTGTTCGACACGTCCGAGGGCATCAAGCTGTGTTACCGTCACGGACTGGAACACTTCGGCATTTCCGCGACAGACAGCGAGCTTGACAGGGTGATCGGCCCTTCGCTCTACGACAGCTACCGCGATTATTTCGGGCTGCGAGGCGACGACATCCTGCAAGCCGTCAGGCTTTACAGAGAGCTTTACAGCGCGGAGGGCATTTACCGGCTCCGCATGTACGACGGGGTGGAGGAAATGCTGCAGGCTGTCGGACGCAAGGGCAATTTAATAGGGCTTGCCACTACAAAGCCGCATGTCATGGCTGACAAAATCCTTGCCTTCTCCGGACTGAAGCAATACTTTGACGTGATCTGCGGCGCGAATTTAGACGGCAGCATGAGCGACAAGTTCCAACTGATAACCACCTGCATGATGAAGTGTGAATTCAGTGAAAGGTCCCGCGTTTACATGATCGGCGACAGATTCTACGACATAGAGGGCGCGAAAACCGCCGGCGTACATTCCATAGGCGTGACCTACGGATTTGCCAGCGGGGAGGAATTGACAGAGGCAGGAGCGGAATTCATCGCGGATTCTCCCGCAGAGGTCGCTCGTCTGATAACCGGCGAACAGATAAAGATATGAAAATACTATTAAAATAGCTTGTATTCACAGGCTATTTTTTATGTATTTACATATTGACTTATGATTTCAGCAAGTGTAAAATAATAGCGGGTAGATAATGTTAATTATTTGTCAAACTTATATGAATCCGGGAGATGAGCTTCATGCTGCTGGCTGTCGATATAGGCAATACGAATATCACTATCGGTGTTTATGACGGACTATCGCTTGAATTCACGGCGAGAACGGCTACCGATTCCGACCGCACAGGCGATCAGTACGCGGTCGAGCTGATGGGGGTGTTCGCCCTGAACAAATGCGAGACAGCTTCCATCGACGGCGCAATCTTATCCTCCGTCGCTCCGGCAGTTACCAATGCCATGTGCAGCGCGGTCAGCAAGGTCGTCGGAATCGAACCGCTCATGGTAGGACCGGGTATCAAGACGGGGCTGAATATCGCCATTAACGACCCGGCGGAGCTTGGCGCGGATCTTCTGTGCGCTTCGGTCGCCGCGCTCCATAAATACCCGCTGCCGAACGCCGTCTGCGATTTAGGCACGGCAAGCACCATCTTTGTGCTTGATAAGGACGGCAAGATGATAGGCGGCATTATCTATCCCGGAATCCGCACCTCCCTGATGGCGCTGGTCAACAACGCGGCGCTGCTGCCGCAGATCAGCTATCAGAAGCCTAAACAGGTGATCGGGAAGAATACCATCGACTCTATGCGCTCCGGTCTGATACTTGGCGCGGCGTCTCTGCTCGACGGCATGCTGGAAAGGGTAGAGGAGGAGCTTGGCATGCCTGTCACCGCGATAGCAACAGGCGGCTTTTCGTCGGAAATCGTCTGCAACTGCAAGCGTGAGTTTATCATAGACGAAAATTTAGTGTTGGATGGTCTGCGCATTCTCTATGAAAAGAACACAAAGAAAAGCAAATGATTTAATCAGATAAACAGAATCATGATTCTTTGAAAAAGAATAATAAAACGGTATTATATGGAATATTGCAGGCTTTACGCCTTCAATATATAGAATAATTGCGCTGTATCCTTGTGATAAAGGAACGGCAGCAGGAGGTTTTTATTATGAGCAAAGGTTCAAGGAAGAATGACATCGTCAAGCTCGTCGGTGTCGGACTGTTCACGGCGATTGTCGTCGTGCTTCAGTATTTAGGCAGCTTCATCAAGTTCGGACCGTTTTCGATTTCGCTGGTACTGGTTCCCATCGTCATCGGGGCAGCGCTATACGGCAGGACCGCAGGCGCATGGCTCGGTTTTGTATTCAGCGTAGTGGTACTGCTCCAGCCTGACACGGCGCTTTTCTATCAGGCGAATTTTGCCGGCACTATCATCACGGTGCTGCTCAAGGGAACGCTCGCGGGACTCCTTGCGGGTGTGGTTTACAAGGCGTTGGAAAACCTGTCCGGTTGTCAACACAGGAATATTCCTGCTTGGCTCGGTCGTGTTCTTTATGGATACGATCAAGACATGGGCGGCAGGCACGAATGTCTTTGTGTTCATGATCGTCGGACTTGTTGGCTTCAATTTCCTTTTTGAGCTTGCGGTCAATATGCTGCTCAGCCCGGTGATCGTCCGTCTGATTCAGGTAGGCACCAAGGCGAAGATCAAGTCCGTGTGATTCTACTTTCCTCATCAAGCATTATCATCGACAAAAAAAGTGTGTCAGCGATTCCCGCAAGGGATTCACCGGCACACTTTTCTTTTTCAATTGTTTCCCCGAAGGTGGATGATGACATATTCGGAATGATGCTCGGTACGCATGTCGAAGCCCCATCCGGCAAGACCGGATGTCACGATGGCA
>ONDC01000096.1 GCA_900316495.1 uncultured Eubacteriales bacterium
GTTACACCCAAAAAGGGCGCAGCAACACGCAGACGTCGTGAGCGTAAGAACATCGAAAGCGGAGCAGTGCATATCCAGTCTACTTTCAACAATACGATCGTCACCATCACCGACACTCAGGGCAACGTGATTTCCTGGGCAAGCGCCGGCGAGCTCGGCTTCCGCGGCTCCAAGAAATCCACTCCCTTCGCGGCGCAGTCCGCTGCCGAGACCGCAGCCAACGCCGCCAAGGAGCATGGTCTCAAGAGAGTCGAGGTTTATGTAAAGGGTCCTGGCCAGGGACGTGAGGCCGCCATCAGAGCGTTGCAGGCAGCAGACCTTCAGGTCACCATGATCAAGGACGTGACGCCTATCCCGCACAACGGATGCCGTCCGCCCAAACGCAGGAGAGTCTAATTTGAGGAGGTTATATTCACATGGCAGTTAACAGAGACCCTATTCTGAAGAAGTGCAGATCGCTCGAGCTTGATCCCTCTTACCTGGGCATTTTCAAGTCCTCTCACAGAGAGCCCAAGCGCATGAGCCGCAAAAAGAGCGAATACGGCGTTCAGCTCCGCGAGAAGCAGAAGGCTAAGTTCATCTACGGCGTGCTCGAGAAGCAGTTCCGTGCCTATTACGAGAAGGCCGACAGAAAGCCCGGCATGACCGGTACCAACCTCATGGTGCTGCTCGAGTCCAGACTTGACAACGTCGTGTTCCGTCTCGGATTCGCCAGAACAAGAAGAGAGTCCAGACAGTTCGTCACCCACGGTCACGTTCTGGTCAACGGAAGAAGAGTCAACATTCCCTCTTATCAGGTCAAGGTGGGCGATGTTGTCGAAGTAAACGAAAAGACCAAGGAGTCCCAGATGTTCGCCGACGTCCTTGCGGCAACCGCAGGTCGCGTTGTCCCCAAGTGGCTCGAGCTGAACAAGGAAACCTCAAAGGCTAAGGTTGTCGCGGTACCCGAGAGAGAAGACATCGACGTGCCGGTCAACGAAATCCTCATCGTTGAGTTCTACTCCAAGTAATCGGTGCTTTTTCATAATTGTGTTTTGCAATTGGTCAATGGCACATTGGATTTACGTTTATTAGACAATGTACAACGGTGCATCTATTGTATGCTTGATAAGGAGGGGTTTTGAATGATGGAGATTGAGAAGCCCAGAATCGAGACGGAAGAATTGCGTGAAGACGGCACCTACGGCAGATTTGTCGTGGTGCCGCTGGAGAACGGATATGGTACCACGCTGGGCAATTCGCTCAGACGTGTGCTTCTGTCGTCGCTTCCCGGCGTTGCCGTGAATTCAGTCAAGATTGACGGAGTTCTGCATGAGTTTTCAACCATCCCCGGCGTGAAGGAGGATGTGGCTGAGATCATACTCAACCTGAAGGGACTGACCGCCAGACTCAAGGGCGAGGGTCCCAAAACCGTGCAGATTGACGCTTCCTGCTCCGAGGGCGAGGGAGAGCTTAAGGTCACCGCCGGATCAATTAGATGCGACAGCGAGGTCGAAATTCTCAACACCGATATGCATATCGCCACTCTGGCGGAGGGCGCTTCCCTTCACATGGAAATCGTCCTTGACAGCGGACGCGGTTATGTCTCGGCGCAGAAGAACAAGGAAAAAATGCAGCAGAACGTCATCGGTGTGCTCGCGGTCGATTCCATATATACGCCTGTCGTCAAGGTGAATTACAAGGTTGACGATTTCCGCGTCGGCAATGTCACCAACTACGACAAACTCACGCTGGAAGTCTGGACAAACGGAGTGATCGACGCGCAGGAGGCTGTTTCTCTCGGCGCGAAGGTGCTGACCGAGCATCTCGATCTGTTTGTAAATCTTTCCGAAAGCGTTTCTTCACAGGAAATCATGGTTGAGCCAAACAATACGGGCAGCGAGAAGGTTCTTCAGATGACCATCGAAGAGCTGGATCTCAGCGTCCGTTCCTTCAATTGTCTCAAGCGTGCGGGAATAAATACGGTCGAGGATCTCATCAGCAAGACCGAAGAGGATATGATGAGAGTGCGTAACCTCGGCAGGAAGAGCCTTGAGGAAGTAGTTGAAAAGCTCGAATCCCTCGGCTACAGACTGCGCAAGGAGGACGAATAAGGGGGCGTTCCGCCTTCCTTACCCCGTCCCGCGGCAATCTGATACGATATAAACATGTAGTAAAGGAGTGAAATCCATGCCCGGTACAAGAAAGCTCGGAAGAACTTCCGATCACAGACTGGCTATGCTCAGAGCAATGGTAACTTTCCTTTTTGAAAACGGCAAGATCGAAACCACCGTTACACGCGCAAAGGAAGTACAGCCTCTGGCTGAAAAGATGATCACCATCGCCAAGACAAACAATCTTGCCAATAAGAGAAACGTCATGGCGTTTGTTACCAAAGAGACTGTCGCAAAGAAGCTCTTTGATGAGATCGCTCCCAAGTTTGAGGGCGTTAACGGCGGTTACACCCGCATCATCAAGAAGGGTCCCCGCAGAGGCGACGCTGCCGAGATGTGCGTGATTGAGCTGGTAACCAAGGAGTAGAAGAAGGAAGAGAAGGACAAGAAGGATAAGAAATAATTTCCCCCTTTCCCTTTTCCGCTTCTCAGCAGCGGGATCGCCGTGGTAAGCATCCGCGGCAGCCGGTTCCGCTGCGATAATGTGTAAAATTTCATCCGGGGTATTGTGCAAAGAACGCATAATGCCCCGGCTTTTTTTCTTCCATTGACATTTCGGAAATCATAGTGTACAATGAGATTGCAGAAGTGCAACGATTACATTATCAGGAGGTATCATCATGCAGAATAATCCCGGATACACGATCACCCACAACGCCGGCAGAACCTTTGTTCAGATGCCGCTGTACGCCGATCCGAACGCGGTCAACAATGCGCTCTCCGCCATGCTGTCAGGCGAGGGTTTTTCCCTCACCCATTACAAGGAGTCCGGCAGGGATGAGCTTGTCTGGAAAAAGGGAACCGGCTTTGGGACTGCCATGAAGTTCATCAAGCTCGAATATCAGCCGAATATGCTCATCATTTCCGGCTGGATCTGTCCCGGCATGTTCACTCTGACGATTTGTGAGGTCTCGCTGAAAAGCGGATTATACGCGGCTATTCCGAAGAAATCCTGCATGAAGGTGGTTCAGAAGGCGATTCAGGTGGTGCAGGGCTTTACCCCGCCGCAGAATTTCGCCCCGCAGCAGTCGCAGAATTTCGCCCCGCAGCAGCCGCAGAATTTCGCCCCGCAGCAGCCACAGAATGCTGCTCCGCAGCAGAATGATTCACCGGAGCAGCAGTAAATTTCCTCCCATTTTTTTACGGCACGAAAAAGCCCTCTGAAAGCGCCTTGTCAACCGACAGGGCGAGCTCAGAGGGCATTTTGTGTCTTATGATGAAATTATTCGTTGTAGGGATTGAGGATCGCGTCCGCCACCTTTGCCGCCTGCGCCGCCTCGGGAATGTCGTGGACGCGAATGATATTGGCGCCGCAGAGTATGCACGCCGTGTGATAGGCAATGGTGCCGGGCAGTCGTTGATCCACCGGCAGATCGCCGCCGGATCGTCCGATCACGCGCTTGCGGGAGGCGGCTGCCAACACAGGATAATTCCCCATGCAGATCTCGCTGAATCTCTTGGCGATGGAAAGATTCTGCTCATAGCTCTTGCCGAAGCCCACGCCGGGGTCAAGACAAAGGTTCTCCTGAGGAATGCCGTCGGCGATACATTCGGCGGTGCGCCTCCGGAAGAATTCCGTCAGCTTGGCGCATACGTCGTCGTTTTCACTCAGCGGCACGTCATGCATGATGACGCAGCCTACCTTGTAGCGGGCGGCGTATTGTCTCATCAGCGGGTCGCGGAAGCCCGTCACGTCATTGAGGATGTGCGCGCCCAGCTCCATCGATTTTACGGCGACCTCGGGATGATAGGTGTCCACCGAGATAATCAGCGCGTTGTCGGCGCAGAGTCTTTTGAGTACCGGCTCGATTCTGCGCCATTCCTCCTCCGGCGGGACGGGAATGTGTCCCGGACGGGTGGACTGCCCGCCCACGTCGATGATGTCGGCGCCCTGCCGCGCCATTTCGTAGGCGCGGGAAACCGCCCGCTCCGCGTCGGCATACTGTCCGCCGTCGGAAAAGGAATCGGGCGTGACGTTGAGGATCCCCATGAGGAAGGTGCGGTTGAGATGAAGCGTTTTGCCCTGTCCGATATGCCAGTCAGGTTGATTCCGGAAGATGTTCACAGTGTCTTACCTCCCGCCAGAAGTGTCATGACCTCGTTGCGGGTTCTCGCGTCGCTGCGGACGATGCCCCTCAGCGCGCTGGTCTGGGTACAGCTACCGGCAGCCCTTGCGCCGCGCATGGTCATGCAGAGATGTTCGGCTTCGATGACGACGGCAACCCCCATCGGTTCGAGATGCTGATAGAGAAAATCGGCGATCTGTGAGGTCAGCCGCTCCTGCACCTGCGGTCTGCGGGCGAAGCAATCGACGATCCGGGCGAATTTGGAAAGCCCGATAATTCTGCCGTTCTTGGGAATGTAGGCGATGTGGCACTTCCCGATAAAGGGAAGCAGGTGGTGCTCGCACATCGAATACAGCGGAATGTCCCGCACGATGACGACTTCGCCGTTTTTGTCGTCCTCATTGAAAATCTTCAGGTGGCGCATGGGGTCGTCGTGCAGTCCGCTGAAGACCTCCTCGTACATTCTCGCCACGCGTTCGGGGGTTTCGAGCAGTCCCTCGCGCGAGGTGTCCTCGCCGACTGCCTCCAGAATGTCTGTTACCGCTTTTACAATTCTTTCGTGATCCACCAAGGTGATCCGCTCCTTTTATACGATGTGAATTCCGGCTATTATTTTATCACATACGGCGGGGGATTTCAATATTTACGTGGCAATTCTTCCGGCAAGTGTCAAAAAAGTATTGCTTCCTATTGCATTTTCAGTTGCGTTATGCTATTGTTTATTCTCCCAAAAAAAATAGATACGGCTGGGTATTATCAAAGTACGTCGAGCATTCCTGATGGAATTCTTTTTGGTGTGACGCACAGCGCAACGACTGCACGCCAACCTGCCGTTGTGAACGGAAAGGTGGCAAAGGCTGAACGATGGGGGGCTTTTGTCGTATTAAGAACGCCTGTCTGTCGATGGGCGTTTTTTGTTGCCTCTTTGTCGAATATCTTTCTATAGTTCAAGGAGGCATTTTTATGATGTCGGGAAAAAAGTACCGGGAGAGAATGGAGTATGCTGGGTGATAGGGTCTTTGTCTATCTGAAGGATGAGGGCACGGGCTTGGCGTTTCTGAGACAGGCGGAAGCAGAGGGATTTTCCTTCGGCGACGGCGCAACCGCGGAAGAGCTGATCCGGGTTGACTTTGCCGAATTTTTGCAGGGAGCGGAGGAATATTTTTATAAAAAGCTGTGAGATTTACAACTATTTCATAATTTCTACAAATCGGTATATTATAATAATTAGGTATAGGTTTTGATCGTTCGGATGATCAACCGCTTGAGCGATATTTCATGTTTTTTTTCGATGTATGGGAGTAAGAATATGAGCGAAAAAAGCGTAAAGAAAAGCAAAGGAAAAGCCGCCTCGGGTCAACAGTCATTTTCCAGCAGCATTACACAGATCGTATGCTTTGCGATTGTTGCGACGGCAGCCGTCTTCGCGTTTGTTCAGGCTCGCAGGGCGCTGTACCGGGCAGGCGACAGCCTGACTGTCTCCGCCGGGGACAAGTCTTCTCAGCAATCCGCCGCGGAGGACGTCGAGGTGAACGGCGGCATTATCGAAAGCGACAACGGAAGCGCTTCGTCCGATCTGACAGGGGACTCTCCAAGCAGCACCGATGAGGGCGTTTCTTCTTCCTCTGAAGAAAGCCGGACGAAAAAAAACGCAGCCGAAATCGTAAAGACCTATTCCGACTGCATGGTGACGATTACGGCGACGCCGGTCAATGTCCGCTCCGGCGCGGGAAGTAACTATAAGGTGATCGAGAAGACCGGAAGGGGCAAGACCTTCACGCTTCTCGCCTCGGAAATCAAACAGGATGGGAAGGAATGGTATCAGATCGCTCTTCCGGGCAACAAGCGCGGATGGATTCTGAGTACCTGCTGCCGGATCCTCGATGAAAACGAGATGAAAACAACCTCCTCCACGGAAAAACGGACTTCAACCACGACTACCCGCAGCACGACTACCCGCAGTACGACTACCCGCAGCACGACCGCCGTCGCGGAGGACGGTTGGGTGGAAATCAAGGTGACGCCTGTCAATATCCGTTCCGGAGCCGGCGCAAAGTACAAGGTGATCCGGCGCACGAAGGCGGGCAAGACCTTCAAGCTGCTTTCCAGCAAGAAGGATGAGGAGGGCGCCATCTGGTATGAAGTCGCGCTGGACAAAGGCAAAACCGGCTGGGTCAAAAGCTCCTTCTGCAAGCTGAAGGACACTGAGGAAACGACATCCACCACCACGAAAAGCACGACCGCCAAAAGCACAACCGCCAAAAGCACGACCTCGACCACGACCACGACGGCGGGGCGCACCTCCT
Organism: uncultured Eubacteriales bacterium; assembly: GCA_900316495.1. Classification (GTDB taxonomy): domain Bacteria; phylum Bacillota; class Clostridia; order Oscillospirales; family Acutalibacteraceae; genus RUG762. The sequence continues at coordinate 6,526 of ONDC01000096.1, forward strand.
TGACAGTCTCCACGACTGCGACGACTGCCGCCGTGACGACCGCCACCTCTGCGACTCAGGCGGAGGATTCGCTGATCATGAAGCTACAGCCATCCTCCCGCAAGGCGAAGTATTTCGTCGTCGTGTACAAGGGCAGTCAGTCGGTGGTGGTATACGGCAAGGACAAAAACGAGGATTACACCAAGCAGGTCAAGGTGTTCTCCTGCTCGACAGGCAAGAAATCGTCTCCCACACGCATAGGAAAATACCGTATCCGCGCCAAGTACCGCTGGCGCTGGCTGGTGGGAAATGTCTATGGGCAGTATAACAGCTCCATCAGCGACGATTATCTCTTCCATTCGGTGCCCTATGAGAAGAAGGATTATTCGACCCTGGAAAATGAGGAATACGACAAGCTGGGTTCGCCCGCTTCCAAGGGTTGCATCAGGATGTGCGTGCGCGACTGCAAATGGATTTATGACAACTGCGACATCGGCACGGACGTGAGGATCGTCAATGACAGCGGCCCGGAGGGTCCCGGCGTTCCCAAACGCAAGACCGCTGCGAAATACAGCGGATGGGATCCCTCTGATAAGTGGGCGGAGGGCAATCCGTATTTCTCCTGAATTTTTTCACAAACAAGCGCTGAGACAGCGGCATCCGGTCTTTCCGGTCGGGTGCCCTGTCTTTTTTTCCGATGCGGGGTTGCTTGGAATTCTGCGTTTCACAAAAAGTTGCCGGGGGAAACTGATGAAATGGTCTTGGATTAATTTATCTTAGAAATAATTTCTTAGAAAAAATTTTTCTTAGAAAAAATATTTCTTAGAAAAAAATTCCTTAGAAAAAAATATTTCTTAGAAAAAAATATTTCTTAGAAAAAAATTTTCTTAGAAAAAATATTTCTTAGAAAAAAATTTTCTTGACATCCTGCCCGACATGTGGTATAATGCTCGTCGAAATATCATTTCACGGGTTCGCCCTGAAATGACCGGAAATGACTCCGCCTTTTTGGAAAGCCCGTCAGGGAGTATGCATCACGGACTGAAAGTGCATTCGGGTGAGTAGTAGGCGTGGGAACGCTTTTTCGGATTTTTCCAATTTCATCTGTGATTAAAGCGGGTCTGTATGGCGCCATACAGATCAATTTGGGTGGCACCGCGGGTCATTTTGTCAATCAACCCGTCCCAAGAGTCTGTTCTGATTCTTGGGGCGGGTTTTCATATCTCTTACCGAGGAATTTGAATGTACAGAACACATTACTGCAACGACATCCGGGAGAAGGACATCGGTCAAAAGGTGGAGCTTTGCGGTTGGGTGGACACCATCCGCGACCACGGCGGCGTGATTTTTGTCGATCTGAGAGACCAGACCGGCATTACGCAGACCGTCGTACACGACGAGACCATGCTTGCCGGCGTGAATAAGGAATGCGTCATCACCGTCTCCGGTACCGTCTCCGAGAGAGACTCCGAGACCGTCAACGAAAAGCTTGACACCGGCAGGGTGGAATTAGTGGTGGAATCCCTCACCCTTCTGGGCAAGTGCAAGAACATGCTCCCCTTCGACGTCAGCGATTCCAGAAGCACCCGCGAGGACGTCCGCCTCAAATACAGATACCTCGATCTCAGAAGCCAACGCCTGCACAACAACATCGTGCTCCGCTCCCACGTCATCCGCACCATGAGAAGGTGTATGGAGGAGAAGGATTTCCTTGAGATTCAGACCCCGATCCTGACCGCCTCCTCTCCCGAGGGCGCGAGAGACTTCCTGGTTCCCAGCAGAAAGCACAAGGGCAAGTTCTATGCCCTGCCGCAGGCGCCGCAGCAGTTCAAACAACTGCTCATGGTGTCGGGCTTTGACAGATATTTCCAGATCGCCCCCTGCTTCCGCGATGAGGACGCGCGTCAGGACAGAAGCCCCGGCGAGTTCTATCAGCTTGATTTCGAGATGGCGTTCGCCACGCAGGAGGACGTGCTGCAGGTCTGCGAGGACGTGATCTACGACGTGTTCAAGACCTATTCCACCAAAAAAATCAGCGACAAGCCCTTCCGCAGAATCACCTTCAAGGACGCGATGATGCAGTTCGGCACCGATAAGCCCGATCTCCGCAACCCGCTGCGCATCTTTGACCTGACCGACTTCTTTGCCAAGGTGGATTTCCCGCTCTTCAAGGGCAAGCCCGTCAGGGGCATTGTCGCCGACTGCTTCGGGCAGAGCAGGAAGTTCTTTGAGGACTCCCTGAAATTTGCCACCTCCATCGGCATGAAGGGTCTGGGCTACCTCACCCTCACCGACGGGGAATTCAAGGGTCCGATCGCCAAATTCCTCACCCCCGAGCAGAAGGAGGAGATCACCGCCCTCTCCGGCATCCGGGCGAACGAGACGCTGTTCTTCATCTGCGACGCTCCCTCCATCGTCAACCGCGAGGCGGGCGAGATCAGGACATGGCTCGGCGAGAATCTGGGCATCATCGATCAGGATTCCTATGAATTCTGCTATGTCGTGGACTTCCCGATGTTCGAAATCGACCCAAGCACCGGCAAGACCGTCTTCACGCACAATCCCTTCTCCATGCCGCAGGGCGGTCTGGAGGCGCTGGAAACCAAGGCGCCCACCGAGGTGCTCGCCTATCAATACGATCTGGTCTGCAACGGCATCGAGCTTGCCTCCGGCGCGGTGAGAAACCACGATGTTGAAATCATGCGCAAGGCATTTGCCATCGCCGGCTATACCGAGGACGAGCTGGAATCCCGCTTTACCGCGCTCTACACCGCGTTCCAGTACGGCGCTCCGCCTCACGCGGGCATGGCGCCCGGCGTGGACAGAATCATCATGCTCCTTGCCGGCGAGGAATCCATCAGAGACGTCATCGCCTTCCCGCTCAACGGCAACGCGCAGGATCTTCTCCTTGGCGCTCCCAGCGAGGTGACGGAGCAGCAGCTTCTGGAGGCCAATATCAGAATCAGAGACTAATGGACGCTTATAGCAGAAACCAACAAACCCGAAGGAACCGAGCAAGGCTTGATTCCTTCGGGTTTTGAATTTTTTATCCGGCAACCATCTCAGGGATTGTCGATCCAGCGCTGATAGTCTCCGTCAAAGGTGCCGTTGTACTGATACACCAATATCAGCGGGAAGGTGTCGTTTAATTCCA
>ONDC01000067.1 GCA_900316495.1 uncultured Eubacteriales bacterium
GGCGGTCAATGAATTCGGGAGATCGGCTCAGTGCGGCGTTGCGGTCAAAAAGGTGTGCTACCTGTCGTTTGACGACGGCCCTCATTACACCGTTTACGGCATCCTTGACGTTCTCAAGGAATACGATGTGAAGGCGACCTTCTTCCTGGTGAACACCGTCAACATCGAATCCGTCAAACGCATGGCGGAGGAAGGTCACGCGCTGGCGCTTCACACCAATGTCAACAGCACCAAGATCTGCTACAAGACCATGTACAGCTATTACGAGGGGCTGGACATCCTCAACGACAAATTGGAGGAACTGGTCGGACAGCGATCAGACCTCATCCGTTTCCCCGGCGGTACGGACAACAGGGTGTGCAACGCGCTGACAATGAGACGCATTGTCAGCGGAGCGGATGATATGGGATACCGCGTCTTTGACTGGACAGCTTCGGCACAGGACGCCGCTTGGGGAACCGACGCGGCATCCTCCTACAAAAACGTCTGCGCCACCTGCGGGGACACGGAGGAAATTGTGCTGATGCATGACCTCCCCTTTACGGCGGAGGCGCTGAAGAAGATCATTCCCACCCTCAAAAAAAGAGGATACACCTTCGAGACGCTGGATCACTACCCCGACCGGGATTACCGTCAGCAATGCAGATATAGCTGGGGAAAAAAGGATTTTCCCGCGAACTCGGTTTCCATCAGAAAAAAGAGCGCGGAGCTGAAGGTCGGCAGCAAAATGCTGCTCTCCGCTTCCATGGTTCCGGCGTATTCCACCGATTATATTCTCTGGCAAAGCTCGGATGACAAGATAGCCTCCGTCACCAAGGGAGGACTTGTCAAGGGCATAGCGGAGGGCGAGGCGATCATCACCGCCAGAACCAGCAGCGGTCAGACAGCCTCCTGTACCGTGAAGGTGATTCCCAAACAAAACGCCGGCGCATAACAGATCATTTAAAAAAATACCGCTTTCCGGAATTAAAGGATCTTCCGGAAGGCGGTATTTGTTTTTGTAAGTATCAATAAAGATTCAGAAGGCGATGTCCTTGTAGCCGATTTCGGCAATCTGTTCGTTTACAAAGCAGACTCCTATGCCGTTGTCGTCCAGATCCTCGCCACCCCATGTGCGTCCAAACAGCAGATAAATCCTTCTTCCATGCTCCATCCAATCATCGGGAGGAATGACAAGCGTTTCCGGCGTGACAGCGTTGACAAGCTCTTCATAGGTGTTGATTTCAGGCCACCAGAGCGCGGCTTCTTTCTCATCATCGGGGCCGAAGCTGTTCTTTTCCTCGTGGTTGTAATAGTCTATGAGTGCTTCAACCAGCAAAGGCTCGATGCCATTCCATTTTTCCATCAAGCGTGCAAAAGCGTTTCGCTGAACATCTGTTACATCTGTGCCTTCATTCTCGTCCGCCTGAATCAGAAGCGGTATGGCGTATTGCCGGCCGCCAAACAGAAGGGTTACTTCTCCGTTCCAGCCGACGCCATCTTCTTCATTCAATGGAGCGAAGGTTTTGTCTGTCATGAAAAGTCACTCCGTTCAGTGGTGGTGATGATGCCCACAGCCGCAGCCGCAACCGCCTTCATCGTCGTCATCGTCGTGATGATGAGGATGCTCCATGTCGCCGTAGAAGGCCTCCTCAAAGGCTTCGTCGAACTCAATCCCCTGCTCCAGCATGGTCATCTGGTCGTAGGTGTAGCCGGGATTGAGGAAGGACAGCACGTCCTCGATAATGCTGCAATAGCCCTGGAGGTACTGCGCCTTGGGGTCGTCGTCCTCCAGTCCGAACAGCTCGTCGCCCTTCACAAGGCTCCGCTCGTCGTACTTCTCAATAAATTCCGCTTCCGTGAGCTTCTCCATGTCGGCGCGCATCTCCTTCAGCGCGTCGCAGGTGCCGGCGTTGTACGCGGCATAATCCGCGGCGGCGGCAATCTCGTCGCGGCTATGAAAGGACAGCATTCTTTCGGTAATGTCCATGATGGTAAGCTCACAGACCTTTTTGTCGCTCATGGCAATTCACTTCCCTCTGTAGTTATGATTCCGATTCCTCCGCGATCATCTGCTCCGGAGCCGTGACCTTGAGCATGGCAAGAATATTGGCGATGGTCTGGCGCACGCAGTCACAAAGCAACAGCCTCGCGGCGGTCAGGTTGTCGTTCTCGTTGCCGAGCACCCGGCAATCGTGGTAGAACTTGTGGTACTTTGACGCAAGCTCGATGACATAGCGGGTCATGCGGGATGGCTCATAATCCTTCGCAGACGCGATGATTTCATTCGGCAGGGCGGAGAGATAGCGGATCAGCGCGACCTCCGACGGATGGGTCAGCAGATCGAGCGCTTCGGGCGAAACCTCGCTGAGATCGAACTTCTTTGTCTCTTCGCGGCGGAAAATGGAACAGATTCTCGCGTGGGCGTACTGCACATAATAGACGGGATTCTGTGAGTCCTCGCGCACGGCAATCCCCAGATCGAAATCCATGACGGTATTGGCCTCGCGCAGGTTGAAGAGGAACCTCGCAGCGTCGACCGAAATTTCATCGAGCAGGTCGGCGAGCTGGATCGCCTTGCCGGTGCGCTTGCTGACCTTGACGCGGACGCCGTTTTCCATCAGGTTGACCAGCTGCATCAGCACAACGTGCAGCTGGGAGCCGTCCAGACCGATCGCGTCCATCGCGCCCTTCATGCGGGCGACGTGACCGTGATGATCCGCGCCCCAGACGTCGATGCAGGTGTCAAAATGGCGCTTCTCGAATTTGTTTCGGTGGTAGGCGATGTCCGCGGCAAAATAGGTGGGATTGCCGTTGGCGCGGACAAGCACCTCGTCCTTCTCCCCGCCGAAGTCGGTCGCCTTGTACCAGAGCGCGCCGTCCTTTTCGTATGTCAGACCTTTTTCGGTCAGGATGTCGATGATCTCCTGCACCTCGCCGTCGTTGTGCAGCGTGCTTTCCAGGAACCATGTGTCGTAGGTGATGCGGTACTTGGCGATGTCGGATTTCATTTTGGCGATGTTTTTGGGAAGGGCATAGTCCACCAGCGCCCTGCGGCGTTCTTCCTCGGACTTTTCAAGATAACTGTCGCCGTGGATGTCGGCGAATTCCTTCGCCAGCTCGGTGATGTCGGCGCCGTGGTAGGAGTCCTCGGGCAGTTCCACCGCGTCCTCGCCTTTGAAGAGCTGCTGGTAGCGCACGTCAAGAGAGAGGGCAAATTTCTGGATCTGGTTGCCCGCGTCGTTGACGTAGAACTCGCGCTCCACATAATAGCCGGCGTATTCCAGCACCGCCGCCAGACAGTCGCCCAGCGCGCCGCCGCGTGAATTGCCTATGTGCATGGGACCCGTCGGGTTGGCGGAGACGAATTCCACCATCACGCGTCTGCCCTTGCCGAAGTCGGATTTGCCGTAGTCCGCGCCGTCCTGATGAATGCCGAGCAGCACCTCGCTGAAATAACGGCGGCTTACGAAGAAGTTGATGAAGCCGGGACCGGCGACCTCGGCACGCTCAACGAGGGTACCGGTGAAGTCCATGCGCTCACAGATGACCTCCGCGATTTTGCGGGGGGGCATCCGGAACGCCTTTGCAGAAACCATCGCCGCGTTGGTGGCAAAATCGCCGAATGAGGGGTCGGCGGGCGTTTCGATGGAAAAGGCGGGTGCGGGAACTGCGGGAAGCGCCTCGTCCGCCACGCCGCGTCCCATCGCCGCCATGATGATTTCCCTGATCTGCGCGTGTATTTCCTGTATGGAGTTAGTCATTGTCTTTGTCGTTCCTTTCTTCGGGAATGAGCAGCATGGTCACCTGATTGATCTGCGGCTGCCCGCCGATCTCCACGCGGGAGAGATAGTGAAGCATGCCGCCATCCTCGCTCAGGGAGTTGCTGAGCTTCTGGAGTGAAAACGCCATAGGAATGCTGCCGTAAGGCGTTTCGCTTTCGACACGGTGTGTCAAGCCGTTCTGCAGGATGATGGTAAAGGAATTTTTACGTCGTATCTCTATGCGGCCGTCGGGCACTATCTTCACAACGGTGAACCCGGCCTCTTCGTCTGTGTATTTCAGGCGGTGAACGCCGTTTTCAAAGGAATAGCCGCAGGGATAGCTGACCTGAAAAGCGTCCTCGTAATCGTCGGCTTTGATCTCCGTGAATATTTTGACTGTGTAATTCATATACTTATTTCCCGTTTTCGGCGCGTTCGATGGCGAAGCCGATCAGCTTGTCGATCAGCTCGGTCTTGCCGATGCCAGAGGCTTCAAACAGCTTGGGGTACATGCTGATCTCGGTAAAGCCGGGCAGGGTGTTCGGCTCGTTGAGCATGGGCTGACCGTCGCTCCTGCGCACAAGGAAGTCCACTCTCGCCATGCCGGAGCAGCCAAGCATTTTGTACGCCTGTATCGCGCGCTTGCGGATGAGTTCGCTTGTCTCGCTGCTGAGGTTGGCGGGAATGAGCAGCTTGCTCGCCTCGTCGTTGTACTTCGCGTCGTAATCGTACCACTCGGCGGCGGGAATGATCTCGCCAACCACCGACGCGATCGGCTCGTCGTTGCCAAGGATAGCCACCTCAACCTCCTGCCCGTTGATGTTTTCCTCCACGACGATCTTGCGGTCGTGACCCGCCGCGAATCGCACCGCGTCGATGACGTCGCCGCGCCGGTCGCATTTGCTGATACCGACGGAGGAGCCTGCGTTGGCGGGCTTAACAAAGCAGGGATAGCCCAGCTCATCCTCTATCTGGTCGAGGATCTCGTCCATGTGCTTTTCAAAATAGGGGGCATAGAACCACAGGAATTTCGCCTGCGGGATGCCGGCGTATTCCAGCACCGTATTGGTGAGCGCCTTGTCAAGGCAGACCGCCGACGACGTGAGGCCGCAGCCAACGCACGGAATATGCGCCAGCTCGCATAGCCCCTGAATAGTGCCGTCCTCGCCGTTCCTGCCGTGCATGACCGGAAACACCGCGTCGAGCGGAATGATCTCCGCGCCGCTCTCCCGCATGACGACCATGCCGTGAAGCGCCGCGTCAGGGGCAATGAACGCCTGCGTGGTCTGACCGGAGGTCTCCCAACCGCCGTCGGCAATGCGTCCGACCTCGCCCTCGTAGAGGTACCATTTGCCGTCCTTTGTAATGCCTGTCATATATACGTTGTATTTTTCTCTGTCGATATTGTTGAGTACCATTGTCACCGATACTCTTGAAACCTCGTGCTCCGAGGACTGTCCGCCGAAGATGACGGCGACATTCAATTTTGCGTTGCTGCCCATAGTGGATGTCTTTCCTTTCGTCAAAAAGAGTTGTTCTTTATATTATACACCAAAAATCCGCCGGTTGCAATAGCTTTCCCCTCGAAACTTGCAAAATTTGTCATTTGGGGCGCGCGCGCCTCGCACACGTCTGCCATGAGGCCGCTTCCGCAGGCAGGAAACGTGCAGAAAACTCCTGAAAAAACTTGCAAATATCACAATGATTATGTATAATATCCTTAAGAAAAACGTTAAAGGAGATTGTTGCGAATGAGCAGAATACTTGTCGCCTATTTCAGCGCAAGCGGTGTGACCAAGGGGATCGCCGCCAAGATCGCCGCCGAGCTGGGGGCGGATCTGTTTGAGATCGTGCCGGAGCGTCCCTATACCAAGGCCGATCTCAACTGGCTCGACAAACGGAGCCGCAGCACCGTCGAGATGAAGGACAGAAGCTGTCGCCCCGGCATCGCGTTCCGCGTCGTCGACATGGAGAAGTACGACACGGTGTTTCTGGGCTTTCCGGTATGGTGGTACCGGGAACCGTCCATCATCGATACCTTCATGGAGTCCTACAACTTTGACGGCGTGAAGGTCATTCCCTTCTGCACCTCCGGCGGCAGTAAAATCGGCGACACATGGAAGAACCTTCAGGAGCTGGCGCACGGCGCGACGATCCTGGCGGGCGCAAGGATACCCGCGCGTGCTTCCGCGGCGGAAGTCCGCGCGTGGGCGGAGGATCATCTGTAATACATTCTACATCAAAAGGAGACGATCAAAATGCTGGGCAATTTCAGTTATCAGAACGCCACAAAGCTCTATTTCGGAGAGGATTCACTCCGCTTTCTGAAGGACGAGCTGGCGAAGTACGGCGGCAAGGTACAGCTTATTTACGGAGGCGGCTCCGTCAAACGCAACGGCGTTTACGACGCTGTGACGGGCATTCTGCGGGAATGCGGCAGAGACTTTGTCGAGGACGGCGGCGTCATGCCCAATCCCACGGCGGACAAGCTGCGCGACGGCGTCAGAATCGCGCGTGAGAACCACGTGGGACTGTTGCTGGCGGTAGGCGGCGGCTCCTGCTGCGATTATGCCAAGGCGGTATCCGTGTCGGTTCACTGTGACGACGACCCGTGGGAAAAGTACTTCGAGCGCTACGAGGAACCGGACTGCGAGATCCTGCCTGTCGGCTGCGTCCTGACAATGGCGGGAACCGGCTCCGAGATGAACGCCGGCTCGGTCATCACCAATCACGAAAAGAAGCGCAAGGCCGGCCACGTTTTCGGTCCCGAGGTCATGCCGAAATTCTCCATTCTCAATCCGAGGTTCACCATGTCGCTGCCGAAGCGTCAGATGGTGGCGGGCATCTATGACATTTTCAATCACATTTGCGAGCAGTATTTCTCCGGAGAGGACGACTGCACCAGCGATTATATCGCCGAAGGGCTGATGAAATCCGTCATTCACAGCTCGCTGATCGCCATCGGGAATCCGGAGGACTATGAGGCGCGCTCCAACATCATGTGGACGGCGACATGGGCGCTCAATACGCTCATCGAATGCGGCAAAAGCACCGACTGGATGGTGCATATGCTGGGACATTCCGTCGGCGCGTATACCGGCGCGACGCACGGAATGACGCTTGCCGCCGTTTCTCTGCCCTATTACCGGCACATCATGCCGTTCGGACTCAAGCGGTTCGCGCGCTTTGCCACCGAGGTCTGGCAGGTGGATCCGGCGGGCAGGACGGACGAGGAAATCGCCGCCGAGGGGCTGAAGGAAATGGAGAGCTGGATGAAGAAGCTGGGCGTTGCTCTCAGCATTTCGGAACTCGGCGCGACTGAGGACATGATCGAAGGCATTGCCGACGGCACGGTGATGTTAGACGGCGGTTACAAAAAGCTCACCCGCGACGAGGTGGTGCAGATACTCAGGGAAAGCCTGTTGCCATCGGCATGAAATGACGCGGTTTTCATATATCATTAAAACAAGGAGAACACATAAAATGAACGAAATCATCAGAGCAATGGAAGAGCGCCGCAGCGTGCGGAAATTCAAGCCCGAGCTGCCGGAAAAGGCGGACATCGACCAGATCATCGAGGCGGGACTCTACGCCGCCAACGGAAGAGGAAGACAGGCGGCGATCATCCTTGCGGTCACGGATAAGGCGCTGCGGGACAGGATTGCCGAGGACAACCGCAAAATCGGCGGCTGGGCGGAGGGCTTCGACCCGTTCTACGGCGCGCCGGTCATCCTGATCGTGCTTGCCGAAAAAAGCTGGCCAACGGCGGTCTACGACGGCAGCCTTGTGATGGGCAACCTCATGCTTGCCGCTCACTCGCTGGGACTGGGGAGCATATGGATCCACCGCGCCCGCGAGGAATTCGAGACAGACGAATACCGACAGCTTCTTGCCGATCACGGCATTGAGGGGGAATGGGTCGGCATTGGTCACTGTGCGGTAGGCTATGCCGACGGCGAAATCCCCGCCCCCGCGCCCCGCAAAGACGGCAGGGTATTTTATCTGTAATGCTCCAAACGACTCACCGTCAGGAAAGGAAACGTGAAAAGCAATGATCTATACACCCGTTACCAAAAAGGCAATGCGCGTGATGTTCGAGGCGCATAAGGACGCGTGGGACAAGAGCGGCGTGCCATATGTATTTCACCCGTTCCATGTGGCGGAGCAGATGGACGACGAGGTTTCAACGGCGGTCGCCCTGCTGCATGATGTGGTAGAGGACACGGACATCACGCTGAACGATCTGCGGGAAATGGGATTTTCCGAAGAGATATGCACCGCGCTGAGTTACCTCACCCACCGCGAGGGCGTACCCTATATGGACTACGTCCGGCACATCCGGGAAAATCCCGTCGCCGTCAAGGTCAAATTAGCCGACCTTGCCCATAACAGCGACCTGACCCGCTTTGACAGCATGACGGACTTCGATTACCGGCGCAACGAAAAATACCGGGCAGCCATAGCTTTGCTGCGCGGTGAAGAAGCCGATAAGTAGTAGCAGGAGGGAGAAATCCTTCCCATTCCACGCACCAAAAAACCCTCCCTGAAAGGGAGGGGGGACCGCTTGCGGTGGGTGAGTTCGCCCCCGGCGCAGGGTCGCTTTTTCCACTTACCCGGTCTCAGTCCGCCTGCCCCTTACAGGGTCGGTTCATCATGTTTTTTACTGCCGGATCCTCTCTTATTCATTTCGGAAAGGAGAATAACCCATGTCAAAGAAAATACTTGTTTCGGGACTGCTGAACGTGGAAACGACGGTGGCAGTCCGGGGATTTCCGATTCCATATTACCCCGTGGACTACCCGTTTTTCGGGGTGAATTCCAATGTGGCGGGCGTGGGCTGCAATATTGCCAAGGCGCTGACCGCTCTGGGCGACGAGGTGGAGCTGTACTCCTTCACCGGCTGCGACTTTGAGGGGGACAGAGTGTTCTCCGATCTGGAGGAAAAGGGAATCTCCACCGCTCATATCCGCCGCGAATTAAAAAATACCCCCACCTCAGTGATCCTCTTTGATCACGAGGGGCGGCGGCAGGTGTACTGCGATCTGAAGGATATTCAGGACAAAATGCACGACGCGGAGAGCATGACACAGGCGCTGCGGGAAGCGGACGCCGCCGTACTTTGCAATATCAATTTCAACCGCAGGCTGATCAAAAAGGCACATGCCGAGGGCAGACTGACGGCTACCGACGTGCATGTGCGAAGTGAAATTGAAGACGACTACAACCGCGATTTCATGGAGAACGCCGACATTCTCTTCCTCAGCGACGAGGCGCTGCCCTGTGCGCCGGAGGAATTCATCCAAAGACTGTATGAACGCTACCGCAACCGTGTCATCGTCATCGGCATGGGGGCGAAGGGCGCGCTGCTGCTCGACGCGGGTTCCAACAGACTTGCCGCCGTACCGGCCTACACCGACGTGAAGGTCGTCAATACGGTCGGCGCGGGCGACTCGCTGTTCTCGTCCTTCCTGCATTATTATGTAAAGGGGCTTTCCCCGGAGGATTCGCTCCGGCGGGCGGTGATCTTCGCCGGCGTCAAGATCGGCTTCAACGGCGCAGGCGTGGGCTTCTGCGGCGAGGAGGAAATAGAAGCAAGACTGAACGGACACTGAACGCCTGTTCAGTCTGCGGGATATGTGATGCAATTGGTGGTCACGCCGGAGATGTAACGATCCATATTATCCAAATCATGCACATCATCCACCGTCCAGACCTCCAGCGGAACGTCGTTTTCCCGGCATGTACGCAGAATCCTCCTGAAAGCGCTTACCTCCGCATCGACAAACACTTCATTTTCCGGATTTTTCAGTTTCAGAAGCCGCTTCATATCAAGCCGTGACCTTCTGTCATACAAAAATCCAAGTCTCGCAGAAGGACACAACGCCCTCATTTTTTCCAGATACTCATACTTGAAGCTGATAAACGTGACTTTTTCATTCATATCGTTTGCGGCAATTATGTCGGCGACACGGCGGAACTTTTCATCACTGTCAAATGCCGGCGCCTTCAGCTCGACATAAGGATGAAGCGCCAGCCCGTCGCAGGTGCGAATGAACTGCTCGAAGGTGAGGATCGGGGTACCTTTGTATTTCTCCGATTTCCAGCTTCCGTAATCATACGTCCGCGCCTGCTCATAGGTAATATCGGAAATACGCACGCGGCGGTTCAGCGCTCTTCCGTCCATGAGACGGGCGGTTCTGTTGATCTCTTTATCGTGGAGACACACCGCCACCTGATCCTTGGTAAACTGCACATCGGTTTCCACATAGCCGTATCCCTTTTCCTTGGAGAGTCTGTAAGCCGGAAGGGTATTTTCCGGCGCCTCTGAGGAAAATCCTCTGTGACTGATCAGCTTCAGCACCCAGATATTCTCTTTACCGGCTTGGGAATCGGATCGTGCCCTGCCGTCAATTCGGTAGGGGATGACGACGGCTCTGCCGTTATGCATCTCTCCCTCATCCCGGCATGTCCTCCATAGGAAAGGAATCAGTATTGCCGCTGTCGTTGACAATGACAGAATGACGATAATCGTTCTTTTCCGCATACTTTCTGCTCCTTGATCTGTCAAATCTTATTTGTTTTCTGTTCATACGATATAATTCCGTCATTATTATATCACAGACGGCATTTTTCTGTCAATAGAATTGCCCGCCTTTTTCCGATACCTATTCCGTTTTTTCACATGAATGGGCTGTGACTTCCCTTCCCCGATGAATACCGATCACGATGTCAACTTGCCCCCGTAAACGGCAGGTCATCCTCCTGGGTATTGCAAATTATAAAATACCTGCTACAATATAGCCAACATAACAGGCTATGAGAAAACACAAAACAAACGCAAGCATGTATCCGATGTCTTGACAAAATCTCAGAAGGTATTCATCATGGTCAAAGCAATGTTAGGTATCGCCGTTCTTTCCGAAATTACCCTGCTCGTCTACTGCTTCGTCAGAAAGATCCGCGTCCGTACCCAAGCCGCATACCCTGCATACCCTGCATACCCTGTTTTTTATAGATATATATATAGAAAAAAATATATTTATCTATAAAATAGATATTAAAGATATTATGGTATTTTGTTGAAAACAAAAGCCTCTGAAGGCTCTGCTACAGGGCGTCTCTGAAAAACGGTGGAAAGTTTTCCACGGTATGCGGAGGGTATGCAGGGTATGCGCCTCCAAAGAATGTGAACGATTTTCAGGCATTATGACCTCCGCCTATTATCTCGGCATGGTGAATTCCGTCCTGACGGGCGTGATGGAGTTTGCCATCTTCGCCGTCGTGAGCGCCATCACTCAACAACGCGCCCGAGGAATATGCCAAGCATCCATGATGCCCTTTGCGTCGGACTGCCGCGCCGGAACCTCTCCGGCACGGCGGTTTTTTTAGTTTTTTCCTTCTTCTTCTTGTAAATCGCACACCCGTGTGTTATAATAATTGAAAATCATCTGTTTGTGGAAAGGAACCCATCATGGAACAACATTCTCCCAACATGCTGCAGGAACAGCAGAGCGGCATGGAAACGCTCGTTTCGATGCTCAAATACGTCCTGTCCTTCTTCCTGCTCATGCTAATCACCTATGTGTCCTGTACGGTGCATGAAGGCTCCGCGTGGTTCAGCCTGTTTGCCGCGATCTCCGCAGGCATTCTCGCCCTGATCGTATGCAACGCCATGTTCGCGGGAAGCCGACCGGGCATCCGGCATTATTACATCTGGATGTCGGCGCTGCTTTCCTTCTGCGGGATAGCTGTCTGCTACACCGCCCTCGGCGTCTATCCCTTCGGCAACGAATCGGTCATGATCATCGACATGCACCACCAGTATTCCGCCTTCTTCTCGCTCATGCGCGAGAAGGTGCTTTCCTTCGGCTCGATGACCTACTCCGACAACGTCGGCATGGGAAGCGGCTTCCTGCCGCTGATCGCCTATTATCTGTGCAGCCCGTACAACGTCATCGCCCTGCTCTTCCCGAGGGACAACCTCACCGAGGCCATCGCCCTCATCGAGGTGCTGAAAATCACCACCGCCGGCGCCACCTTTGCGATCTTCTGCCGCGGCGTGTTCAAAAAGGACGACTACGGCACCGTCGCGCTCTCTGTCGCCTACGCCCTCAACGCCTACTTCATCGCCTATTCGTGGGACGTGATGTGGCTGGACTGCCTCGTGCTGCTGCCGCTTATCGTCTACGGACTGGAAAAGGTCATGAAGGGCGAAAGTCCCCTGCTCTACTGTATCACCCTCGGACTTGCCGTCACCTCCAATTACTATATCGGCTACATGATCTGCATTTTCCTCGTGCTGTGGTACGTGATGCGCACGTTTGAGAACAACGCCCGCTTTGCCGGACTGTCTCCCAACAAAAAGGCGGCGGCGTATGTCAAGAATTTCCTCCGCTTCGTCTGGACGTCCGCTGTCGGGGGCATGCTTGCCATGTGGATCCTGATCCCTACCGCAATCTCCCTGCGCGATACCTCCGGCGCGGAGGACAAATTCGCGCGCGCCGTGACGAGCAATTTCGATTTCTGGGATATGTTCTCCCGCACGCTCTACGGCAATTCCCCCACCGAGCGCGGCGACAATCTGCCCAATGTCTACTGCTCGGTGCTTGCCGTGCTGCTCATCGCGATCTTCCTCACCTGCCGCAGGATCCGGCTGAGAACGCGCGTCTGTTTCGGCGGTCTGCTGGGACTCCTTGTCGCGCTGATGGCGAACAACTGGACGAATTTCGCCTTCCACGGCTTCCACTTCCCCAATGACCTGCCCTACCGCAATTCCTTCCTCATCTGCTTCACCATGCTTGCCATCGGCGTGCAGGCGCTTGACAAAATCGAACGCATCAGCCGCGAGGAGATGTTCCGTGCCTTCGCGCTGGTCGCCGCCATGATCATCGTCGAACAGAAGTTCGGCGGCGAGAGCGGTTATGAAACCATCTGGTACAGCCTTGCGCTCGCCGGCGTTTACGCCGTGATTTTCGGCGCGTTTCCGGTCGGGAAATACGCGGCGAAGGGAACGGCGATCACTGTCGCGCTCGCGCTCTGCTTCTTTGAAGTCTCGGCAAATTCCGTGGAGATGATCCGTCAACTCAACGACAACGAGGTATTCACCGACCGCTCCGCCTTTGTCGAGGATTACAGCATCAACAAGGCGGCGGTAAGGCGCGTCGCAAAGTACAACAAGGACGGCAGCAGGATGGAGATCCTTCCCCGCAAGACCTGCAACGACAACGCCCTCTACGGCTATCCCGGACTGACGGTATTCGCCTCAAGCAATCCCAAGGCGACCACCACCCTTATGGGCAAGCTGGGCTTTGCCATCAATGGCGTCAACAGCTATATCTACAACAGCTATGTGCCGCTCATCGACTCGGTGCTGAATGTGAAATACGTCGTGTTCAATCACGATCTGAGGAACCACGCCCAGCTCAGCTATGTGGATCAGGTGGCGGACAGCTCCGGCAGCTACCGGTTTATCTATGAAAACAAGCTCGCTTTGTCGCGTGGCTTCACGGTGGACAACGACATCATCTACTGGAGCACCAACAACAGCGAAAGATACGAGAATCCCTTTGAGGTGCAGAACAAATTCGTCGAATACGCCGTCAACGGCGCGCCGGTCTACCGGATGCTCGACCCCCAGGTCGAAACCCAGGACGGCATGAACGTCGAAATGACCGGCTCCTATTTCTACGCCGATTATCAGGGCAGCAGCGGTTCGTTCACCGCGCTCCGCACCATCGAAAAGAAGGCACAGTGCTATATTTACGTGGACTGCCGTGCAGCCGCCTCCATCAGCGTACAGGTGGGCAGCTCCAATTGGAATGTCACGCCCTATGAGCCGTACATTATCGATATGGGACGGCTGTCCGAGGGCACCGAGGTGCGCGTCACCGTTAACTCCGGCTCCACCTGCAGCGGCAATATCTTCATCGCAGAGATGGACAACGACGCACTCAACGCCGCCATTTCCGCGATGGGCGAGAATCAGTGGCAGCTCACGGAGTACGGCGACGGATTCTTCAAGGGAACCATCTCCGCCACCGACAACTGCGTCATGTTCACCTCCATTCCCTACAGCAACGGCTGGACGGCAACGGTCGACGGCAAACGCGCCGACGTCATTCCCGTCGGCGACGCCCTTCTGGGCGTCTACCTCGCGCCGGGTGAACACACGGTCGAGCTGCATTATCACACTGCTGGTTTCCCGCTCGGCATTGCTATGACCCTTGCGGGGATCCTCCTGCTTGTTCTCTGGTGCCTGCGGAAAAAGCTGCTCTATCCGCTCCTGAGAGAGTATGTTCCTGTCTTGGGTCAGCACATCGACGAGATGAACCCGCAGGCGCACCAAACGCCCCGCCGTGAGGATGTGTTCGGAGAGAGCGAACAGGACGGCAGCGTCGCCGCACAGGAGGACACGGAGGACATGGAGGACGACTTCACCGAAGAACCCGGGCCTACGCCTGTTCCCCCCGCCGACAAGCCCAAGGAGATACCTCCGGCGGCCGTTGAACCCGAACCTGCGCCACCCGCGCCGCAGCAACCGCAGCCCGCGCCGCAGCAACCGCAGCCCGTGCCGCAGAAGCCCCAGCCCGCGCCGCATAAGCCCCAGCCCGTGCCGCAGAAGCCTCAGCCCGCGCCGCAGAAGCCTCAGCCCGTGCCGCATAAGCCCCAGCCCATGCCGCAGAAGCCCCAGCCCGTGCCGCAGCAACCGCAGCCCGTACCGCAGGGACACAAGGCTATCCCCGACATGCCCGCTCCGCAGAAGCCCCAGCCCGTGCCGCAGCAACCGCAGCCCGTACCGCAGGGACACAAGGCTATCCCCAACATGCCCGCCGTGCTGACGGAGCAGCCGCGCAGCAAGCCGACCTATTCCACCGGCGAGGTCTTTGAAGTCACCGGGGACAACCGCGACACAAGGAAATCATAAAAAAACCTGTTGACAAAACGGGAATGATGGAATACAATAGTAATGAAAAAAATGAACTGTCTTCAGGGCGAGGTGAAATTCCTCACCGGCGGTAATGGCCGTAAGCGTCGCGGGACGCGTCGGCTTAGTCCGCGCGCGAAAGCTGATCCGGTGCGATCCCGGAACCGACGGTAAATGCGGAGCGTGTTTTCCTCAGGAGATACGCGTCGCAGGAGTCCGGATGAAAGAAGATATGTGCAAGACAAGCTGCTGTTCCGGCTGTACCGGAACATGCCGGCCTTCACCTGCATATGTTGCGCCCTGCGAAATCACCTGATCTCGCAGGGCTTTTCTTTTGCCTGCTTGCAGGGACAGTCCACAAAAGAAAGGTGTTGTTTTTTCATGAAACAGACAAAGAAAATCGAAACCGCTTCCGAAAAACGCGTCAATCACACGCGGCGGCTGGTCATGACCGCCATTCTTTCGGCGCTGTCGTCGGTGCTGATGTTTTTCAGCTTCAACGTGCCGCTCATGCCGTCCTTCATCAAGATGGATCTCTCCGAGCTGCCCGCGCTGATCGCGGCGTTCTCGATGGGGCCGGTCTACGGCGCCGTCGTCTGCCTGATCAAGAATCTGGTCAATCTCTTCAGCACGACCACCGGCGGCGTCGGCGAGCTGAGCAATTTCCTGCTCGGCGTGTTCTTCGTGGTTCCCGCGGGCATCATTTACAGGCTCCGCCCGAAATTCAGCGGCGCGGTGATCGGCAGCGTAGTCGGCGCCGCCATGATGGCAGTGCTCAGCGTGTTCAGCAATTATTTCATCGTCTACCCCATCTACACCGCCTTCATGCCGATGGACGCGATCATCGGCATGTACCAGGCGATCAACCCCCGCGTAAAGAATCTCTGGGAATGCCTGCTGCTCTTCAACATGCCCTTCACCTTTATCAAGGGCATGGTCAGCGCGGTCATTACCATTGCCGTCTACAAGAAGCTGACCCCTTTGATCAACGGCAGGGAATAAAGAAGCGTCAGCAAAGGGCAATGCGTCTCTTTGCGTTGCTACAACTTCGATAGGTCATCCGGTGAAGCGCTGCGCTGATACAAAGTTAACGCCACAGTATTTCCGACATACAGTCGGAAGTACTATGGCGTTTTCTGTTGACATGAATGCTTTTTCGTTTTCCGGCTCAGAGCGCCTCCAGCATGGCGGCGAGGGTCTGCCGGACGCGGTCGGAAAGCTCGGGGGGATACATCGCCTGCACGCCGCCGCGCTGGGCTAATATCCAGCTCACCAGACCGTCGTTGATGAGCGCCTTGACGCGCACCGTGAAGGACTCATCGCCGTTGACCTCGCAGAGAAGCTCGTGTCCGAAGCGGTCGATCAGATGCTCGAGACAATCGCCGCTGCACCGCAGATAAACATAGTCCTCCTCTTTCCCCGCGTACATCCCGAACACGCCGCTGATATAATCGGTTTCATCCAGCTCCTCATCGTAACGGCTGAACTCGTTCAGCGGGCGCGACGGCTCCAGCAGCACCTCCACCTGACGCATGCGGTCGAGACGGTAATGGGAGAAGTTGTCATATTTGCCGTAATTGGCGACAAGATAATACTTCCCGTCGTTCCAGATGAGCGCATAAGGGCTGACGGTGAATTCATGGGACTTCTGCGGAGTGATCCTGCCGTCACGGATGACGTGGCGGTAATAGGAAAAATGCACCTTGCGCTTATGCTGAATGGCGAAATGCAGGCTGTCTATGGTGTAAAAAATGCCCTCGTTGCGGTTTTTCGGGCGTCCGGCAATATCCCGGATGCGTTCCAGCTCCTCCGCCTGATAGACGCTGGTCAGCGTCTTGAGCTTGTCGATCATCTCGCCGGTTTTTTTCTCCGTAATGAATTCCGAGGACTTGATGGAATCCGCCAGCATTCGCAGCTCCGGCATTTCAAAAAGCCGTCTGCCCCAGAAATAGCCCGGCGGACAGGTAGACTGCAAGATGTCAAAGCCGAAGCTGACAAGCGATTCCACGTCGCGATAAATCGCCTTTCTCTCGCAGGAAATGCCCTGTCCGGCAAGCAGCCCGACCAGCTGAGGCGCGCTGAGCGGGTGGCCTTCGTCGGTCTGCTCATAGAGAATTTTCAGCAGCGCGAGAAATTTCTGTTTCTGACTTCCTGCCATAAGGGATCGCCCTCCTTCGTCGCCCAACGCACTTCACAAACAAAACACCCGCCGTACCACAGCGGAAAAGCGCGCCGTACAGCGGGTATCATGTGAAAGAAAAATAATCAGACAGCTCTTGTAACCTTGCCGGAACGAAGGCAGCGGGTACACGCGTGAACTCTCTTGGGAGTTCCGTTGACGATAGCCTTCACACGTCTGACGTTGGGCTTCCATGTTCTGTTGTTTCTTCTGTGTGAATGGGAAACCTTGATGCCGAAGGAAATTTCCTTGCCGCAGAAATCACACTTTGCCATGCAAATGCACCTCCTATGATAGCCGCCCCCGAAGGGGGTGAATCCTGAATTGCAGACACGAATCATCTCGCGTCGCTTTTGCCTCTTTTACAATCAGCGCTAAATAATACTATAAATTATTTTGACGCAAATGTCAAGAGATTTTTTCCAAAAAAAGAGGAATATCATTTTAAATGATAACAATATTTAAATAGAAGATGAATATTCGCCAAAAGCTGTAGACAAAAAGAAAAAAGAGGTGTATAATTAGTGCTGTTACTGAGGAATCAATTACTTTATTCCCCGCCGGTTTGCAAGAGCTTGCACGCCGTTGCTAACATCACAGATTTATGAAGGGTATGATTTTTTCATGAAAATTCTTAAAAAGGCCGCAGCAGTCATCGCGGCGGCTTCGCTTGCTGTTTCTCTCTCGGCCTGCGGCAGCGACCTGAGCTGGGCTTCCAGAATCGGCAAGGATACCACCGTTCCAATCGGCATGTACATCTATATGCAGGCTGCCAATTTCCGCACCTATGCCCAGAACGGACTGCTCACCACCACCTCCTCCCTTGAGGAGCAGACCGTCAAGGTGTCCGACTCGGATAAAAAGGCGACCGAGCATCTCGATTCCGAGGCTGTCAAGGCAGTCAAGTCCTATACCGGCGCGCTGCTGCTGGCAAAGGAAATGAAGATCGAGCTGACCGAGGAAGAGATTGCCTCCGCCGAATCAAGCGCCAAGCAGCAGTATGAGACAGACAAAGAGGTCTATGAAAAGAACGGCGTAGCGCAAAGCTCGATCACGGAGTATTATAAAAACCTCTCGCTTCAGAATAAGCTCTTTACCGCCGTTTACGGCAAGGACGGCACCAAGCCGATCTCCGACAAGGAGCTGAAGCAGTATATCAAGGAGAATTACGCCACCATCAGCTATATCCAGCAGTATTATCTCAACGAGGACGGGTCCTCCATGACCGACGCCCAGAAGGCGAAGATCAAGAAGCAGTACGAAAAGATCAAGAGCCAGGCGGAGAGCGGCAAGCTCAAATTCCTTGACAAGTGCAAGGATTTTGAAAAGAACGCGACAAGCTACAAGAGCGGTTCCACCAAGTACACCTCCCTCTGGGATCTCACCGACGAGGACGGCAAGAAAATAATGGATCTGAAGCCGGGCGAGCTGACCTTCTTAGAGACGGATTCCGCCATTGTTCTGCTTCAGAAGCAGAAGATCGATTACGATGACGCCGGACTCAAATCGGGACGCGAAGCGCTTCTCATCAGATACAAATTCGACGAATTCACCAAGGAGCTCATCGCCAAGGCGAAGAACGACAAGAGCGTGAGCTTCAACGACGACGCCTTTGAGAAGTTCGGTTCGGCAACCCGCGATTTCAGCAATCTCTCCATCCCCAGCAACTATAATTACTATTAATGCAACCAAAGCGCTTCGCCGCCGTGCAGGGCAATCCCATGGGCAGCGGAGCGCATTTTAGTTTGCGAAACAGGCATAGCTGTCGTAAAACTGAATACACTCTATTGAGAGATAACAGACCTCAGTCTTTCAAACAAAAAAAGGAGTAATGAAAAATGTTCAACCAAATTGATCCGAAGCAGCTTGACTTCAACCCGTTCGGCAGGATAGGCCATCAGTGGATGCTCATTACCGCGGGCAACAGCGAAAAAGCCAACACCATGACCGCCAGCTGGGGCGGCGCGGGCGTGCTGTGGAATAAGAACGTCGTCACCTGCTACGTCCGTCCGCAGCGGTATACCCGCGAATTCATCGACGCCTCAGAATACTTCTCTGTCAGCTTCCTGCCGGAACAATACCGCAAGCAGCTGGTCTACTGCGGCAGAGTCAGCGGCAGGGACGAGGACAAGATGACCGGCGCCGGACTGACGGTATGTCATGAAAAGGAAGCCCCCTACTTCGCGGAGGCAGAGACCGTGCTGATCTGCCGGAAGATTTACGTCGGCGAGCTGAAGCCGGAGGGCATCGTATACCCCGCAGACGACGCCGCCAACTACCCCGAAAAGGATTACCACATCGTCTATATCGGTGAGATCACCGAAGCCCTTACCAAATCATAAGCCCTCTCCCGCAAGGCAAAAGCCCCGCGGCGCGTCACGCAGGCACGTACAAACGTACCCAAGACCGCCGCGGGGCGATATTTTTATGCCCTTGTTTTTTTCCGAAAAGCAAGATTCATCCGTCTGAGCGCCGCGCCGATGCCGAACGTCACCCCGCAGATCACGGCGAAGATGCACACGCCCACGCCCCAGCCCCACAGCAGGAAGCCGTACCAGTCGTAGCGCAGCGGCTCTGTCTCGCTCCTGCCCACGATGAGATTATAGGTCAGATACCCGACGGCGTACAGAAGCATCGGCAGCATGGCGGCG
Source organism: uncultured Eubacteriales bacterium (assembly GCA_900316495.1). Lineage (GTDB taxonomy): Bacteria > Bacillota > Clostridia > Oscillospirales > Acutalibacteraceae > RUG762. Next base: position 19,498 of record ONDC01000067.1, read on the forward strand.
GCACAGTTTTTCATGCTTATCTTCTCCCTGTTGAAGAGGACGCATTCCGCCATGGCCGCCAGCGGCACCAGCAGATGAAACCAGAGATTCGCCCCTGCCCCAGCGACACCGCCGCCGCGAATTTCAGCAGATGAACCGCGCGGGGAATGTCTTTACCGCGTTTCCTGCCGGCCGCCGCGAAGGTCAGCCAGACGGCTGCCATCACGCCGCCGAACACATTGGACTGCACGGTGAAATATTTAAAAGCCTCGAAGCCCCTCGCCTGCAGATTTCCCTCGCTCCTGCAATACATCAGGTAAAACGCGTACAGCGTCCCCAAAAAAATGAAAAGATTGAAAATCAGGCGAAGGCTGCGCGTTCTGGATGGTTTCATGGTGGATCACTCTCCTGTGCGTCAAACATGGTTGAATGGTTATTCATACCGGAAGGTTTGCTCTTTGTCGTCAATCGTGTTGTTGGTATAGTAAAGAACCTTCCGGTCCGTGTCGTAGCGGGTGCAGTAGGAGCCGTCCGGCAAACGGTATCGGCTGTCGTCTGCGGTAAAGTCATACTTGTCGTAGTCCTTTGCGTAAAAAACATGCAGAAGATAGATTTCCAACGTGTCGGCAGCATACCCGGAGGCGGCGCGGTCGTCATCCGTCATCATGAAATAATCAAGGAGAAACGCGGCGTCGGACGGATCGGTCTTCAATCCCCATGTCGGGTCAATGTGATACCCCTTTCCATCCATTGCCACGAATGTCCACGAATGATAACCGGGGCTGTTCTCGCCGTCATTGGAGACCGAGATCGCGTCCACCCCGCATTGCATCAGCAGATACGCATACATGGCGCTGAAATCCACGCAGATGCCCTTCTTGTACCTGAGCGTGGCGCAGAAGGAACCGTCCTCCCCCGCATCGACGGAATTGTCATAATCATACGAGTAGTTGCTCACCATATAATCGTACAGCGCCAGACATTTCTCATAGTCGCTGTAATCGGGCTTGATATAGGCGTTCATGATGAATAGATATGCCCCACGCCGTCCTCATAGGGCTTCGATCCGTCGTTGCTTTTGCCGGTGATCTGCATACAGGCGACCGGGTAGAGCTGGTTCTGCACCGCCTCATCCATGCAGAAATTGTAGATTTTCCGGCTGGGACAGGGGAACGTGTCCGCCCCCTCCTCCAAGGCGTCGATCAGAGCAAAAAGGGCTTGCCGGTAGTCTTCACTGTACTCCGCTTCAAGGAAGCGGGAATACACGTGGGGTCGGAACACAAACGGCTCCGCTTCCGGCTCCGATACGGTGGTGACTTTCCCGTCCCTCCCACAGCCGGACAAAGACAGCAGCAGCGCCAACAGCAGCGTGACGAATGCTCCCATCGCTCTTCTTTTGTTCATCTTCATTGTCTCCTTTCATCAGATAGGCATCAGGTGATAGCGTCATCGTAAGAATGCAGAAAAGGGGGAAAAACGGGCAGCAGTGAAAACGCCATGAGGTTCCATCTTGTGCGGCTTCATCGCAGCATCGATGGAGGTTCAGTGATTCTGGTCGGGCAGCGGCGTCATTTGCTGGTTGGCAAGCTCCTGCTGTGTCCGGGGGAGCGTATACCCTCGCTGTATCGCGTAGATGATCACGGCGTCCCGTCTGATCTTGGGATAAAGGCCGCCGAAGCCCGCCGCGCTGAGCAGCTTCTGTGTTTCCTCCAGATTCAGCCCGAAGGCGATCGCCAGCTTCAAGACCGTATCGCGCGACGGTTTGCGCTTGCCGCTGAACAGAAAATAGCCATAGCTGAAGCTGAAGCTGATGTCGGCGTTTTCCAGCGTCGAAGCAACCGTCATGTTTCTCTGCCGACACAGGTTCGTAATGTACGCGGCAAAGGAGGAAACCTTCAGTTCTCTCTCGTGAGCGGTGAAATAATCCTGGATGTTGTCAGCGTTGAAAAGCTCATGGATCAGTTTTTCGGTCGCTTCTGGTTCAAGATAATTGGCAATATGCATTAGGCGTTCACTTTCTCTTTATTTCTGTGAGAAACAAGGATAAAAGATGAAATCCTGACAGGATTCCGCCAATTGTAAAAAGTATGACGATTATTATATGCTATATTATACATAAAATGTCTAATGTGTCAATAGTTTACCACAGTTTATCACATTAGTTTTTTAGGAGTTCATCAGATCGGGCGTGATTTTGATGACATAATCGGATTCTCCTTCCATAACAAGGAGGGGCAGCCATAGTATGCAAAAAAAATAAATAACTCCGCCAATTGTAGAAGACTAAGCTGGTTTGATATGCTACAATAAACATAAAAGACAAAAAGTCAGTGCGTTCCAGTCGCGTTTGTTGATTCTTTTGAACATAGGAGGTGATAATTTGGATTGTGAAAATGTTCAAATCGTAATCAATCAGTCCAATGAACTCTATGGGACACTTTTATACCATCAAGGCAGATTTACATTGGTAACGCTCCCTGACCTGGATCTGGCTCAGAAGTCCAAGACTGCGCTAAAAGCTATGTTCCGTGAAGGATTATCGGACACCATCGAGTTGGCAGCTAAGGGGGCGATGAAAGCAATTGCTTCTGCCATAGCAAAAAAATGCGGAGTGCGCGTGCCACCGAATGCGCTTCCGATGAATTTCGGAGAATATTATGAGACAATAAAATATTATTACCGAAACAATACTTATGATTACGCTTGTGTTCTCTGGGAGCTTCCCTTTCCCATGATGATCTCTCTTTCTTGGCCCCCCACCGCCGGTGATGGCAGTGTGGGAGCCTTGTGGCAAGTTCCTATACCTTTTTCTCAATCATCTCTTTACAAATAACGTGATTTCCTGCTCCAAGAGCCTAAATACATTTGCCACCAGATAACCATCAGCAATCGCATGATTTAGACGGACAGTCACAGGCATCACAAGTCTGCCGTTTTCCTCCCTGTATTTTCCCCAGTTGATGACAGGCGCAAAAAACATATGAACATCGGGCAGTTCAAGATGCATGGCATCATAAGACAGCCACGGTATACATGACGCATCAAACCAGTTGGGATGATTCATAATATCAAAACCATATTCTCTGGTCTTTTTTGCCTCTTCAGCATCACGCAGAGCTGCTGCGTAGAATTTCTCATAATCTTCATCGTATTCTGTATAGACAAGCGTGAAGGTTTCTGTATCATCATGAAAGATATACTGTATGGGATTGATCACATCATAACAGATCAGTTCGTCCGTTTCCCTAAGATACCCCATCCTGTAATCCTCGCGGGAATTCAGAACCTTTGACAGGATAAAAAGAAAGTTGATGTAAAACTTTGTCCCGGTCTCTTTGGAATGATGAACAAGATCGGTAACATCAATCCTCGCTGTCATGGAAGTCGAACACGCACAATCTTCTGTGAAATGACGGAACACGCCTTTTCTATAGTAAGTTTCTTTATCGATCACCTTATAATTCATACTGCGTCAACCTCCGAAATAATGATCCGTTATTCCCTTTAATATATGGCCGCCTGTTGGTGCCGACAATGTGGGAGCCTCTTTTTCCGGCATCCAAACCACAGTGTCAACCCTGCCTCAAAAACATCCAAACCGAAGCCTCAACCCTCTGACATCCAAACTGGCCACTCAACCCTCCGGCAAAATACCTTTGATAAGTTCCCACGGAGCGATTTTTGCGGTCTGAGCGAGACCTCGGCGCTGATAGGCATATGCCCGAAAAGCCTTATTTTAAGCCATTTTATCACACTTTACTTCTCAACCCGCGACATCAAACAGACGGTCTCGACGTTCGCCGTGCGGGGGAACATATCCACCACGGTGAATTTTTCAAGCTGCCAGCCCGCGTCCTTCAGCCTTGAAATGTCGCGGGCAAGGGTCGCGGGATCGCAGGAGATGTAGACGAGCCGCGCCGGAGCGGTTTGGTTCAGGAAGGAAACGGTCTCCACCGAACAGCCCTTCCGCGGCGGGTCGACAATCGCCACATCCGGCGTTATTCCCTCTTCTTTAAGCCTCCGGGCACATTCCGACGCGTCGCCGCAGCGATATTCCGCATTGGAGATGCCGTTGATTTCAGCGTTGCGCACGGCATTCCTGACCGCGTCGGGGACAATCTCTATGCCGTAAATCTTTTTGGCGCCGGAAGCCATCGTAAGCCCGATGGTTCCGGTGCCGCAGTAAAAGTCAAATACCACCTGACTGCCGTCCAGTCCCGCGTATGCCGCCGCCCTCTGATACAGACGCTCCGCCTGTTCGCGGTTGACCTGATAGAAGGACAGGGGCGATATTTCAAACGTCACGCCGCACAGCACGTCCCGTATGGTATCGCCGCCCCACGCCGTCCGGCATTTTTGTCCGAGAATCACGTTGGTCTTCTCGCGGTTGACGTTTATTACTATGCTCTTTATCTCAGGAGAAACGGCTCGTATGCGGCGAATAAATTCATCCTCCCTCACAAGACCGTTCCCGTTGACCACCGCGCACACCATGATTTCTCCCGTAGCGAAGCCCCTGCGGATATAGAGGTGGCGGAAGCGCCCCTTTCCTGTATTCTCGTCGTAAATGTCGTTGGGTGTGTCGTTCAGAAAGTTGGCGGTTGCCTGAGCGATCGCGCCGAATATCTCCGGCTGAAGCAGACAGTCGGAGAAGGGAACGATCCTGTGGCTGCGCTCGGCGTAAAAGCCGAACACTGCCTCTCCCCCGCCCCCGCCAAAGGGAATCTGCGCCTTGTTGCGGTATCTGTCGGGATGGTCGGCGGCGATCAATTCCTCGGCTTCGAGCGCCACGCCGCCGATTCTCTTCACCGCGTCATTCACGCGGCCGAGCTTGATACGGCACTCCGCCTCGTAGGTAATATGCCGGAACGTGCAGCCGCCGCATTGGGGATAGGATGGACAGTCGGGTTCGCACCTTCCATCGCCCTTTCTGATCAGGGTCTTGATTTTGCCGACGGCATAGCTGTTTGTCACCTTGATGATAATAAGCTCGGCGACGTCGCCCGGCGCGGAATGCGGTACAAAGACCGCCATTCCCTCATAATGCGCCACACCGCTGCCCTCGGAGGTCATGCCCTCGATCTCCGCCTGAATCACGTCGTTCTTCTTCAGCAAAGCCATTTTCCCGACTCCTGTCATTTCCAGATTTTTTGTTTTTTCACCGACGCCGGTGACAACCAAAGCTACTAATATTCTACATCAGATAGGGACAATATGCAAGCCATCAGGTAAAAAACGGCAAAAAGAAAAGGAATTCACGATATAAACCTACCGGCGAATTCGCTCGCTCACCGGCACATTTATCACCGAAAATTCCGTGACGAATGACAAGATATTCAGTTGGATACAACTGTCTAAAGACTCCCAAAGCGGAGATCTCTGCGGCAAAGCGTTCCTTCAGCCTGCCCTTTTAAACCGAGCTGCCGTTTCCCTGCCCTGTGCCGTAAAGATGCCGCATTACCGAAGCATTCGCTTTCTGTTATGGATCCGTCAATTACTCGGAAAAACCGGACTTGACCAGCTTGACCAGACCGTCGACCGCGTTGTTCTCGTCGGGGCCGTCAGCGATGATCTTAATGTTCATACCGCCCACAATGCCGAGGGAAAGGACGCCAAGAAGAGACTTTGCGTTGACTCTTCTCTCTTCCTTCTCAACCCAGATGGTGCTCTTGAATTCATTGGCCTTCTGAATAAAGAAGGTAGCAGGACGTGCGTGAAGACCTACCTGATTCTCTACTGTAACTTCATAAGAGTACATGATGAAACCTCCTTGCGGAAAGAATGAAAATGTAAAACTGATAGAACGAGCCTTCAAATTCAAAACACCGTACTGCGAAGAAAATCGAACACGTGCATGATCATCGGCTTCGACACTGATATTATACCACTTTTTTTTCATTCGTCAACTGTCTTAAGCGAATTTCGGCTCGATAAACAATAAAGACCGCTTTACCACATCATCAAGTTGTACATAATAACCATTTGTCAAAAATAATTGAGGAATTTGCAACTGAATTGAGAAATATCATTATGAATCTTGCATAGAATTCTCAGCAAAATTTTATCACACAAACGGATTTTTTGAGGAAGTTAGCCAGTTTTCAGGGCTGTTCTTTTCCAATTCAGAAAAACGGCGTTTAGGGCAGACTCAACAAATATTTGTCTTATTTTTATAACTGCTGTGTAAAAATATTCTGAGTCCACAGTTTGTGAACAAATCAATCAACTTGCACTATCCGACCAGTGAAATTTTTTCATGTTTCCCCGATTAGTTGTTTTTCCATCAGATACCGCTTTTCTGAAGGAGAAAGCTCCGCTTCCTGCAAAAGGTCAGGGCGATACCTCGCGGTCTGTTCGAGTGCGTTGAGCCGTTTCCATCCGGCGATTCTCGCGTGATGCCCCGAAAGCAGCTCCTCCGGGACGCTCATGCCGTTCCAGACCGGCGGGCGGGTGTATTGCGAATGCTCAAGCAGTCCGGCATAATGGCTCTCCTCCTCAAAGCACGCGTCCTCCGCCAGCACGCCCGGCACCATGCGGCAAACCGCGTCGGTGACAATGAGCGCCGGCAATTCTCCCCCCGTCAGCACGTAATCCCCCACCGAAAGCTCCATGTCCACCATGCTGTCGATCACCCGCTGGTCGATTCCCTCGTAATGTCCGCAGAGCAGACAGATGTGTTCCTTCGACAGAAACTCGCGGGCGATCCCCTGATTAAACACCCTGCCCTTCGGCGACAGGTAGATCAGGAAGGGGCGGCTCCCGCTCTGTGAAACAATGGCGTTGAAGCAGGCCTCGATCGGCTCCGGCTTCATGAGCATTCCCTGTCCGCCGCCGTAGGGCATATCGTCCACATGGCGGTGCTTTTCCGTGACATAATCTCGTATATTATGACATTCAACCGATACAATGCCGTTCCTCCGTGCCCTGCCGATGATGCTTTCATCCAGCACGCGTTCGCACATTTCGGGGAACAGCGTCATGACGTCTATTCTCATCACTCAAACAGACCCTTCATCCTGAATATTCTCACGCAGCCGTCCTCAAGGGAGATCTCCCTCACCACGTCGGGAATGACGGGAATGAGAACCTCCCGCCCGTCGCTGGTTCTCACGTGATACACGTCGTTCGCGCCGGTCTCGCTGACGTCGGCAAGCGTTCCGAGACGTTCGCCGGTGTCGTCATCGATCACGTCCAGCCCGATCAGATCCTGAATGAAGTACGCGCCGTCCTCCAACTCCACGTCGTCGCGGTTCATGTAGAGGATTCGGTTGCGCAACCGGTCGGCATCCTCGATGGAATCGACGCCCTTTATCTTCATAATCAGCATGCCCTTATGCACGCGTGACGAGGTGATCACGATTTTCCGCGCGCCGTTGTCCAGATACAGCTCGTCAAATTCCGTCAGGAATTCGGGCGAGTCCGCCCACGGCTGCACCCGCACCTCTCCCTTCAGTCCGTGCGTGCCGGTGATCTTCCCTGTTTCCAGAAATTGCTTCATATTTTTCTAACCCCCATAGGAACACGACTTAACAAAACGGCGCAGCAACGGTGATGAAATAATCAACCTCATTGCTGCGCTGAACGGAAAAAGGCTTAGTCGATGTTGACAATGACCTTCTTGTTTTCACGGGTGGCGGCGGCGCGCATAACCGTGCGGATGGACTTGGCGATTCTGCCCTGCTTGCCGATCACTCTGCCCTTGTCGTCCTCGTCGACATAGAGGGTGAAGGTGATGGTGCCGTCCTCGGCCGGCTCACTTTCGGTAACGCTCACGCCATCGGGGTTCTGCACCAGACCGCGTGCGATCACTGCGAGCAATTCCTTCATTGTACTCTTACCTCCTCGCATTTTGGATGGGGAAAACGGTACGGCAACCCGTTTTCGCGGATTGCCGCACTTTTCCATAAAATTCAGATTTGCGTTTTGACTTTGACGTCCGGCGTCCTGCCGCTCAGAGCGGGGATTAGAGAATACCCTCTTTTTTGAGCAGAGCCTTGACGGTGTCGGTCGGCTGAGCGCCGTTGGCGATCCATGCCTTAGCCTTGTCCGCGTCGATCTTGACAGCGGAGGGATTTGCCATAGGATCATAGGAGCCGATCTCCTCGATGAAACGTCCGTCTCTGGGGTATCTGGAATCGGCGACTACCACGCGGTAGAAGGGATTGCCCTTGGAACCCATGCGGCGAAGTCTGATTTTAACTGCCATGCTATATTCACCTCCATACAGGAATACTTGATAGATGGATTTGTATATGAAAGCAAGTGCCGAAGCGTTCAGCGCTTGTTTTTCATCCTGCCCATGCCGCCCATACCGCGCATCATGTTGCGAAGACCCTTGCCGCCCTTGCCGCCCATCTGCTTGAACATCTTCTGCATCATCTCGATCTGCTTGACAAGGCGGTTGACGTCCTCCACCTTCATGCCGGAGCCTGCGGCAATGCGGCGCTTGCGGCTGGCATTGAGAAGGTCGGGCTTCTCGCGCTCGCGGGGGGTCATGGAATAGATGATCGCCTCGATGCGGTCGATCATGCGGTCGTCGATCTCCACGTCGCCAAGCTGCTGGCTCATGCCGGGGATCATGCCGATGAGGTTCTTGAGCGGTCCCATCTTGCGCATCTGCTGGAACTGCGCCAGCAGGTCGTTGAAGTCGAAGGTACTGGTCTTGAGCTTCTGCTGCAGCTCGAGGGCGTTCTTTTCGTCAAGGTTCTGCTCCGCCTTTTCAATCAGGCTCAGCACGTCGCCCATGCCCAGAATGCGGGACGCCATGCGGGAGGGATAGAACGGCTCCAGATCCTCCTGCTTTTCGCCGGTGCCGACGAACTTGATGGGCTTGCCGGTGACGGCTCTGACGGAAAGCGCCGCGCCGCCGCGGGTGTCGCCGTCCAGCTTGGTGAGGATCACGCCGTCGATGCCGAGAGCTTCGTTGAAGCTCTTGGCGACGTTGACCGCGTCCTGACCGGTCATCGCGTCTACCACGAGCATGATCTCGTGCGGCTTGACCGCCGCCTTGACCTCCTTCAGCTCGTTCATGAGCGCCTCGTCGATGTGCAGACGACCGGCGGTATCGATGATAACCGTGTCGTTGCCGTGATCCTTGGCGTATTTCAAGGCCTCCTGCGTGATCTTTACAGGGTTGATCTGCCCCATCTCAAAGACCTCGACTCCCGCCTTCGCACCGACCACCTTCAGCTGCTCGATGGCGGCGGGACGGTACACGTCGCAGGCGACAAGCAGCGGGTGCCTGCCCTCCTTGCGCATCATGTAGGCGAGCTTGCCGGCGTGGGTGGTCTTACCGGAGCCTTGCAGACCGCAGAGCATGATAATGCAGGGCGGGTGATTGGGAACGGCAATGCGCGCGGCTGCGCCGCCCATCAGCTCCACTAACTCATCGTTGACCAGCTTGACAACCTGCTGCCCCGGCGTGAGACTTTCCAGTATTTCGGTGCCAACCGCCTTTTCGGTGACGCGGTTGGTAAAATCCTTGGCAACCTTGAAATTGACGTCGGCTTCAAGCAGCGCGAGACGCACCTCGCGCATTGCCTCCTTGACGTCGCTCTCGGTCAGCTTTCCCTTTGACCTGAGCTTTTTGAACGCGTTGCTCAGCTTTTCCGTAAGTGACTCAAAAGCCATCTGTTTCCCCTCTCCTAACTCTTTGCTCTATTGTAAAAGCTCCTCCAGCTTCTCCGCCAGTGTGTCGATGTCGGAGGCGGCTGTGATGATCTCCTTGGGCGCTCTCGACTGGTAGGCTCTGACCGCAGCCTTTTCGGCGTTCTTGCGGATGTCCGCCAGCATGGCGAGCATTTCGCTCCGCTTCTGCACCAACCCTAATTTTTCCTCCATGGCGAGCAGCTTGCCCTCGGCGCGCTTGATGGTGTCGCGCACGCCCTGCCGCGTGATCGTCTCGTTCTCGCGGGAGGACTGTTCGCCCGCGCTGCGCCTTTCGCGGCGTTCGGCGTTCTCATTGTCGGAGATTTCCCGCAGCGACAGGTCGTCGTTGTAATAATAATCCAGCATGGCGCGTTCTTTTTCGGTGAGGATAGCTCCATAAACGTCCAGAAGCACCGTGAATTTCGGATCGACCGCCACAGAAATTCCCCCTTCATGGCGTGAGGCGTCATGCAGAGGGAGCCGCGCCGGTTCCGCTTCACGCCTGACTCCCGGCTCATGGTTCCACTCCACGCTTCACTCCCGGCTCTTCGCCTTGCCGCTGTAAAGGGATGTGCTTTACAGCTATCGGCATTTATTATACCGCATCCGGGGACAGGTGTCAAGTAAAATCTTTTACACGCAGGGAATTTTTTTATTTTCGTGACAGAGATGGAAATTGTGGATAAAAGCGGCGTTATTTTATCCAAAACACACAAGGCTGCTGTCGGCGCACATGGTGACAGCGCCGGCAGCAGCCTGAACGATTGAGGAAAAGAAAATTATTTCGCGACGATGTTGACCAGTCTGCCGGGAACATAGATTTCCTTGACGATGGTCTTGCCTTCAAGCAGTCCCGCGATAGTCGGGTCGGCCTTCGCCGCTGCTATGGCTTCTTCCGATGTGGCGTCGGCGGAAATGTTGATGCGGGCGCGCACCTTGCCGGTGATCTGCACCGCGATTTCAACGGTTTCATCGACGCACTTGGCTTCGTCTGATGGAGCCGCACTTTTCCACGTCGTTGAGCCATGTCATGAGCTGAGCGATGGCAGTGTTGAATTTCAGGGTTTCGATGTCCTCTGTGACCTTTTTGATGGTTTTGTGGATCATCGACTCGAATTCCGGACGGATGCCGCCGTCGATCACCTTCTCCTGGAGGTTGAAGGTTCTGTCAAGAAAGCGCTTGCAGCCCTTGATGGAATTGGGCGACCACGGAGCGGCTTTCTCAAAGTCGCCCATGAACATCTCGTAAAGACGCATGGTGTCCGCGCCGTAGGTTTTGACAATATCGTCGGGGTTGACGACGTTGCCGAGCGATTTGCTCATCTTAACATTGCCCTCGCCGAGAATCATGCCGTGGCTGGTTCTCTTGGCGTAAGGCTCCTTGGTGGGAACCACGCCGATGTCGTAGAGGAATTTGTGCCAGAAGCGGCTGTAGAGCAGGTGGAGCGTGGTGTGCTCCATACCGCCGTTGTACCAGTCAACCGGCGACCAGTATTCCAGCGCCTCCTTGGAAGCAAGCTCTTTGTCGTTGTGAGGATCCATATAGCGGAGGAAGTACCACGAGGAGCCAGCCCACTGGGGCATGGTGTCGGTCTCGCGCTTGGCGGGGCCACCGCAGCAGGGGCAGGTGGTGTTGACCCAGTCGGTCATCTTGGCGAGGGGGGACTCGCCGTTGTCGGTCGGCTCGTAGGACTCCACGTCGGGGAGCAGCAGCGGAAGCTGATCCTCCGGCAGCGGCACAAAGCCGCACTTTTCACAGTGAACGATCGGGATAGGCTCGCCCCAGTATCTCTGGCGGGAGAAGACCCAGTCGCGCAGCTTGTAATTGACCTTGGCATGACCGATGCCCTTTTCGGTGAGGAATTCAATCATCTTTGCCTGCGCGTCCTCGACGCTCAGACCGTCCATAAAGCCGGAATTGACGAGAATACCGGTCTCGCAGTCGGTGAAGGCCTCCTTCTGGACGTCCTCGCCGCCCTTGACGACCTCGATGATGGGGAGGTCGAACTTCTTGGCGAATTCCCAGTCGCGGGTGTCGTGCGCGGGCACCGCCATGATCGCGCCGGTGCCGTAGGACACCAGCACATAGTCGGAGATAAAGATCGGGATCTCGGCGTTGTTGACGGGGTTGATCGCCATGACGCCCTCCAGCTTCACGCCGGTCTTTTCCTTGGCGACCTCGGTGCGCTCAAAGTCGGACTTCCTGGAGGCGGCAAGCTGGTATGCCCTGACCTCGTCGATATTGGTGAGCTTGTCAGCCCATTTCTCAATCAGCGGATGCTCGGGCGAGATGACCATGTAGGTGGCGCCGAACAGCGTGTCACAGCGGGTGGTATAAATCTTGATGGTATCGCCGAGCGTGGAAGTAAAATCGACCTCCGCGCCGGTGGAACGTCCGATCCAGTTCTTCTGCTGCACCTTGACGCGCTCGATGTAGTCGAGATCGTCGATGTCGTCGATAAGCCGCTGGGCATACTTGGTGATGGCGAGCATCCACTGGCTCTTGACCTTGTGAACCACCTCGCTGCCGCAGCGTTCGCACACGCCGCCGACAACCTCTTCATTGGCAAGCACGCACTTGCAGCCGGTACACCAGTTGACCGACATCTCCTTCTTGTAGGCGAGCCCCTTCTTGAAGAGCTGGAGGAAGATCCACTGAGTCCACTTGTAGTAGGACGGATCGGTGGTATTGACCTCGCGCTGCCAGTCGAAGGACAGACCGAGCGCCTTGAGCTGGCTGCGGAAGCGGTCGACGTTGTTCTTGGTGACGATGGAGGGGTGGATGTGGTTCTTGATGGCGAAATTCTCGGTGGGAAGTCCGAAGGCGTCCCAGCCCATGGGGTACAGCACGTTGTAGCCCTCCAGCCTGCGCTTGCGGCAGACAATGTCGAGCGCGGTGTAGGAGCGGGGATGTCCCACATGCAGTCCGGCTCCGGACGGATAGGGGAATTCCACCAGCGCGTAGAATTTGGGCTTGGAATGGTCGATCTCCACGTGGAAACAGCCGCATTCCTCCCATTTGTCCTGCCATTTTTTCTCAATGGCGGCAAAATCGTATTTCATATGTCTCATTCCTTCTCTCAAAAATATAGCATTTTTTACACAAAACGGTTTGTATAAAATTTTAACTCAGATTGTCTGATTTGTCAATGATTATTTATGTCTCCGCAAATCTTTCAATGATTTCGTCGGGAGAAAACAAATCAAGTCCAAAGCCCTCAAAGTCCCTCTTATTTCTTGTTACAATTCTCCGACAATGATTTGCCTGCGCGCATACCGTCAGCAAGCAATCCTCAAAATCAGACGCTTTTTTCAAAATATTTACTCAGCCTTTCTGATCTAAAGGCTTTCTGATCGTATCCGTCAGGAAGACTATCCGCCAGAATACCGGTAATTTCATCAACGGCACTCACGTTAGGATTGATAACCTTTGCCACTGTTTTTCCGTTCATCGTAATAAAAATACTGTCATTTGTCAGAAGCTCAAGATATTTTATAAAATTAGACTGAAATACAGTAGCCGTTACTACCAAAGAATCGCCTCCTGTTCAGTATTATTATAATCAGTCTTTGACATAAAATCAATAGCGTATTGTTTATTCAAGTCATAAAACTATGATTTGCTCCCGCCGAAGGATCATCAGATGATGACGAACGTTTCATTTTATAGCGCTTCGCTCTATATCGGGTTCACTTCTCCACGGCAAAATATTCCTCCCGCAGAATCCCGTAGAAGGCGCGGTCGTTGATGCCCCGGTTGTTCCAGCCGGACTGCCGCAGGGTGCCCTCGTAGGTCATACCGCACTTCTGCATGACCCTGCCGGATTTGGGGTTGTCCACATCGTGACAGGCCTCCACACGGTTGACGCCCACCTGCTCAAAGAAGAATTGTATGACCGCGGCAAGCGCTTCGGGCATGATGCCCTGTCCCCACCATCGGCAGCCCATGCAGTAGCCGATGTGCGCAAGCCGGACGTTGTCGTTCACATGCACCGCTCCTATGCTGCCAATCGGCTGACCGATTTCCTTAAGCTCGATATGCCACTCATAAAAATTGTCATTGGCGTATTGACTGAGCAGATAGGAAATCCGCCATTCCGCCTCCTCCGGCTTCGCGTAAGGCTGCCACGTCATGAATTCAGTCACTCTCTCATCGCTCGCCCAGTTGTCAAAAAGCGCCCGCGCGTCCTCCGGACGTGCCTTTCTCAAAATCAGCCGCTCGGTTTCAATGGTCTGTGTGCCAAGGTGACGCATGATCTATTTCCCCCTCGATTCTTTATTTTTCAGTATTCTGTACATAAACAAAGGGCGGCTCCCTGACACAAGCAAAGATACGCCTGATGGGTTGCCGCCGTTCCGAAAGAATCCGTTATTCAAAGTCAAGCGAAATTCTCTGACCGTCCTGCCACAGTCTTTCGAGGTCGTAGAATTCGCGGGCTTCCTCGCTGAACACATGCACCACCACGCTGCCGTAGTCCAAAACGATCCACGAATTGGTGCCGTGTCCCTCGATGTGGTCGGGAAGAATCTCCTCCTGCTTGAGCCTGAATTCCACCTCGTCGGCAAGCGCCTTGACGTGAGTGGTGCTGTTGCCGGTGGCAATCACGAAATAGTCGGCGAGCGACGTCACCTCGCGCACATACAGAACGGATAAATTCTGCGCGATTTTGTCGCTGAGTATCTTGGCGCACCTGAGTGCAAGCTCCTTTGATTCCATATTTTGCAATCTCCATTCATTGTAAAAAATTATCAGTACCCCAGATCGGGGAAGTCCAGATCGTCCGCCGTGAGCTTCGGGCTGTACGGGAGAAGGTATTGGTTGATCGCCTCGACAGCCTTCTCCTCATCGCAGATGTAATAGGACGGGTGCGGCTTGACCCAGCGGTCGTTGCCCGGCAGCTCGAACATGTGCAGGCTGTCGGCGCCGCACTTCTTGACCGGCGCGATGAAGGAGCGTATCTCCTCGAGACTCATGTCGGTCTTGAAGTTGCCGTACGCCGCCTTAAGAACCTTCAGCACGTCGACGGAGTTCATCTTCTCCACCTTGTCAAACAGCGCCTTGATCAGCCTGCGCTGGCCAGCCACTCTGCCGAGATCGCCGTTTCTGTAATTCTTGCGGGTACGCATGTATTTAAGCGCCGTTGCGCCGTCAAGATGATTCTGTCCCGCAGGAAGTGTAATGTAGGTTTTCTTATTCGGCCAGACCTTCATTTCTTCTTCCAGGAAAATATCCACGCCGCCCATCGCGTCGATTACCTTCTCAAAGCCGTCAAAATCGAACAGCACATAATGGTCGATCGGCAGACTCAGACGGGTGTTGATGACCCGGATGACGGCGTTGATGTTGCTCTCCGTGCGCTTGGCGATCTTCGATTGACAGACCGTGTGTAAGCCGTCGCGAAGCTCCTCGTCCGGTACCTCCTTGCCGCATTTCTCGCACCAATCGACCGTCTTGGGCGTCTTGTAGACCGCGTTGATCTTGCCGCGCCCCCTGCTGTCGCTTCCGACATAGGTATCGCGGGGAATCTGCATGACGTTGATTTTATGCGCTTCATTGTCAAAGCACATGACCCAGATGCAGTCGGTCAGACTCTTACTCTTATCCACGCCGACGATGAGAAAGTATGTCACCTTGTCTTTATTCTGCTCCTCGGTAATCACGCGCTCCTGAATGGCGGTTTCGTCCAGTTCCTTGCCGTCGTCCGACAGCAGCGTCTTGGAGCTGTAGAGCGAACGCACGCTCATCGCGCCCCAGATCAGCAGCGCCACCGCCAGCAGCGACGCGGCCACGATCCGCTTGCGCCGGGTGCCGAACGCCTTTTTTGCCGCCCCTCCGACCGCCATCGCTCCGAGGTAGGCACAGAAGAGAAAGCTCTCCTTCGCAGAACCTCTCTTTTGAACGGGACGCTTTTTGGCGGTCTTTTTTTTGACAGCCGGCTTCTTTGAGACGGACTTTCTGTTCCGCGCGGCGGACGTTGCCGCCGGCGATTTTTTCTTCCGCGCTCCGGCGCCCGACCGCGTTCCGGTCTTTGACGAAGCAGACCTGCCGGATGTCCCCGACGAGGGCTTCTTCTTTGCCGCCGCCTTTTTCCTTGTCCCTCCGCCGGAAGGGGGCGTCGCCTTCTTTTTCGGCTTCGGTGCGGAGGATTCCTCCTGCCGCGCCGTCCTGCCTATGGCGAACTGGCTCTTTTTCCCGGAGCCGAGAGGCGAATACTCTCCGCTTGCGTCACTTTTTTTCTTTACCGTGTATATTGTTTCATAATCAAATTTGTCTTCACTGTCTAAAGGCATTGATCATCCAACCTCCCTCTTGCTGAACAGAATACCGCTATTTCTTTTTTTCCTTTTTCTCAAGCATGATCTCATTGTAGGCCGCAAACGTGTCGGGGTGGATGGCGGTATGCTCCTCCGCGCGCGCCTCGATTCCGAAGGCAAGCGCCTCCTCCATGGCGTATTCAAGGCTCACATTGGACGCCTTGCGCATTTTCTCCACGCCCTTGTAGTCGCGCTCCTCCGATGTGTAATCGGCTATGTAGACGATTTTTTCCAGCAAGGTCATTCTCGCTCTTGCGGTGGTGTGGTAACGCACCGCGTTGACAATATCCTTATCCCTGATTCTCAGCACCTTTTTCACGTAGACGGCTCCGGCAATGGCGTGCCACAGCTTCGGCGCCTGCAGCTCCACTTCATTGAGCTTAACGCCGTATTTTTCGATGATCGCCAGCTGCTCCTTCTTGCCGGCGTCCTTCATCACGTCGTGCAGAAGTCCGGCAAGCTCCGCCTTTTCCTCGTCGCCGCCGTATCGTCTGGCGAGCCGGATCGCTTCGCGCGACACATTGACCGAATGCTTGAAACGGTAGTCGCCAAGGCGTTCGCGGATATGCTGCGTGTAAAACTCTCTCTCCCTGTCGGTCAAGACAGATCAGCCCTTTCATTCAATAGGTTTACGGTAAAGTCCGTGCGCGTAAATATACTGCTCCACGCCGTCGGGAACCAGTCCGTGTATCGTTTCCCCCGCGCTCACCCTGCGGCGGATCTCCGTGGACGAAATGTCCGTCTCCGGTATATCGGCGACAAGTCCCTCGCATCCCCGTTTCCTTAAGTGAAGCCGGTGCCGCTCCAACCGGGCGGCGGAAACGCCGTCGCGGGGAACCGTGCAGAAGGTGGCAAGGGTTTTCAGGCGGTCGAAATCGTACCAGCTCTCCAGCGACAGGAACATGTCCGCGCCCATCACCATATAGAGTCTGCTGTCCGGGTATTTCTCACACAATGCCGAGAGGGTAAGCACGGAATAGCTTTTCTCACCGCTGCGGCGCACCTCGAAATCGTAAGCCTCCAGCAATCCGCCCGATTCCTCCGCCGCGATGCGGCACATTGCCAGACGCGTCTCCGCCGGAACCTCCGACGGCTGCTTGTGCGGGGGCGTGCCGGTCGGCGTCATGAGAAACCGGTCGAGCGAGAGCCGTCGGCTCCATTCTTCCGCCAGCAGAAGGTGTCCGTTGTGCGGCGGGTTAAAGGTGCCGCCTAAGAAGCCGATCTTCATGATCTGTTTCTGACCTTCGGCAGCTCAATAACGGGATTCTCCCTGTTTCTTCTGAAAAGCACGAACTTGCGCCCTATGACCTGCACCACGTCGGCATTGGTTCCGGCGGCAAGCTGCTCGGCACATTCCCGCGCGTCAAGCGGCGCCGTTTCCAGTACCTTGCCCTTGACAAGCTCGCGGGCGGTGAGCGCGTCCTCCGTCTGCTTCACGATATTGTCCGCCAGACCGCCCTTGCCGACCATCACAATGGTATCGGCGTCGGCGGCAAGCGAACGCAGAAAAGCTCTTTGCTTGCTGTTTAACATGTTTTCGTTGTTCCTCCCTGT
>ONDC01000032.1 GCA_900316495.1 uncultured Eubacteriales bacterium
TCAACTGCCCGGAATTTGTATTTACCTGTGAACGAAGTTGTTCCAGCTCCCGACGCAGGCGATTGTTTTCCTCAGTCAAAGCCGCCGACGCGTCTACCGTCGCATTCTCGTCGTATGTTTCATGCAGGATGAATTCGCGGTATTCCTCGCATTGCTGCAGCTCCCGCAGCATGTCCTGCGGCGACGCAAAGCGGTCGGCGGGGCGGTAGCTCGTCGCCTTCAGCACAAGCTGTCTCAGCCGCTTCGAGCCGTAGCGCGGTTCGGGAAAGGGTTTTGTGTCCGGCGGCATTTTGTCAATCCGCTCGCGGTTGGCGGGGTACACCCCCTGATTCAGATAGCGGTACATCACAATGCCCAGCGAATACATGTCGCTGTAGGTTCTGTCCTTGCCAAGCGAACGGTCGAGTCCCCGCACCTCCGGCGCCATGGTGGTCTCGGTGCCGGTCGCTGTGACGGTGGTGTTCGTGTCGTGCTTGGCGATGCCGAAATCACCCAAAAGAAAGCCCGTGTCGTTCCGGAAATCGCAGTCATAGAAAATATTCTCCGGCTTGATGTCGCGGTGAATGATTTCCTTCTCCATAAAGGACTGCAGCAGC
The DNA here is from genome assembly GCA_900316495.1 of uncultured Eubacteriales bacterium. Taxonomy (GTDB): domain Bacteria; phylum Bacillota; class Clostridia; order Oscillospirales; family Acutalibacteraceae; genus RUG762. The sequence continues at coordinate 597 of ONDC01000032.1, forward strand.
GGCAGAAAATCCACGCCCAGACGCACGGCAATCTCCAAGCCGTCCCCGTCCACACGGTATTGCTTCAGCGTGCGAAGGAATTTCATCACCGCGCAGTAATAACGCGGCTGTCCCGGAATATCTATGGCAAAAGCGTCGAGATACTGCACGACGTGCGGCTGGCTGCTCTTTTTCAGCTCCCGCAGTATTTCCATCTCCCGGGCATTGAAAATATCGTTGGAATAGGAGGATTTATGCTCCTCCGAAACGCGCAGCACATAGTCGGTATTCCCGCTTTGATCGACAATTCTATACACATTCGACATACTGCCTTGATCCAGCAGCGCGCCGACAGTATAGCCCGACAGCCCTACCGCCGCTTTGCGGCGGTCGAATATTTTTGTCACCTGCTCCAACGCAGCCTGTGAAATATGTATCATAAGACTGATTCTCCCTTTTTCCTCCTTGTGGAAGCGCAAAGATATTTCGCTTATGATTTTACCACAAAATATTGCATAAATCAAGATGAATCTACGCGGAATTGAATCTGGGCGGCTGTCTCAAAAATGTGGGAACCGAATGTGCAAAAATTTACATCTCATCGGTTGACAAATCCGGCTTTATGGCTCATGATATACTATATAGAAGTATGGGTCATTCAAATTCAGAAAAACACATTGCGGTGATAGTACCATGAGAAACCTGAAATACGAATTCAGCCGCGTGGGAAGGCAGCTGCTCGACGCGTTCTATTCCGGCAGAGCGCTGGTCGCCCACCGTCACCTCGGCGCGCATTTCTCCGATGAGGACGGTGTGCAGGGCGTGCGGTTCACGCTGTATGCCCCCTATGCCGTGAAAATCGCCGTGGTCGGGGACTTCAACGGCTGGAACGACAATTCGCATATTATGACGAAAATAGACAATCTGGGCATGTACTCAGTCTTTGTCCCCGGCGCGACGCAGGGACAGCTCTATAAATACAGAATCTGGCAGGCGGGCGGCGCGGTCTGCGACAAGGCGGATCCCTACGCGCAAATGGGACAGCGCAGACCCTACAATTCCTCCGTGATCATGGAGGTGGATCCTTCCGCCTTCACCGACGGGGAGTGGATGAAGAACCGCTCCCGCTGCTTTGAGAAGCCGCTGAATATCTATGAGGTACATCTTGGCGCGTGGTGCCGCAAGCCCGGTTCCACCACCGAGCGAAGCTGGCATTCCTACGACGAGATCGCCGGACGGCTCGCGGATTACGCGCTGGAAAACGGCTTTACCCATGTGGAATTCATGCCCCTCACCGAGCATCCCTTCGACGGCTCGTGGGGGTACCACGTCAGCGGCATGTTCGCCGCCACCTCCCGCTACGGCTCCCCGCAGCAGCTCATTCAAATGATCGATATTCTTCACAACAAGGGAATCGGCGTAATCCTTGACTTCGTGATGGTGCATTTCGTGCGGGACAGCTTCGGTCTGGGGCGCTTCGATGGCACGCCGCTCTATGAATATCCCCTCGACTTCATGGCAAACAGCGAATGGGATTCCTACAATTACGATTTTTACAAGGGACACGTCCAGAGCTTCCTGCTGTCGGCTGCGCACTTCTGGCTCAGCACCTACCACATCGACGGACTGCGCATCGACGCGGTGAGCAACATCATCTACTGGCAGGGACAGCAGGAACGCGGCGTGAATCAGGGCGCGGTGACATTCATGCGGCGGTTCAACGACGAGCTGCACGCGGTGTTCCCGCAGGTCATGATGATCGCCGAGGATTCCAGCTCCTACTACAACGTCACCTCCCGCTATGCCGACCACTGGCACCTCGGCTTCGACTACAAGTGGGACATGGGCTGGATGAACGACACGCTGAAATATTTTGCGCTCGACCCCTTCTTCCGGCGGGGCAGTCACGAGAAGATGACCTTCTCCATGGATTACTACAGCACGGAAAATTACCTGCTCCCCTTCTCACACGACGAATCCTCCCACGGCAAGAAATCCATTCTCGGCAAGATGTGGGGCGATACCAAGCAGAAATTCGCCCAGTGCCGTGCGCTTTATGTCTATATGTTCACCCATCCGGGCAAGAAGCTCAACTTCATGGGCAACGAATTCGCTCAGCTTGACGAGTGGAAGATCACCGAGGAAATCCACTGGTACGAGCTGCAGAATGATTACAACGGCAGATTCTCCTATTTCTTCCGCGAGATGAGCCAGATCTACCGCTGGTATCCTTCGCTCTGGGAGATGGATTACAACGGCGTGGGCTTCGAGTGGATCGACCGCACGGACGACTACAACAATATTTTCGCCTACATCCGGCGCGGAGGCGGTCAGGAGACGGTCATCGTCCTCAATCTCTCGACCAATCCCCAGTACCAATATATCTTAGGACTGCCGCATCAGGGGACCATCCGGGAGATCATGTGCTCCGACGCAAAGGGGTACGGCGGCGAAGGACTCACCGCCAACGGGCCGCAGGAAATTTCCCCCTATCCCCACGGCGCCATGCCGTGCAGCGTCACGGTGCAGATCGCGCCGCTCTCCGGACACGTCTTTGTGCTGGAGGAAAAGAAAAAAAGGAAAAAGGGTGATGTATAATCATGTCACAGACATATTCCCGCATCCATGAAATTCCCTCGGGACATGCCGCGGAAGCGCTGATCGAGGGCTGTCTGGTACTGGAGGGCGGCGCCTTCCGGGGACTGTATACACAGGGCTTTCTGGACGCGATGATGTTGAACGACCTCAATCTGAGCTGCGTGATCGGTGTTTCCGCCGGGGCGCTCAGCGGACTGAATTACGTGGCGGGGCAGATCGGACGTTCCGCGAGGATCAATCTCACCTACCGCCATGACAGCCGCTATGTCGGCGCAAGGGCGCTGCTGCACAGCCACAGCATTCTTGACGTGGGCTTTCTCACCGAGGACAGGGGCATTATCACCGAGCCGCTCGACGAGGAACGCTTCCGCCGTCCGGCGCAGCGCTTCGCGGCAGTGGCGACTAATTGTATTTCCGGAAAACCGACCGTCTTTGAAAAGGGCAAATCAGGACAATATCTCATGGACGGCGTGAGAGCGTCGGCAACCATGCCGTACATTTCCCCCATGCTCAGGATCAAGGGAAAGCCGTACCTCGACGGCGGCTGCTCCTGCGCAATCCCCTACCGCTGGGCGATCAGGCAGGGCTACAGAAAGATACTTGTCATCCGCACGCGTGATCCGCTCTTCCGCAAGGAGGAATCCCGCGTCTCCCCTGCGCCGCGTTTCTACAGGCGTTACCCGGCGCTTGCATTAAGGCTCGTCCAGAGTGACCGCCGCTACAACAGACAGTGCGACGAAATTGAGCTGCTGCACAAACGCGGGCGGCTGCTCCGTCTCGCTCCCTCCGTGCCGGTCAATGTCGGCAGGGTGGAGCCGGATTTAGAGAAATTAGGGCAGCTATACTGGCTCGGGTACCACGACTGTCTCGCCCGGCTCGATGAAATGCGGGATTATTTAGCCGTCAGCAGGTAACGCGCTTCATCCGCATACCCTGCATACCCTGCATACCCTGTTTTTTATAGATATATATATATAAAAATATTTCTTTATCTATAAAATAGATATTTAAGATAATATGGTATTTTGTTAAAAACAAAAGCCTGTGAAGCCTCTGCCACAGGGCGTCTCTGAAAATCGGTGGAAAGTTTTCCACGGTATGCGGAGGGTATGCAGGGTACGCACTTACAAAGAATGCGGTTAATTTCTGTACAATATGCCGTATCTTTACGCTTGAATTATCACCTGTTATCAACTATCTGCAAGGAGAACTGCCGCTATGAGCAATATTAAAGTATTTTTCAAAAATTTCACCGCGGGGCGGAAGGCGCTTCTGAAGCGCATGGGGATTTATCTCGCGTCGGCGCTCGCGGTGTTTGAGGCAGCCAATATTTTTCTGGAGGACGGGGCTGTCGCCCGGTGGTGCGAGGGCGTGTCGCTCGGCGGAATCAGCCTGAAATCGGTTCTCACCAACGTGCTGCTCTATCTCGGCGCGGGCGCGCTCTTTGCCATCCTCCGGCAAGGCTCCTTCGCGCATTACTGCATGAACATCGCCGGTACGGATGTCAAGATCGAAATATCCATGTCGGATATATTTTCCAATAAGGGCGAGATCGTCGTCCCCTGCAACACCACCTTTTCGGGCAGGAAGGAGGTCATCGGCGGCAGAAGCATCCAGACCCAGATGACCGACCGTCTGCGTCCTCCCAAGGGCGGAGCGCCCTTCACGGAGAGCGGCGACATTCTCCTTGAACGCACGGCGGAGCAGGCGCTCTCCCGTCCCGAATGTCAGGCGCGCCGGCTGCCCGGTCAGAAGGCGCTGGCGGGCAGGCTCTATGATATTTACGAATACGGCACGATGGCTCCCATCCGTCTCCCCGTGGACGGCAGGGAGCGGAACATCATTCTGCTGGCGGTCGCCGAAATGCTCGAGCCGGACAAGCCCAAGACCGACGGGGTGCATCTGATGAAGAGCATCGACGACATGTGGGAGCAGATCGCCAAAAGCCGCATCCGGGAGCAGACGCTCGTCGTGCCGATTTTAGGTACGGGCAGCGCCGGCATTACCGACAAGCCGCAGCAGACCGTGGCGCGGTACATCCTGCGGACGTTCGCGGACAACGCGCACAGGCTCGGCATCAAGAAGCTGATTCTCAGCGTCTACCCGCAGGATTATCTTGACGACAAGATCAACCTTGAGGAGCTGCGCTGCTACGCGGATTATCTTTGCCGGTTCCCCGACAGCGATTTTCGCATCTCATAAAACAATCAGCCCCCTTTTCACCTGTTATCCTGTCTTTCAAAGGAGTCTCGCCCCATGTCATCACTGTCAGATATAGGCACCATCAAAGACGTCATGCAGCGTCACGGCTTTTCCTTTTCCAAGGGGCTGGGACAGAATTTTCTGGTCAATCCCTCGGTTTGCCCGAGAATGGCGGAATTGGGCGGCGCCAATGAGCGCGCCGGCGTGCTGGAAATCGGCCCCGGCATCGGCGTGCTGACCGCCGAGCTTGCCCGCCGCGCCAGAAGGGTGGTCGCCGTTGAGCTGGACGAGCGTCTCCTTCCGGTGCTGAACGAAACACTCGCTGCATTCTCCAATGTCACAATCATACACGGCGACGCGCTTAAGCTTGACCTTGCCGCCGTCATCCGGGAGCATTTCGCCGACTGCGAGAGGGTCGCTGTCTGTGCCAATCTTCCCTATTACATCACGTCCCCGATTATCATGACGCTGCTGGAAAGCCACCTTCCGATTACCTCCATTACGGTCATGGTACAGAAGGAGGCAGCCGACCGCATCTGTGCCGCAGTGGGAAGCAGGGAAAGCGGCGCGCTCACCGTCGCCATCCATTATTATGCCGCGCCGCGCATGCTCTTCCGCGTGAGTCCCGGCAGCTTCATGCCCCCGCCGAAGGTCACCTCCGCCGTCATACGCATGGAGCTGCTGCCGGAGCCGCCATACGATGTGGGGGACGAAAAGGTCTTCTTCGCCACGGTGAAGGCGGGATTTTCCCAGCGGCGCAAGACGCTTGCCAATTCCCTGACGTCGGGCGGCTTCCTGACGCGGGAGCAGGCCGCGGAGGCGCTCGCCAATGCCGGCATCGCTCCGAACACCCGGATTGAAGCGCTGAATATGGAAAAGCTGGCGGCGCTTTCCAGAGCGGTTGTAGCCATCACCGGAAAATAACGGATAATCGCCGAATATTCATAAAAAAGACTGTACATCCGATAAAAAATGTTGTATAATTTATGTTAGATTCCATTTTGACGTCAGGAGGGGCTAAACTGTGAACAACGACTTTAAGAAATCATCCTACATTTTGACCATACTGTTTTTTTTGATCGGAATTGCCGCGCTGGTCTGCGTTTCGGCGGCAAAGTATTTTCAGTTTGACGAGCTGGTGGTGACGGTTGCCCAGATCGTTTCTCTCGCCGCGTTTTTCGTGATGTTTATCAACTGCGTTTACGCAAAGAGCAAATACAACACCGCCTGCCTACGGTTTGCCGATTACATCCTCACCAACCGCCGCAAGGAAGCAGAGCGGCGGGCTGCCGACGCGGAGCGGCTCAAGGAAATGCAGAGCATCCGCGAGGCTTCCGAGCATGACCGCGAGAGAGAGGTGGAGGCAGCGCTGCAGCAGGGACGCAACGAGGGAAGACAGTCGGCGGGTGAAATGTCTGCCGCAGGACAGCAAGCGCCGTACCTGCCGACCGCTCCGTCCTTTTCGGCGCAGCAGCCGGTTCCCGTGCAACGCATGCCGATGCCCGTTCCGCCGTCCGCCCCGTATCCCGCGCCTTATCCCGCGCCGTATTCCGCGCCGTCCCAACAGCGTCAGCCCGAACCACAGAGAACCCCTTCGTCCCAGCGCGAGCCGGACGTGCGACCCAATGAAGAGGTGCTGTACAACGAGTACGGCGAGCCGGTCATGATGCGCCGCCGCGTGCGCAAAACGCCCTCCTCGCCCGACGGCGAGCTGCTGTATGACGGCAACGGCAATCCCGTTATCCGCCGCAATCAGGGTCTTTGGGAGCCGTTGGAGCAGCGTCACGAGATTGTTTTCAAATTCGAGACCGCTCCGGGCATGACCGTGTCACAGCAGGGCAGACCGGAGAATTATGACAGACGTGAGGGCGACCAATGAGCCGTTCCATGATACCATACAGACATGTCGCGCAGTATTATGAGACTGACCGCATGGGAATTATCCACCATTCCAACTACATTCGCTGGATGGAGGAAGCCCGCATCGACTTCCTGCGCCAGCAGGGAATCCGCTACAGCGACCTGGAGGCAAGCGGGCTGATCTCTCCGATTTACGAGGTCAGGTGCCAATACAAGCGCCCGGTCAGATTTGAGGATGTTGTGGCGATTGAAGTGGGTCTGAAAAAATACACCGGCGTCAAGCTGATTCTTTCTTACCGTATGATCAACGAGACGACGGGAAACGTCTGCGCGGAGGGGGAAAGCACAAGCTGCTTTACCGACGCGGAGGGAAGGCTCATTACTCTCAAAAAGGATTTTCCGGGGCTTCATACGCTCCTTGAAGCTCTCGCCAATCAACAGGATTAACACAAAAAGCCCTCGACAGGGTAAGGCGTTTCCTTCCGATGGAGACGCCAAGGTGAGTCGGGGCTTTTTTTCTTTTGCATTGCATATGTACGGATGTCCGTGCAAACAATATCCATGTGCGGCGGAAATGGCTGCGGGCAGGAGGAATGAACATTATGAGCGGAACGATCCTGTTTATAGCGGGACTGTTTGTGGGCGGGGCGGTCGGAGTCATCACCATGTGTCTGGTACAGGTGACGCGCTGCGCGGTCTGCCGTCACAGTCAGTAACGGCTCACTCGGGGCGGGAGGTGATCTTCACGCCGGCATACCCGGCGATCTCCGCCGCCTCCGCGTAATCGGCAATCCGCGCCGCGCCCATCACGCGGTCGTCCCCGTAAAGGTCGACAAAACAGAGCGTAATGCCGGATTGTCCGGCGTATTCATTGAATTGCCTCGCCCACGCGGCGAGGCCTTTTGCGTTGTCAAAGCTTATGCCGTCCACCGGATAGTCGATTCCGGCTGCGACAAGCGATTTCCTGACCTCAGCGGCAAAGGAGTCCGGCTCACAGTCGCCCTTCAGCTCGCGCAGATAGCCCTGCTTCACGGCGGACTCCACTGCCGCGATCACCCGCAGCCACGGCACGGCTTCCTCCGCATAACGCAGGCCGCGGCGTTCCAGTATGTCGTTATGCGTCAGGCAGTATGCTTCTGTGTCTGTCAGACATTCGGCGATGGCGTCCGCGACGGCCGTATCGTGCCGGGTGAGGATGCCGAAGGCGGTCGAAAGCGCCTCTGTGGGACTCATCGGCTCTTCGGGCGGGACGTTTTTTTCTACTTGCTCCAGATGAAAGAGTTCTGTCAGCTTCATTTTGTCCGCTTCTCCTGTTCTGCGAGTGGATTCTGTCCATCATTCTACCACAGATGCTTCCAAAAAGCAAGCGGAAGAAGCGATTCCTGCGGTTGCCCGTGACGCGACAGGATTATGCTGCCTCAATGATCAAAACGACCTCCATATTTCGTGCCGGAGGCTTAACAATTTACAAAATTTTTGCGGGGTTTTAAAAAATTTAAAAGTTTTTGTAAATCTGCAAAAATACACTTCCAACTCGGAGAATTATGTATTATAATAATTGGGTATAACTATGCAAGACTGCAAAAGGAGTATGAATTCAGATTATGAAAAACAAGGTACGTTTAAATGTTTGCGGCACGGATTATTACATCGCTTCGGAGGATGACGAGAGCTATATCAGGGCAATCGGCGACGACGTCGACGGCCGCATGAACAAAATGATGGCAGGCAGCGAGAGAATCTCCACCACCATGGCTGCCGTGCTCTGCGCCCTCAGCTATGCCGACGAATGCAAAAAGGCCAACGCCACAGCCGACAGCCTTCGCACACAGATCAAGGCATACATCGAGGAAAGCGACCGCGCCCGTCTGGAGGCGGAGGAGGCCAAGCGCGAGATTGAGCGTCTCCGCCGTGAGCTGCAGGGCGTTCGTCTGCGCCTTTCCGAGCTTGACGACAGATGATCCCCTCCGGGAAGGATAAAATTGAAATACTCGCTCCCGCCGGTTCGCACGAACAGCTTGTCGCCGCCGTGCGTGCGGGAGCCGATGCGGTCTATCTCGGCGCGGGGGGACTCAATGCCCGCCGCAATGCCGAGAATTTTTCCGATTACGCCCGGCTGCGCGAAGCGGTGGAATACTGCCATGCCTCGGGCGTAGAGGTGCATCTCACCGCCAATATTCTGGTGAGGGATGACGAATGGTCCGCCGCGCGGGAGCTGACCGAACAAGCGTGCGCGCTCGGCGTGGATGCGGTCATCGTACAGGACGCGGGGCTTGCCCGGTACATACGCGCCGCAGCGCCCGGACTGGTCATGCATGCCTCCACCCAGATGTCGCTTCACACGCCCGGCGGGGCAATGGCAGCAGCGGAGATGGGCTTTCAGCGGGCGGTTCTCTCCCGCGAGCTGAGCGGCAGGGAAATCGCCGAAATCACGGCGGCTTCTCCCATCGAGACAGAGGTGTTCATCCACGGCGCGCTGTGCATGTGCGTTTCGGGTCAGTGCCTTTTCAGCGCGGTTTTAGGCGGCAGAAGCGGCAACCGCGGACTCTGCGCGCAGCCCTGCCGTCTGCCCTTCCGCGTCACGGGCGACAAAAGCGGCTTCGACGGCTGCATGAGCCTCAAGGATATGTCCCACATCGGGCACATCCCCGACCTTGAAAAATGGGGAGTGCGTTCCATCAAAATAGAGGGACGCATGAAGCGTCCCGAATACGTCGCCGCAGCCGTGACAGCCTGCCGTCTGATGCGTGACGAGGGCGAGGTTCCGCCAGACCTTGCGCAGAAGCTGACGGCGGTGTTCTCCCGCTCCGGCTTCACAGACGGATATTTCACCGGCAAACGCGGGCGCGGCATGTTCGGCACGCGGACGAAGGAGGACGTTGTCTCGGCTTCATCGTCGCTGCTCAGCTCCCTCCATCCGCTCTACAAGACCGAATTCAGCCGGATCCCGCTGCGGATGAAGCTCACGGCAGCAACGGAAAACGCTCCCTCCTCGCTGCAGGCGGACGACGGCGCGGGGCATTCGGTGTCCGTGACCGGCGACCCTCCCCAGCCCGCGCAAAGGGCCGAATTCAGCGAGGAATACGCGGCGAGGGTTTTAGGCAAAACCGGCGGCACATCCTATTATCTCGATACCCTTCAATCCGAGGTCGGTAAGGGGCTGACCCTTCCGTCCTCCGTTCTTTCCGCTATGAAGCGGGAGGCGCTGGAGAAGCTAAATGCGCTCCGGCGCGCGCCGCGGGCGGTTCCCTTCGACGACGGCGCGGAGGAATGCATACCCACGCCGCGCCGGACATTCGGGAACGGAATGCCGCCGCTCCGTGTGATCTTCCGTTCGGCGGAGCAGGTGCCCGACAGCATGGAGGGCGTGAGCATGGCGTACCTTCCGCTTGAAACCGACGCGGAAGCGCTGGCGCAGACGGCGGAAAGACTTCGCCGGATGAACATACTTCCCGCCGTGGAGACGCCAAGAGGACTCTTCGGCGCGGAAAAACAGATCGGACAACTAACTGCCCAAGCCGCAGCGCTTGGCATTCACGATAGTATGATACACAACATCGGACTTCTTCCGGTGATGAAGAAACACGGCATGACAATCCACGGCGGCTTCGGGCTGAACGTTTTCAACAGTCGTTCACTCGACGAATACGCCGCTCTGGGAATCGCCGACAGTGAACTGAGCCTTGAGCTGACGCTCGGACAGATCGCCGCTCTCGGCTCGGCGCAGCCGAGAGGCATGATCATTCGCGGCAGAATTCCCATGATGCTCACCCGCAACTGTCCCGCGGCACTTTCCCCCAAGGGCTGCATGGGGCTTTCGGGAAAGAACGCGGCGGGCGGGAGAAAATGCTCCCTCACCGACCGCACGGGAAAGGAGCTTCCGGTGCTTTGCAGAACCGGCTGCTCGGAAATATTCAATCCGGTGATGATGAGCGTCGGGGGCAATGTCGCGGGGAAAAACTGCGACGAGCTTTCCCTTGACTGGGTGACGATACTCTTTACCACCGAGACGCGTGAGGAATGCGCCGCGATTCTCTCTGGGTACCTGAACGGCATTCCCGAGAACAAAGCCGGCATTACTTCCGGCATGTACCTCAAGGGGGTCCAGTAGATCAGGAGGTTATTTCGATATGGACGGTAGAAAAAACAGAATACGAATAATTGCCGTTGCCGTCTGTCTTTGGGCGGCTCTGACCCTGACGGGCTGCGCAACCTCCGAAGCGTTCTCGGCTGGGAAGGACTTCGGCGAGATCATGAGCGCGCTGAAATGCGACCTCTTCGGCGCGGAGGAACAGAACTGCGCGCCGCTTCAGATCGAGCTGCCGGTGCGCGAGGGATTCAGACCGGTGGAAAGCAAATCTGCGTACGCCTCGCTCAAAGACGAAACCATGCGGGAGGCGTATCGGGATATTGAGAGCGCCATCTTCCAGATTTCGCCGGAGCGCGCCGACAACGGCTGCTTTGAGCTGAAATACGCCCGGCTCAGATCCTCGCTGGAATTCGACCAGATCTACATTGTCAAGGAGGCTGTTTTAGCCGACCATCCGGAGGCGTTCTGGGTCATGAGCAGCTACACCGTCAGGAACAACTTCCACGACGGCAATTACCTTGTGCTGTATTCAAAATACTCCGCCGACGAGCTGAATGCCATGTTCGGCGAACTGAGCGACGCAATCGCGTCCATCCTCTCCCATATCCCCGACGGCGCCAATGAGCTGATGCGTGAAACCGTTCTTCACGACGCGCTGGTGGACAGCATTGACTACGATTTTGAAGCAGCCGAAGCCGACGATTCCTCCCACGACGCCTTCAACATCTACGGCGCTCTTGTCAGGAAAAAGGCGGTCTGCACCGGTTACGCCGGCGCCATGAAGCTGCTGCTCAATCTGGTGGGGATTGAATCCCGCACGGTTGTCGGGATGTCCAAGAATACCGGACACATGTGGAATCAGGTCAGGATCGACGGCGACTGGTACAACCTTGACGTGACATGGGACGATTCCGCCAACGGAGGCGACGTTTTATACAGCCGATACAGCTACTTCAATCTCACGGACGAGCGACTTGCCAGAAATCACAAGACCGGCGCGGATTACAGCGAAATGGAATGCGAATACACCGAGGACGAGGTGTACGTCACCACGGAGCTATATAACTTCGACCTCGAACAATGCTCCGCTACCCAATACAATTATTACGAAATGTATGCGCTTCACCTGAGCGAGCTGAACGATGACGCGGTAGACGTGATCACCCGGAAATTCATCTCCACCGCGCAGGAGCGGAATGAGCTGATCTATATTCTCTTTGACAACTCCGTCAACGGCGAGGAGGCTGAAGCATGGCTTTCCAAAAACAACGGCAAAAAGTATTCCGCTCTCGGACGCAGTCTCTCTGCGTCCAACAAATCCGGCAGCGCTCCCAAAATCAAGAACTGCAGCCTTGTCCGCATGTCGTCGGGGAAGGATGACATTTGGGACAATCTCTATGCCGTCCGGCTTATTTATGCGTAGCACGCATTCATAAATCTGCCGTTGACCGTTATTATTCTGACAGCAAAAAGGAAGCGTTAATCTGATATGGCGTTTTTTTCTAAGGATATAGGAATCGACCTCGGCACCGTCAACACCCTTGTCTACGTCAAGGGCAAAGGCATCGTGATACGCGAGCCTTCGGTAGTCGCCGTGGATATTCGCACCGACGAGGTGCTTGCCGTGGGCAATCTCGCCCGCGAGATGATCGGACGCACGCCCGGCTCCATCGTCGCCCTGCGTCCCCTGACCGACGGCGTGATCGCCGATTTCAGCATCACAGCGGAAATGCTCAAGCACTTCATCCGCAACGCCGTCCAGTCCAATCTCTTTTCACGTCCCCGCGTTATTATCTGTATCCCGTCGGGCGTAACCGAGGTAGAGCGACGCGCCGTGGAGAATGCCGCGAGACAGGCGGGCGGCGGCGTTGTCGATCTCATTGAGGAACCGATGGCGGCGGCTCTCGGAGCCGGTCTCCCCGTGGCGGAGGCGACAGGAAGCATGGTCATCGACATCGGCGGCGGAACCACTGACATAGCCGTGATTTCGCTTGGCGATATTGTCATCTCCCGCTCTCTGCGCAAGGCGGGCGACGCCTTCGACGCCGCCATTCTCTCCTACGTCAAGCGCAAATATAACCTTCTGATCGGCGCACGCTCCGCCGAGGATCTGAAAATCAGCGCCGGCTCCGCCTTCCCCTTTCACGGGGAAAAGCCGGTCGCCATCAAGGGCAGGAACCTTGTCGACGGTCTGCCCATTCTCGACCATGGCATCATGCTGACCGGCGGCGGCGCGCTGCTGCGCGGTCTGGACAAGCTGATCTCCCAGGAAACGGGAATGCCTGTCAACGTCGCCGAGCATCCCCTCGACTGCGTCGCTGAAGGCACCGGCAGAATGCTCGACATCAGCGAGAATTCCTACTGGCGCGTGAGAAGCTGAGCGTGTCAGCCGGTGAAAACAAAACGGCTGACTCAGGTAATTGCAAATAGTAAACAAAAAATAAAAAAGCGCGCAGCGCATAATCAGCGAGCGAATGCGAGCGCGGGATCCAGGGGGACGGCGTAGCCGCCGGGCGTAGTCCACGCTCCCTGACGGGTGCAGGGCAAAGCCCTGCCAGTGTTCCATTTTCGATTATCTTACGATAGTACAATCCCCTGATACGGCTAACTGATAGGGAGGCATGGAGAATTGCGCAACAGATTCAATTTCAGGGATTCCAATCTGCGAATATTCCTCACCGTGGTGCTTGTGATGACCTGCATAACGGTCTATTCCATCGGCACGGGAGGACGCAGCGACTTTGTTTCCTCCATAGCGGGCATCATCACCGAGCCTGTTCAGAGAGTCAGCGCCATGATCTCATCGGGCTTCAGCTCTTTCTCGGGCAACTTTGACGACATCGAACAGATCCGCGCAGAAAATGAGCTGCTTAAGAAAAAGGTGCGCGAGATGAACCGCAAAACGGTGGACTACGATGATCTTAAGGCGCAGAACGAGCAGTACCGTAAGCTGCTGGGACTCAAGGAAGAAAACAATATGTATCAGTTTCTCGCCTCCACCGTCATCTCCCGCGACGCAAACGATTATTACGCCGGCTTCACCCTTGACAAAGGCTCCGCAGACGGCGTGGAGCTTTATGACCCCGTCATCACCGCCGACGGTCTGGTGGGCTACATCTCCGGACTCGGCGTCACCTCGTCAAAGGTCACCACGATTCTCAGCCCCGGTCTGGAGGTCGGCGCGGTCGACAAGGACACCCGCGACGGCGGCACTCTTTTCGGCGAGCTTTCTTCCGCGAAGGAGGGCTGCACGCGGCTGAATTATCTGTCCCGCGACTGCGAGGTGACAGTAGGCGACATCGTTGTCACGTCCGGCTTCGGCTCGGTGTTCCCCGCCAATCTCATCATCGGCAACGTCAGGGAAATACGCGCCGAATCGGAGAATATATCGCTCTATGCGGTGGTGGAGCCCGCCTCGGATGTCAAGGGCTGCACCGAGGTGTTCATCATCACGGAATTCGAGGGGCAGCGCAGCATTCGCAAGGACTCCATCGAGGGCTATCAGACAACCGACGAATCCTCATCGGGCAATGAATGACGGAGAGCCGGGAGTAAGGGCCAAGCGTTCACACGCTTCACTCCTTACGCTTATCATACAAAGAAAGGGAGGGTGTGAGCCATGCTGCGACTCAGCGGAAGAACGCAAAAGTATATCGTATACGGCGTGGAACTGTTTCTGGTTTACATCATTCAGTTCACACCGTCGCTTCTGCCGGCGTTTTTCGGCGAAAGACCCATGCTGTTGACGGTCTGCGCCGTCAGCATCGCGCTTCTGGAGGGCGATATGGTGGGAATGTGGTTCGGGATGGCGGCGGGACTGCTCCTTGACGCGGGAAGCACGGCGCCGTTCGGCTTCTACGCGCTGGTGAATCTCTCGATCTGCTACGGCTGCGGGCTGTTGGTGATGTACCTGATGCGGAACAACATCGTCACGTCTGTGCTGCTGGGATTTGCGGCAACGGTACTCGCCTCGGTCGCCCAATGGCTATTCCTTTCCGGCAGCAGTGATTTTCTCTATTTTATCGTCCACATTCTCCTGCCGAGAGCCGTCTACTCCACCGCGACAATGCCGGCCTTCTTCTACTTCAACAGGGCGATTACCACCAGGCTTTACGACGATTGATTTTTGGGGAAAGGAGCCTGACATTTGGAAACAAAACTGATCTATAAGCGCTGCATTGCGCTGGTCGTCATCGTACTCGCCATACTCAGCGCGTACATATTCAAGCTGGCGGATTTTCAGATTTTCAATTACCGCACCTATGCCGATTCCGCGCTTTCCTACACCGCGTCGAGCATCAAGGTGACGGCGGCGCGCGGCGAGATTCTTGACCGCTACGGCAGAACCATCGCCTGCAACCGCATGGGCTATGCGATCATTATACAGGCTTCGGAATTCAACAAACTGGAAAACCCCCAGCGCAACGAAATCATTTACAGACTTACCCGCATTGTCGATCAGAACGAGGGCAGAAACGAGGACGGCTCCCAGAAGTGGGAGGACTCCTGTCCCCTGATCGTCGATAGGATGGGCAATGTCTCCTTTGCCGAAAACAGCGCCTCGGCCATTCGCAAGATGGAGACCATGCTGGAGCTGCAGACCTACGCCACCGCGCAAAACTGCTTTGACGAAATGGCGGATCGCTACGAAACCGAAGGGCTTGCCCCGGATGTGGCAAGAATCATCATGGGCGTCCGGCTGGAAATGGAGCTGATGGGCTTCAACTCATCCAACCCCTTCACATTCGCGGGCGACATCTCGCAGAACACCATGCAGATCGTCACCGAAAACGCCAGCGTTTTCCGCGGCGTTACCGTTCAGATCGTGCCGATACGCGAATACACCGACGGATCCATCGCGCCCCATCTGATCGGCATTACGGGCAAGATATACGCCGAGGAATTTGAAGCCCTGCGTAAGAAGGGCTACGGCTACAACGACGTGGTCGGCAAATTCGGCGTGGAAAAGGAATACGAGGACACCCTGCGCGGTCAGAACGGCATCAAGAAGGTGCGTCACGACAGCAAGGGCAACGTCATCTATACAGAATACACACGCGAGCCAAAGGCGGGAAACACCGTGGTGCTGACCCTGGACGCCGACCTGCAAAAGGCAACGCAGCAATCCATTGAAAACATCGTCCTTGCCCAGAGAGCGAAGGGGATCGAGGGCGGCGGAGCCGACGCGAACGCGTCCGCCGCAGTCGTCATGAAGGTCAAGACCTTTGAAGTGCTGGCCGCCGCGACTTATCCCTCCTTCAACCTCAGCACTTACCTGCAGGATTACGACGACCTGAGCAAGAATCCCGATACCCCCCTTTTCAACCGCGCGCTGAGCGGCGGATATGCCCCCGGCTCCACCTTCAAGCCGGCGGTGGCACTCGCCGCCCTGCAGGAGTATGAAAACTACAAGGCAAGCGGCAAGGGCGAACCGAAGGAACACGGCATCGACCGCAACGAAAAGATCACCTGCAACGGCTACATGATTCTTGAGGAATACGGAAACAAAATGTTCATCTGCGACGGCGTACACCACAGCGTCAATGTCACACAGGCGATTTCCGTCTCCTGCAATATCTTCTTCTATACCGTTTCGCAGCGTGTGGGAATAGACAGACTCAACTACTACTGCAAGCAGCTGGGGCTCGGCTCCAAGACCGGCGTGGGTCTGGGCGAATCCATTGGCATTTTAGCGGGACGTGAGGAACGCTCCAGCCGCAACATGAACTGGTTCCTTGGTGACACGATGCAGGCAGCCATCGGACAGAGCGACAACCGCTTCACGCCCATGCAGATCTGCGCCTATATGTCCACCCTCGCCAACGGCGGCACACGCTACTCCGCCACCCTGATCAAGACCATCAAGTCCTACGACATGAACCAGACGGTTCGCGAGGACGCCGAGATCAACAAGACGATCATCACCAAAATGGATGCGTCCGAAACGATGATGGACATCGTAAAGCTGGGCATGAAGAGCGTTACGGAGGACGGTACCGCGTCCGACACCTTCGAGAACTACCAGCTGAAAATCGGAGGCAAGACAGGTACCGCCGATACCAACAAATCCTCGCGCGGGGACAACAAGACCGAATCCCCGAACGCCGTGTTCATTGCCTTCGCCCCCTATGACGACCCGGAGATCGCTGTCGCCGTCATCGGTGAAAAGTGCGGACACGGAAAGGTTATGGCACAGGTGGCGAGGGATGTGTTCGACGAGTATTTCTTCTCCGCCAAGACTGCCGGTTACGCTGTTATCAGCGACTCCGGCATCGTGACATGGGAGGATTCCGCCGAAACGGTAACAGGATAGCGCCATCCCCCCCCGACGGTTCGATTTTTTCCGATATGGAAAACAACCAAATATCATCGAAAATTTTCGTCACGATTTTTGCAGTGTGTTTGCCAAAAAAATTAAATTTTTCTTTGACATATTAAATATTTTGTGCTATCATACAAATAACTGGATATTTCTGTAAATCTGCCGGGTCGTTTTGACGACGTCATTTGGCAAAAGACAGACGGCAGGCAGGTGAGAGCTTCAATGGGCAAAAAAATCGCGTTTATTTCCCCGCTCGGCGGTCAGGGAACGTCCCTTGCCGCTGTATATGTCGCAGCGGCGGCGCATCATCCGTCCGCGCTGGTCGATACCTGCGGATTCAGCGGCACGCTCGCCTGTATGCTCGGAGCCGACGCAGACACGGTGATGAACCTGCATGACGTCGTATACGGGGGATGCGAGCTCGAGGATGCGCTCACCGACTGCAGCGATCATCTGAAGCTGCTTCCGGCCGCCTCCTTTCCGGAGCGCCCCCTCTCCCCTCTCTCGGTGGAGGTAAGGCGTGTCATAGAAAGCCTTTCACGCGAATACGATGTTCTGGCAGATATTCCGGCGGGAACGATTCCTGACTGCGGCATGACGGGCTGCTTTGACATGTTCGTCATCTGCTCCCGTGCCGACACGGTGAGTCTCGGGTACGCCTCAAAGCTCTGCCGCCTGATACGGAAGGCTGCGGCGCAGACCACAAGTCCCTGTGCCATCCGCCTGCTGCTCACGCGGTTCACACCTGAGCTGATGAAATTCGGCGGGGTGCAGGACATAGACAGGTGCATCGACACGGTGGGAGCAAGGCTGCTCGGCGTGCTTCCGCATGACAACAGGGCGCTTGCGGCGGTGCTGTCGGGGCAACCGCCCGATACCGGATGCGAGCTGATGCGATACGCCCGCGACACAGCCGCCAGACTGGCGGGCATGCGTGTGCCGCTCGACAGCGGACGGTCGTTCCGGTTGTCGATCTGACGCAGTAATTTATAAAACCGGTGAAAGCCGTTAATAATATATATAGATCATGCATTTTAAAATCACAAAGTTGGGAGATGGACATTTATGAATATTGCTTTGATAGCACATGATGACAAGAAGGAACTGATGATACAGTTCTGCATAGCATACTGCGGCATACTCAGCCGTCACAATCTCTGCGCCACCGGCACGACCGGCAAGATCATCAGAGAAACGACAGGTCTCAACGTCAACTGCTTTATGCCCGGCGCCGCAGGCGGCGGAGAACAGATTGCCGCGCGCATCGGCTACAATGAGATCGATCTGCTGATTTTCTTCCGCGATCCCCTCACCCCCAAGCCGAACGAGCCAAGAGACATCGACATTCTGCGTATGTGCGACATGCATGTCATTCCCGTCGCAACCAATATGGCGACAGCGGAGATTCTCATCCACGGTCTGGAGCGCGGTGATTTCGATTACAGGAATTACGTGCGCAGATAATAAGCTACCCCAAGCTACAGCGACATATCACATCAAGCTTAAAAGGAACCCGCGCATTGCCGCGCAGGTTCCTTTTTTCTCACCGATGATCTGAAAAAACCTTCGAAGGATCCATCAATCTGATCTCTTCGAAGGTTTATGTTCTATAGACAAAGGGACATTATGCCTCTTCCTTTGCGTCGGGATTGTCCGCTTTGACAATCCTTATGTAGCTTTCCAGGCACTTGTTCTCAGCCGCCATAAATTCAGCGGCTTCCTTGCCGACGTATCTGAGATGCCATGGTCTTTCTTCCACGCCTGTGTATTTCTGATTGGCGGATGTGTACCTGATAATGAACCCGTAGTGGCAGGCGTTGCGGGCTATCCATTGAAACTGCTCGGTAAGCACGAATTGATCCATTATTTCGGCGGATACGGAAACGTCTATGGACGTACCAAGCTGCGCTTCATCCTCTCCGGGGGCAAACACCTCAGCTTTGGCAGCCTTTTTCGCCTCCTCAGCGGTTGCGCCTTCGGCGACCAGCCTGTCGGCCGTCTCGGTGAGCAGGCTGCTCTGATCCTCATAGGAAACGTATCCCCTGACCGGAACTATTCCCAATCCGTCCTCCGACATAGCGGAACACATCGTGAGAAACGCCTCGGCTGCGTCGGCGCGAAGAAAGACATTTTCTCCGTTCGGCAGTGTGCCGAGAGCCACGAGATTTTCGGGGACATAATCCTCCGGCAAGGGAGAGGACTGGTCGACTATACGGGGATAGGAGGATACTCCGACAAGCAGCTGCTCAGAAGCCGCCACCTTGACGAATGAAGCGCTGTCGTCACTGCTGATCTTGATAGCCGCGATAGAAACCGCCACAATGGTGACCGCCGCCGCTATGACAGCGCAGCGTTTGAACAGCCTGATGCGTCTGAGCTTTGCGGGGGATTTTTTCGCCCTGTAAACCGGGGCATAATACTTTCCCGTACCCTTGCCTCTCATTGGAATCACCTTTTCCTCAACGTAGTCAAACACAACCTAATCTTTTCCATTACCATAATTATTATAGTGGATAAGAGCAACGGTGGGTTAAGCAATTTCAAATTAATTGTTACAGCATTGTAAATTTATTGTCTTGATTTGTAACCTCCGAACAGACCTCGCAGAATACCTCTCCATCTGCGGCAACCAAGCGCTGAAGCTCCCCCTTATGCCGCCTTTGAGGGACGGTTAAAAAAATAAAAACGAAAACTAAAATTTATGTGAAATGTCCGGCGGGAGACTTGCTTTTCGGGGAGAAATGCGGTACTATTTATTTGTGGGAGAGTCTGTACCTTCGGTTACACTCTCCTTAAAATCTCAGAAAAGGAGTGCATGATGATGGGCGGGAGCTTCGGAAGCGGCGGTTATCGCTTTGACGGCGACGCGCCGCAGGATTTTGAGGACGATTTTGCGGGAACGGACTACGGCGGAAGCTATGACGATTTTGACGACAGGAACAGCAGCTCCGGCGGCGCATATTACGGTGACGGATTCAACGATGACTTTGACGACGATCTTGACAGCGGCTACAATGACGGCTACAACGGCAGCTACAGTGACGGTATGGCAGACGATTTCGACGACTATGACCATTACGACTCCCGCGGCGGTTACGACGACGGCTTCGACGACGATTTCGGCGACGGTTACGACGATTACGGCTCCCGCGGACGCGGCGGCTATGACGAAGGCTATGACGAAGGCTTTGACGACGACTTCGGCGGTGGCTATGACCATTACAGCTCCCGCGGACGCGGCGGCTATAACGACGGCTCCGACGATCACTACGGCAATGTGAACTACGACGACTTCGAGGATCCCGCCTATTACAGCGGAGATGCACGCCACAGCCGTTCCGCCTCACGCAACGTGATTCCCGAACAGCGCCGGCACGAAACGCAGTCCGAGCGCTACGACCGTTACGCCGAGGACGCGCGCAAAAAGAGAAAGCGCATGGGCGCGCCCACCGGACAGAGCGGCGATTTCTACGATTACGACCCCTCCGACGACTACGGCGACGATTATGACGACGCGGATCATTATTACGGCAGGGACAGAGGTCCCGCCGACCGCACGCCTGAGCCGATTCCTCCGATTTACGCCAAATATCTCGGCACAGGAAACGGAGAAGGCTCCTACTACGAGGAGCATTACGGCAAGACCGCGAAAAAAAACAACTCGGTCAGCCTGCGGCGTCACCGCACGCAGAAGCGCCTCAAGGTATTGGGAATTGTCGCGGCATGCGTAACAGTCGTGACACTTGCGGTCTATTACTTTACCGCAGTCCACATTTACAATCCGGTGAGGGTGGATAATTCCATTGTCAATATTCAAGGCTCCGATACCACCAAAATGCTTCAGAGCGTCATCGGAAACAAGTTAAGCGATAAAACGCTTAAAATAGTAGTCAACGGCGAGCCGTTCATGCTCAATCTGGGAGAATACGGCTTCAATTATTCCTCGGATGCCGACGGCTCCGAGAAGGAGATCACCAAGAAGGATCTCGACGGCAAGGACATCAAGAACACGATTGTCACCTTCAAGAACATTCTCTATAATCAGACCAAGATGGAAACGCTGCTCAACAGTATTTCCGACAAATACGGCACCACGATGGTCAAGCCTTCCTACACCATCGAGGGGGATCAGCTCATCATCAAGGCAGGCTCCGACGGCGTCGGCATTGACGAAAACAGCCTGATGGGAGAGATCCTTGAGCGCATCAAAACCGGCAATTACGAGGAAAGCCTTGTCGAAGAGCTGGTGACCACCAAGGCGCCCGACGTAAACATCGACAAAATCTATAAGGAGGTCGTCTGCGAGGTCAAGGACGCGACCTCTTATGTGGACGAAAACGGCACCACCATCTTCAATCCCGATGTGGTGGGCAAGAAATTCAATCTGAAATCCGCGCGTTCCACCATCGAGAGCGGCGGCAACACATGGACCATCAAGCTCAAGCTCACTCAGCCAAAGGTGTCGCTGGTCGAGCTGAAGGCTCCCTACTGTCCCGATCTTTTAGCGGAAACCACCACCGCCTTCAGCGCGGAAAACAAAACGCGCGCCGCCAATATCAAGAATGCCTCCAAGCGCATCAACACCTACGGCAGCTTTGAGGACGGCTACATCCTGCAGCCCGGCGAGATCTTCTCCTACAACGACACCGTGGGCGAACGCACCGAGGCCAACGGCTTTTCGGTGGCGACCGTCTACACCAACACGGGTACGACCAACGACGTCGGCGGCGGTATCTGTCAGGTATCGTCCGCGATTTTCTCGGCGGCGTTCAAGGCGGATCTGGAGATCACCCAGCGCACCAACCACATGTACAAGGTGCATTACTGGACAACGCCCGGCGAGGACGCGACCGTCAACTGGGGTACGCTCGACTTCAAATTCCAGAACAGCAAGAGCTATCCGGTCAAGGTCAAGATGATCTACAAGAACTCCGACAAGAAGTTTGACGGCAAAGCATCCATCACCTGCCAGATTTGGGGCACAAACGACGGCTACCGCTGTGAATTCGACAACAAGACCATCAAGATGGTCAAGACCACCGTGGTGGAAAAGAAGGCAACCACCGGCAAGCCCAGAGGCAAGATCGAATGGGGCGACCCCGGTCTGACCGTCGAAATCTGGCGCGTGCGCTACAAGGACGACAAAAAGATCAGCAAGGACCTGATGTGGACAAGTATCTACCAGCCACTTGCCACCGTCAAGTACGTGTAATAGTCCGCGCCGGCAAACCCACCGAATCCTTTCGCTCCGCAGAAAGCCACCCCGGCTCTCTGCGGGGCGTTTTTTCTCTTTCTCCCCCACTCTGCTTATAAAAAACTCCCAAAATAATCCATTGTCTCCGGCGGAAAACGTCATTTTTGTGACAATTTGATAACAGTTTTGTAAAAATATACAATTGCAATAGATATAATCCACTAATCTTTATTCATAATATAAAGAATGCACAAATATAAGAAAGTATCTTGTAATATTTATTCTTGAAATTATATTGAAAATATGCTAAAATATATAGGTCAACCCCTGAAATGCGGCTTTTCAGGGAGTTTCTGAAAAGGAAAGACTGCCGCATGATAAAATAACCCGGAGGCTTATTTATGAACAACCTGAACGCAAAGCAAATGAAGTCCCTTATCGACTCCAAGCTCTCCCACCACTACGGGCTGAAGCCGGAGGACGCAGACAACGAGCATATCTACAAGGCAATCGTGCTCGTCGTGCGTGATATTCTCTTTGAGGCACGCAAGGATTTTGTCGCCAAATGCGAAAAAAACCACGGCAAGAGAGTTTACTATCTCTGCATGGAATTCCTCATGGGACGCTCCCTCCGCAACAATCTCTACAATCTCAATCTGGAAAAGGTGGTCTCTCAGTGTCTGGCGGACTACGACACCACCCTTGAAAAAATATATGACCAGGAGCCTGACGCGGGTCTCGGCAACGGCGGTCTCGGCAGACTCGCCGCCTGCTTCCTCGACGGTCTGGCAAACGACGGCTACTGCGGCATGGGCTATTCGCTGCGGTATGAATTCGGCATCTTCAACCAGAAGATCATCGACGGCTGGCAGACCGAGCTGCCTGAATTCTGGCTGCCCGGCGGCGAGGTGTGGATGATCCCCCACCGCGAGGACGCCGTGGACATCCGCTTCAACGGCAGAGTGGACGAAAGCTGGAACAACGGCTATCATCACGCCGAGCACAAGGACTACAATATCATCAAGGCGGTTCCCTATGACATGATGTGCGCCGGCAAGGACGGCGCGGGCGTTTCCACCCTGCGTCTGTGGGCTGCCGAGTGTCCCCACTTCGACATGAAGCTCTTCAACGAGGGCGACTATATGCGCGCGATGGAACAGAACGCCATGGCGGAAATGCTCACCAAGGTGCTTTACCCCGGCGACAACCACATCGAGGGCAAGAGCCTGCGCCTGTCGCAGCAGTACTTCCTTGTCTCCGCCTCGGTGCAGGACATCGTCAAGCGCCACCTGCGCAGACACGGCGGCTCCATGGAGAACTTCGCCGAATTCAACGCGATCCACATCAACGATACACACCCCACCCTCGCCATTCCCGAATTCATGCGCCTGCTCATGGATGAGTGCGGCTTTGACTGGGATAAGGCGTGGGAAATGACCACCAAGGTCATGGCTTACACCAACCACACCGTCATGGCCGAGGCCCTGGAATGCTGGGACGAGAATCTCTTCAAGTCCAAGCTCCCCCGCATTTATCAGATCATCTGCGAGATCAACCGCCGCTTCTGCGCCGAGATGGATCAGAAGACCGGCTACGACTACAACAAGGTCGCCCGCATGAGCATTATCCGCGACGGCTGGGTCAAGATGGCAAACCTCTGCGTCGCTGCCTGCCACCACGTCAACGGCGTGTCGGCTCTCCACAGCCAGATCATCAAGGACAGCGTGTTCAAGGATTTCTACAGCGTTATGCCTGAGAAATTCACCAATGTCACCAACGGCATTGCCCATCGCCGCTGGCTCAACCAAAGTAACCCCGGCCTTGCCTCTCTGATCAGCGACCTCATCGGCGACGGCTTCGTCAAGGACGCCTCCAAGCTGGAGAACCTCATGAAGTACAAGGACGACAAGTCCGTGCTTGACAAGCTGGCTGCCATCAAGCACCGCAACAAGATCGAGATGTCCAATTACATCCTCAAGAACAACGGCATCTCGGTTGATCCCGATTCGATCTTTGACGTGCAGGTCAAGCGTCTGCACGAGTACAAGAGACAGCACCTCAACGCGCTGCATATTCTGGCGCAGTACCAATGGCTGCTGGAGAATCCCAACGCGCCCTTTACCCCCAAGACCTACATCTTCGGCGCAAAGGCGGCTCCCGGCTACTTCCTCGCCAAGCAGATCATCCAGTTCATCTGCACCCTCGCCGACCTCATCAACAGCGACAAGCGCGTAGACGGCAAGCTCAAGGTGGTCTACCTCGAAAACTACCGCGTGACGGTTGCCGAAAAGCTCATTCCCTCGGCGGAGATCAGTGAACAGATTTCCCTCGCAGGAACCGAAGCCAGCGGAACCAGCAACATGAAATTCATGATGAACGGCGCGATCACCCTCGGCACCGAGGACGGCGCCAACGTCGAGATCCATCAGGCGGTGGGCGACGACAACATCATCATCTTCGGCATGTCCACCCCCGAAGCGGAAAAGCATAAGAATATCTATGTTCCCCGCAACTGCTACAACAACAATCAGGAGCTTCACAAGGCGATCGACTTCATGAGCGCGGGCTTCGGTGGCAAGCAGTTCCACGACGTTGTCAGCTCTCTGCTCGACGTGGACAGATACATGGTTCTCGCCGACTTCAACGACTATTGCAGAGCGCAGAACGACTCCTCCGCCCTCTACCTTGACAAGTACAGATGGAATTCCATGAGCCTCGTCAACATCGCCCAGTCCGGCATCTTCGCCGCCGACCGCTCCATCGAGGACTACGCCAAGAACATCTGGGGACTCAAGAAGTAAAAGAGAGTAGAGAATAAAGAATAGATAACTGATAATAGTAATAGGAAGGGCTTCGCCCTTGAAAAATATATTTTCAAGGCGCAGGCGCCTTCCCTCGCTCCCCACTGACCACTAACCACTGACCATTAAATCAGGAGGATACGTATGAAAAAGACACTTTTCAATTCGCGCGATCCTTTTTACCGCAAGCCAACGGGAGCCGTCGCAAACGGAACGCCGGTTCACTTCAAGGTGTGTCTGCCGCGCTATCTCTGCTGCACGGCGGCAACGCTCATCATTCACAACGAGCATGAAAACAGAGTAGACAGAGGCAATCTCTTCTGGTGCGGCATGGAAGGCGACGATTTTGAATACTGGGAGGTCGACTACACCCCCGAAGACGCTTCCCTGAATTACTACTACTTTGAGCTTTCCACCTCGTCCGGCACCAAGTACCTGGGGCGCACGCGTTCCGGACTCGGCGAGCTGCAAATGCAGCCGGTCGCGTGGCAGCTCACGGTTTATGAAAGCACCTTCAAGACCCCCGACTGGCTTGCCGGCGGGATTATGTACCAGATATTCCCCGACCGCTTCCGCAAGTCCGGCGAGGTGCATGAGAACATTCCTTACGGCAGGAAGATTCATGAGAACTGGGGCGATCAGCCCGACTGGGCGCCGAATGAATACGGCATGATCACCAATTCCGACTACTTCGGCGGCGACCTCAAGGGCATCACCCAAAAGCTCGACTATATCCGTTCGCTCGGCGTGAGCTGCATTTACATCAACCCGGTGTTTGAAGCCCACGAGAACCACCGCTACAACACCGCCGATTACCGCAAGATCGACCCCATGCTCGGCACGGAGGAGGACTACGTCGAACTGTGCGAGGAGGCGAAAAAGCGCGGCATACGCATTATCATCGACGGCGTTTTCTCCCACACGGGCGACGATTCGGTCTACTTCAACAAAAAGAACCGTTACGATACCCTTGGCGCATACAATTCCAAGGAATCGCCCTATTTTTCGTGGTTCAAGTTCTACCAGTGGCCGGACAACTATCATTCATGGTGGGGCATCAGCACCCTTCCCGAAGTGAAGGAAGAAGAGCCGGACGTTATTGAATATCACACCGGAGAGGGCGGAACCGTTGGCACATGGCTTGCGAAGGGCGCCAGCGGCTGGCGTCTTGACGTCGCCGACGAGCTGCCCGACGTATTCCTTGACAGACTGCGCTACGCCGCCAAGAAGGTGGACCCCGAAGCGGTCATCATCGGCGAGGTCTGGGAGGACGCGAGCAACAAGGTCGCCTACGGGCAGCGCAGGCGTTACCTTCTTGGCAAGCAGCTCGACTCCGTGATGAATTACCCCTTCAAGGACGTTATTTTAGGCTTCCTGACCGGCTGGTCCGGCGATGAAGCCATCGAGGTCGTCAACAATATCTTAGAGAATTATCCGCCGCAGGTCACGCGCATTCTGATGAATTCGCTCGGCACGCACGACACGGAGCGCGCCATCACGATTCTCGCCGGCGAACCCGCGCACAACCGCGGCAGGGAATGGCAGGCGTATGCCAAGATGTCGCCGGAGCAGCGCGAAAAGGGCATCCGCAAGATGAAGCTCGCCACGGTGCTGCAATACACCCTTCCCGGCGTACCCTGCATCTACTACGGCGATGAAGCGGGCGTTGAGGGCTACAAGGATCCCTTCAACCGTTCCACCTATCCGTGGGGCGGAGAAGACAGAGGGCTGATCGACTGGTACAAGAAGCTCGGCAAGCTGCGCAGCGAGGTGGACTGTCTGACCGAGGGCGAATTTGAGGTTGCCAAGTGCCTCGACGCGGTCATGTCCTTCGTCCGCCGGGGCAAGAGGGACTCCCTCTTCGTGGCGGTCAACCGCTCCGACTCCAATACGCACCACATCGACCTGCCCGAGGGCTTCAACGGCGCGCGCACGGTGCTGGGCAGAGCCTCGGTCTACAAGGGCGTTGTCACCATTCCGCCCATGAGCTGCATTGTGCTCAGAGCCAACAATTACTCCATGTTTAAATGACTGGCAAGACTGCTTCGCTCTATTTTCCGCAAAAAGTCAAAATAAATTCCGTCCGGAACGCGGTTTCTTCTTAATTAACTGCGCTCCGGACTTTTTTGCAAATGTAAAAGTGTAAAAACACTGCAAATTCAGGCTTGCTTTTTTTGGCATTACATGGTAAAATACTTTTTCAGGCAAGGTGTTATTTTTCATGATGATCCGGAACGGGGATGAAATTATAGAATAATGAAAAGAAAAAAGCTGCTTATGGGATGGCTGATTATAGTGGCTATTGTCATTGTATCGGAGCTGACGGTGCTGGCATCCTATCTGTTAAAGCCGAAGGCCACCGAAGACAAGGCGGCGACGAAACTGCCCGTGTCCGCGGCGGAAGCGCTGCAGCCGGAAATCCCGCTTTCTATCATCTGTCAGCCCCAGAACCGCGTCTATGTTCCCGGAAGCTGTATTACGCTTACGCTGAAGGCGCAGGGCAGTGAGCTGAGGTATCAGTGGTATTACAAAAAACCGAAGCAGAAGGAATTCAAGGAGTGGAGCGGACATACATATCCGAACGAATCCGTTATCCCTCCGGTTTCATGGAACGGCATTCAGCTTTACTGCGAAGTCACCGATTGCACCGGCAACACGATAAGATCCGACACAATCACTGTCAAAGAGGGGAACGCCATGACCGTGCTGGCGGTCGGCGACAGCATCTGTCGCGGCGCGAGGAACGGCTTCCGGGGATTTGTCGGCGATCTGGGACTTCCCTATCGGAATGAAGGCATTTCGGGCGCGTCTCTGTCAACGGTCAGAACGGACGTCACCACAATCCCCGACCAGTTAGCTAATGTGACGGATTTTCAGCCCGACATCATCATCGCGGAGGGCGGACTGAACGATTTTTACAGGGGCGTTCCCATAGGGGAAATTCCCAACGAGCCTGCCGACAGCATAGAATCTCTCGACCTCACCACCATCATGGGAGGCATGCAGAAGCTCTTTCTGATCATGTGGAATCAATATCCCTATGCTCAGCATTACTTTCTGATCAACCACAAAATATTCAGGAACGGAGTCTATCTGGTGACAGAGCCGAACAGTGGAGGCTACAACCAGCAGGAGCTGCACGACGCGTTTGTCGCCTGCTGCCGTGTGTACAATATAGGCGTTATCGATATTTTTGAAGAAAGCTCTCTCGACACAAGCGATCCATCCTTCCTCAGCGAATTCAATTACAAATCGGATAACGATCCCGACTGGAAAAGCGCATGGAGCAATGAAACCGACTATGTAAACGGCGACGGCGTTCACCCGCTGAACCGCGGGTACATTGAATACTATGTTCCCATCATTCTCCAGCACATCAGAACCCAACGGAATGGGCTTGCGATCACACAGCAGCCGCAAAATATAACGGTTACCCCGGGGGATTCCTTTACTGTCTCCGTCATGGCAAAGGGCGAGGGACTGCGTTATCAGTGGTATTATAAAAAAGCCGGACAGGATTCGTTCCGCATCTGGAAAGGTCATACCCTCTCCTCTGAGGTAATCGTCCCCAATCCGTCATGGGACGGAATTCAGCTTTACTGCGTGATTACCGACCGTTTTGGCAATTCGGTCAAATCCCGCACAATGACGGTATGCTTGGGGGCGTAGCGCTCCCGTGTATAATAATGTCCGCTAAAAATGCAATAAATAATTGATGATAAGGATGTGATGTATGTTGAAGCTAAAAAAAGTACTGATGGTCTGTTTGGTCTCTGCGGCTTTTCTCTCGGCGGGTAGGATGGCGTTTGCCGACGGAGTTTCCGGATCGGATTTGTTGAATTATGAAATTTCCACGGAGACAGTGCAGGTTGTTCAGAAGGATTCTGCGGAAGCGGAGCAGGTGATTCATGAGGATTCTGCGGAAGCGGAGCAGAACAGCGAAGCAACCATTCTGCTTTCCGACAATGACGACGAGGAAAAGCCGTCTGAGAACGACACGCAGGAAGAACCTGTAAAAATTCTCCGCCAGCCGGAGGACAGGATTTTCATACCTGGCGTCAATATCGCGTTCTCGCTTCAGGCACAGGGGACGGGGCTGCAATATCAATGGTATTACAAAAAGAGAGGGCAGTCTGAATTCAAGCCGTGGAAGAATCACACGCGCTCAGGTGAATCCGTCGCGCCGGATGAATCATGGGACGGTATAGAGCTGTACTGCGAGGTCACCGACGAGAAGGGAAATACCGTCAGATCGGACACCGTAATGGCGTGTATCGGCGACACAAAGAAAATCCTCGCTGTCGGCGACAGCATTTGCCGCGGGTCGAGGAATGGTTACAGAGGCTTCGTCGGGGATTTAGGACTGCCGTATATCAATGCCGGACAGAACAGCGCTGCTCTGTCTGTCGGTGTCAACGACGTAACGGATATTCCTACTTTACTGACGGATGTAACGGATTTCGATCCGGATATCATCATTGCCGAAGGTGGGGTGAATGACTACGTCTTTAACGCGCCCTTAGGAACAATTCCTTCCGTGCGGCTGAACAGCACGTCTGATCTTGATGATAAAATTCTTGGCACTGCCATGGGAGGACTTCAAAAGCTGCTTCTGACCATGTCGGAAAAGTATCCGGACGCGCAGCAGTATTATCTGATCACCCACAGGACAACCCAACGGCAGGGGAAAAAAATTGACGGAAGCATTGTCTATTCCGAAAGCGACAAATATGTCGACTGGACTTCCAAACAGAACAAGAATGGCTATACGCAGCAGGACATTCATGATGCCATCGTGACCTGCTGTCAGCTCTACGGCGTTGAGGTCATTGACATTTATAACGACTCAGAGCTGGACACCGCCAATCTAAATTATTGCAGCAAGGTTTCCTATCTTCTCGATCATTCGATCACAGATACCAACTATGTTGATATTGACGGCATTCATCCCCTCAGTCTCGGATATTCAGAATTCTATGTGCCTGCAATTCTCCAACACATCGATACCTCTCAGCCTGTCAAGGAGCTTGCCATCATCGAGCAACCGGTCGATCAGACCATTAATGTCGGTGATTCCCTAACCCTTTCGCTCAAAGCAGAGGGCAGCTTTCTCAAATACCAGTGGTATTTCAAAAAGGAAGGACAGTCCGATTTCAAGCCGTGGACAAACCGCGTGCTTCCCTCCGAAACCGTAACCCCAAATATTTCATGGAACGGCATTCAGCTTTATTGCGTTGTCACCGACAAGCGCGGCAATTCCATTCAATCGGAAATTGTCACCGTAACGGTCAAACAGCCGCTTGAAATCACGCAGCAGCCGGTGAATTCATCCGTCAACCTCGGCGAAGCCCTCACCCTTTCCGTCAAGGCACAGGGAACCGGCTTAAGCTACCAATGGTATTTCAAAAAGAAAGGGCAGACCGATTTCAGACCATGGCCGAACCGCGTTCGCGCCACGGAAACCGTCACGCCGCCCGAAAGCTGGGACGGAATTCAGCTCTATTGCGTTGTCACCGACAAGCGCGGCAATTCCATTCAATCGGAAATTGTCACCGTAACGGTCAAACAG